>CANJHY010000001.1:0-91229 GCA_947474275.1 Betaproteobacteria bacterium
AAAAAGAAATAGCGCTTCGAGCGGACGCGAGAAGCGCGCCGCTCAAGCTGCCGCGAGTACGAGCGGACTTGCTGCCGCTCATCTCGCGGCGAGAAACGATAACGAGTGAGGATCTAATGGAAGCATTGAAAGGTGTTCGAATTCTGGATATGACGCATGTCCAGGCTGGGCCAACCTGCTCGCAGCTGCTCGCGTGGATGGGCGCCGACGTCATCAAGTTCGAGAACCCGGTCGGCGACGCGACGCGCGGCCAGTTGCGCGACGTGCCCAAGGCCGACAGCCTTTACTTCACGATGTTGAACTGCAACAAGCGCTCGATCACCGTGAACATGAAAAGCGCCGAAGGCAAGCAGGTGTTCGTCGATCTGCTGAAGAAATGCGACATCATCATGGAAAACTTCGGTCCCGGCGTGCTCGACCGCTTCGGTTTCACGTGGGAAAAGATCCACGAGATCAACCCGAAGATCGTGATGGGATCGATCAAGGGTTTCGGCTCCACCGGCCCGTATTCCGATTTCAAGGCTTACGAAAACGTGGCGCAGGCGATGGGCGGCGCGATGAGCACCACCGGCGTTCCGGATGGCCCGCCGTTTGTCACCGGCGCGCAAATCGGGGACTCGGGCACCGGCCTGCATCTCGCGATCGGCCTGCTCGCGGCGTTGCGGCAGGCGGAAAAAACGGGACAGGGGCAGTACGTCGAAGTGGCAATGATGGACGGTGTGATGAA
The DNA here is from genome assembly GCA_947474275.1 of Betaproteobacteria bacterium. Taxonomy (GTDB): domain Bacteria; phylum Pseudomonadota; class Gammaproteobacteria; order Burkholderiales; family SG8-41; genus PALSA-1004. Next base: position 728 of record CANJHY010000001.1, read on the forward strand.
CCTGTGCCGCGTCAAGTTCCGCGACCACCAGCGGCTCAACCACGGCGGGCTGTCAGAGTATTCGGTGCCGACTTATCAGAATATGGGCGACGTGCCGCGCGCCGGTAATGACTCTGGTGGCGGGCAGCTTGGCAACGCCATCCACTGCAAGCCGCACGGCCCCAATGACTGGCTCTACGTCGTGGTGCAGGAAGCCGTCTGGGACGGCCTCGCGAAGCGTATCGGCCCGGACGTCGGCATGCCCGACATGGCGGCAAATCCGCAGCTTGCCACCATCAGCGAGCGGCGCAAGAACCAGCAGCTGATGTGGACGCTGATCAACAAGTTCGCTGAGAATTACACCAAGCGCGAACTGATGGCGATCCTGAATCCACTGGATGTGCCCTGCGGCCCGATCATGAGCACCACCGACCTCGCCAATGACGAGCACGTGCGTGGCCGCGACATGTGGGTCGAACTCGACCATCCCCAGCGCGGCAAGTGGTTCAATGTCGGCATGCCGATCAAGTTGTCGGCGTCGCCCGCGGTGATCAAACGCTCACCGACGCTCGGCGAGCACACCGACGAGATTCTCAAAGAGGTGCTCGGTCTGAGCGATGCCGAGATTGCAACCAAAAAACAGGCCGGCGCTTTTTCGATGCCGCCGAAAACGAAATAACGGAGGCACCATGAAAATCGCGATCATCGGACAGCAGGACTTCGGAAAAGCAGTATTGGAGGCATTTCTCGCGCGCGGCGACACGGTTGCAGCCGTGTTTTGCGCGCCCGAGAAGGAAGGCGCGCGGCCCGACGTATTGCGCGTGGCGGCGCAGGAAAAAGGCATCACGGTCCACCAGTTCAAATCGCTGCGCGCACCCGAAGCGGCGCAGGCGATGAAAGAGGCCGACGTCGAAATCGGCATCATGGCCTTCGTGCTGCAATTTGCGCCGCAGGAATTCGTCAATATTCCGCGCCACGGCACCATCCAGTACCACCCCTCGTTGCTGCCCAAGTTCCGCGGCCCCAGTTCGATCAACTGGCCGATCATTAAAGGCGAAACCGAGACAGGATTGACTATATTTCGTCCGTCGGACGGTCTCGACGAGGGCGCCGTCGTCCTGCAGAAAAAGACGCCGGTCAGCGCGGACGATACTCTGGGCACGGTGTATTTCGACCGCTTGTTCCCGCAGGGCGTGAGCGCAATGGTGGAAGCGGCGGATCTGGTCGTCGCCGGCAAGCACCAGGAAATCGTGCAGGACGAGGCGCAGGCGAGTTACGAAGGCTGGTGCCGCGGTGCCGAGGCGAAAATAGACTGGGCCAAGCCCATCGACCACGTCTACAACCTGATACGCGGCTGCAATCCCGCGCCGGGCGCATGGACGACGCACAACGGCAAAAAGTTACATATATTTGACGCCCGCAAGCTGGTCTTCCGGCGCTTTGCGGACGTTGCCGGCAAGCTAGGCGAGATCACCGACGTGACGGCGCAAAGCTTCAAGGTCACCGCCCAAGGCGGCATGGTCGAGGTGCTCAAGGCGCGTTTCGAGGACGGCAAGAAGCTGGCGGGCGGCGAGGTTGCGCAGACGGGCGGGCTGCAGGCGGGAAGCATGCTTGGCAGCTGAAGCCAGCTCAAATTTGTTGCGTGAAAAGGCCACCCAAGCGGTGGCCTTTTTGTTGGTACTTGCCCTGTCGAGGGCATTGTTGCAAGTGCTTACTAACGTTAGAACGGATGCCGGGCTTATCCCCGGCACAGGCATTGCTTGTGTAACTACGCTTTGGGCAAGCAAAATGTGCTTTATCGCAAGGGTGGAATCAGGGGGGATATCGCGGGTTTTGGCACACTTATGAAAAAAATCATATACTTGTCAGCAAATACCGTAAACTGATTCAGTCTTCGTCGTTAACCCATTAGAATAAAAATATAAAAAATAGGAATTGGGATGAAAAACTTGTCCTTTTGGAAGTCGGATTGGTTTCTCGGATTGGTGGTTACGCTGGTGCTGTTCATCGCATCCGGCGGCGACCTGATCCAGAGCCTGGAGCGCAAAGCGTACGACCTCGGGGTGAGGTCGGCGTCGCGCGCGCCTTCCGATCGCATTGCGGTCATCGCGATCGACGATCAGAGCATTGCGAACATCGGTCGCTGGCCGTGGCCGCGCGACGTGCACGCCAAAATGACCGACATTCTGTCCAACGCCAACGCCAGCGCGAAGACGATAGGCTATACGGCATTTTTTTTCGAGCCCCAGGTTGATGCGGGGCTCGCGTACATCAACAAGTTGAACGAGGTGTATGGCGCGTCGAAGTTCAAGGGTTCCCACGATCCCGACGCCGAGAAGCTCGAGGCCCTGCTCGCGGAAGCGTCCGGCGCCCTCAATACCGACCAGCGGCTGGCCGAGAGTTTCAAGAAGGCGAACAACGTGCTGCTGCCGATGGTGTTCCAGCAGTTTCCCTTTGAGCCGCAGGGCAATCCCGACAAGCCGCTGCCGGACAATATCGCGGCGAACGGGATACTCATCAAGGACAAGAACGCCGATGTCCTGCCGCCGCCCGGCATCAATCCCGCATACCCGATCCCTGAACTGACCGCCAGCGCAGTAGGCATAGGCCACCTGAACGCGCAGCAGGATGTTGATGGCGCAACGCGCACCGAGCCCCTGATCGTGCGCTATTACGACCGGTTTTTCCCGTCGCTGTCGATGATGCTGGTGGCGAAGTATCTGAACCTGCAGGTTACCGACATCCAGGCCAAGCCGGGCGAAGACGTGCGCATCGGCAAGCTGCGCGTAGGCACCGACCCCGAACTGCGGATGTATACGTTTTTTTACAGCGACTCCGGCGACAAGCGCGCGTTCCCGATCGATTCATTCTTCGACGTCTACACCGGCAAGATTCCGGCGTCCAAGTACCAGGACTAGATTGTATTGATCGGCGCCACCGCCACCGGGCTCGGCATTTCTCAGGTGACGCCGGTCGCGCCGCGCATGGCGCCGGTGGAGACCCTCGCGCATTCGGTGTCGAGCATCATGAAGGAAGATTTTTTCATCGCACCGACGTGGGGCATATGGGTTGAGAAGCTGGTGTTCCTGCTGGTGGCGGCCTACCTGATCGCGCTGCTGCCGCGGTTGAAGGCGGGGATGGGGGCGATTTGCACGGCATCGTTGTTCGTCATCCTGCTGGTTGCGCATTTCGTGCTGATGGGAACGCAACTGATGTGGATCCAGCTGATGGCGGCGGTGACGCTGCTCCTGATAGGCCATCTCGCGCTGACCACCAAACGTTTTCTTGTTACCGAAAGCAGCAAGGCGCGCTCGGATGTTGATCTTGCCCAAAGCCACCGCATGCTGGGTCTCGGCTACCAGGGGCAGGGTCAGCTCGATATGGCGTTCGACTATTTCCGCAAGCTGCCGGCTGACGATTCCGTGCTCGATCTGATATACAACCTTGCACTTGACTACGAGCGCAAGCGCCAGTTCAACAAGGCGGAAAACGCGTTCAAATATATCGCCGAGAAAAACCCGAAGTTCAAGGACATCGCGGAGCGCGTTGGGCGCGCCAAAGCGATGTCCGAGACGGTCATACTCGGCGGCGCCGGCGGACATCCTGGCGGCACCGTGATCCTGCCGGGCGGCGGCGTCGAGAAGCCGATGCTGGGCCGCTACCAGGTCGAGAAAGAACTCGGCAAGGGCGCGATGGGCGTGGTTTATCTCGGCAAGGACCCGAAAATCGGGCGCGTGGTGGCGATCAAGACCATGGCGTTGTCGCAGGAGTTTGATGCCGACGAACTGCAGGACGTAAAAGACCGTTTCTTCCGCGAAGCGGAGACTGCCGGCCGCCTCAATCACCCGCATATCGTGACGATATTCGATGCCGGTGAAGAGCACGATCTCGCCTACATCGCCATGGAATTCCTGAAGGGCAAGGATCTTACGCCGTTCATCAAGCCGGACGTTCTGCTGCCGTTGCCGAAGGTCATGAGCATCATCGCACGGGTCGCCGAGGCGTTGTCGTACGCCCACACCAACAACGTCGTGCACCGCGACATCAAGCCCGCGAACATCATGTACGAGCTCGAGAGCGATACTGTCAAAGTCACCGACTTCGGCATCGCGCGCATCACGGATTCATCCAAGACCAAGACCGGCATGGCCCTCGGCACGCCGAGCTACATGTCGCCCGAGCAGCTGTCGGGCAAGAAAATCCAGGGCAGTTCGGATTTGTTCTCACTCGGCGTGACTCTCTACCAGATGACCTGCGGCTATCTGCCGTTTCAGGGCGATTCGATGGCGCAACTGATGTTCAAAATCGCCAACGAACCGCACGTCGATATTCTGACGCGCAACCCGGCGCTGCTGCCGTGTCTGGTTGAAATCATCAACAAGGCACTCGCCAAGCAGCCCGAAGACCGCTACCAGACTGGCGATGAATTCGCGCAGGTGATCAGGGCGTGCATGGCGGAAGGCGGCGACGCGGCGGTGAAATCCGACGTCGTCGACATCGGAATCTAACGATCATGATAGTCAATCTCGGCACCGCACTCGAAGTCGTCACCGCCACCGATCCGGGCATGGTGCGCTCGCATAACGAAGACAGCATCGGCACCGACGCTGAAATCGGCCTCGCGGTGCTGGCTGACGGCATGGGCGGCTACAACGCCGGCGAGGTCGCCAGCGGCATCGCGGTCGCCATGCTCAGCACGGAAATGAAGCAGGCGCTCGAAAACCACGAGCCGCACGCGATCGATAGCACGGGCGAAACGCTCGCCGAGAAATTCGTGCGCGAGAATTCAGCCAAGGCAAACGCCGCGATTTACCAGACCGCCAAGAGCCAGCCGCAATATGCGGGCATGGGCACCACCCTCGTAGTGGCACTGTTCTTCGACAATCGCATGACGGTCGGCCATATCGGCGACTCGCGCCTCTACCGGCTGCGCGGCGACGCTTTCGAACAGGTGACGCGCGATCATTCGCTGTTGCAGGAACAAATCGACAGCGGCATGATTACGAAGGAACAGGCGCGCTACTCGCAGAACAAGAATCTGGTCACGCGCGCGGTCGGTATCGACCCGGAGGTCGAGACCGAAGTCCACACTTACAGCGTCGAGCCCGGCGATATCTACCTGCTGTGCTCGGACGGTTTGAGCGACATGGTCCAGGATGAGGACATCCATTCGACCTTGAGTATGCTGCAATCGAATTTGCCGCTGGCGGCGACGCAGCTGGTGCAACTCGCCAATGACAGCGGCGGGCGCGACAATATATCGGTAATCCTGGTGCGGGTGATTGAGGATTTTGGAGTGCCCACGGGATGGTTAGCCAAATTCAAGGCGTGGTTTAGATAATAAGGTTACAGGGATACTGCCATGGCGAAGTTGATCATGAGTTTGGATAACGCGGTGATTCGGGAAGTTCCGCTCGATAAGGAGCGCTTCACTATCGGCCGCAAAGCGCACAACGACATCCAGATCGACAATCTGGCCGTCAGCGGCGAGCACGCATTGATAGTGACCATCCTTAACGATTCGTTTCTCGAGGACCTGGGCAGCACCAATGGCACCCTGGTCAACGGCAACCCGGTCAAGAAACACATTCTGCAGACCAACGATGTGATCGAAATCGGCAAGTACAAGCTGAAGTTTGTCAGCGAAGCGCCGACTGGCGCGGCGTCGGTCGCCGATTTCGAGAAAACCATGGTGCTCCGCGCGCCGATAGGCAAAATGAATCCGCCGGGTCCGGGCGGCGGCAGTTTTGGTGATACCCAGATCAGCCCTACGGCAACGCAAATGACCACTCAAAGCCAGCCTTCGCCGGCAAACACGGCAGCTGCTGTCGCTGCTGCCGCTGTCAAGGCGCCGGAAAAACTCGCGGCCATCCAGATTTTGACCGGCCCGTCGGCGGGTAAGGAACTCGAGCTGACCAAGAACCTGACGACGCTGGGCAAGCCGGGCGTGCAGGTGGCGGTGATTACGCGCCGTCCGCATGGTTACTTCATTACGCACGTCGAGGGCGCCAATTTCCCGGTCATTAACGGCAAGGTGCTTGATGCGCAGGCGCACCAGCTCAACGACCACGACGTGGTAGAGTTGGCGGGGGTAAAAATGGAGTTCTTTTTCAAGAACGGCTAGATTGCGGCGCCTGTTCGGGCGCAGCCAGCGGGCCGTTTCTCCACCCACGACATTTCAGCGCCCGACCCATGAGCCGATCGCTGGCGTCATGCGGCAACCTCGCCGCTGGGGCGCCACGACAAATACACGCAGCGCGCGGGGCGTCTGCCGCCAGCGCAAAGGACACAAGTTTTACTGCATTGGGGAGCGGTAGCGGCGCACACTTCCCCATACCGACGGCCGCATAGGAGGCGGGTTGAAAAAAAATATCGTTCGCATTGGTCTGGGCCTCGCCCTGCTGCTGGCATTTCTGGGCCACGCCGCAAAATGGGGATTCGGCAGCTGGACTTTCGAGCTGCCGCTGGTAAATCGGCTCGAGGCAATTGTTTATGACACGCGGCTGGCGCTGACCATGCCGCGCACCGTCGATCCGCGCATCGTCATTCTCGACATCGACGACAAAAGCCTGGCCGAGAGGGACAAAGGCGGCGAGGGACGCTGGCCGTGGCCGCGCGATCGCATGGCGCTGCTGCTCGACAAATTGTTCGACCACTACCAAATCGCCATTGTCGGTATTGACGTCGTCTTCGCGGAGCGTGACGAGAGTTCGGGCCTCAAAGTGCTGCAGCAACTGGCCCAAAAGGAAATGAAGGACGTCGCGGGCTTTCAGTCGGCGCTCAAGCAGCTCCAGCCACAGCTCGATTACGACGAAATCTTTGCAAATCACATGCGGAACCGCGCCATTGTGCTCGGTTACACCTTCAACTACGGGTCGGCGGAAAGTGGCGGCGCGCCCGCTACAACCATAGGCCAATTACCGCAGCCGGTGCTGCCTTCAGGCACCTTCACCGGGAAAAATATCGGTTTTTACAAATTCGAGGGCCACACGGCAAACCTGCCTGAATTTCAAAAGGCCGCAGCCAGCGCGGGCCACTTCAGTATGGAACCCGATGCGGACGGAATTCTGCGGCGAGTGCCCATGTTGGCGGAGTACAAAGGGGCCTATTACGAGTCGCTTTCGCTTGCCATGGTGCGCATGCTGATCGGCATGCCGAATGTCGTCCCCGGATATCCCAGTGACAATGCGCTTATCCTCAGCAAGAAATACTCCGGGCTGGAGTGGCTGGAAGTCGGCAATATCAAGGTGCCAGTGGACGAAGCGGTAACGGCATTGATTCCCTACCGCGGCAAGCAGAAAAGCTTCCAATACGTGTCGGCCGTGGACGTCCTGAACGAGCGCGTCGCGTTGGACGACCTGAAGAGCAAGATCGTGCTGGTTGGGACGACGGCGTCGGGCTTGCTGGACTTGCGTGCGACGCCGGTGGAAGCGGTATATCCGGGGGTCGAGGTCCACGCCAATTTGATCTCGGGCATGATCGACCGCAACATCAAGCAAAAGCCGCCCTATGTTATCGGCGCCGAGTTTTTGTCGCTGCTGGTCGCCGGCCTGGCGATGGCGCTGCTGCTGCCGCTGCTGAATCCATTGAAATCGCTGCTCGTGACGCTGGCGGTGTTGATGACCGTGTTGTTCACGAATCTGCTGGTGTTTCACGTCGGCAACCTGGTGCTGCCGCTGGCATCGGGGCTGATGCTGATTTCTCTGCTGTTTGCGCTCAACATGACTTACGGCTACTTCGTCGAAACGCGCGGCAAACGGCAGATCACGGGGCTCTTTGGCCAGTACGTGCCGCCGGAACTGGTCGATGAAATGGCGCGCAATCCCGAGAGCTTCTCGATGGAAGGCGAATCGCGCGAGATGACCGTTCTCTTCACCGACGTGCGCGGTTTCACCACCATCTCCGAAGGGCTGGACCCGAAACAGCTGTCACAGCTGATGAACGAGTTTCTGACGCCGCTGACGGAAGTCATTTACAAGCACCGCGGCACCGTTGATAAATTCATGGGTGACTGCATCATGGCGTTCTGGGGCGCGCCGTTCGCCGATCCGGCGCATGCCAGGAACGGCATCCTGGCCGGTCTCGAGATGCACCAGATACTGAAGAAACTGAAGCCTGAATTCCAGGCGCGCGGCTGGCCTGAAATCCGCATCGGCGTCGGCCTCAACACCGGCCGCATGAGCGTCGGCAACATGGGATCGAAGCTGCGGACAGCCTATACTGTGATGGGGGACGCGGTAAATCTCGCGTCCCGGCTCGAAGGCATCACAAAGGAGTATGGCGCTGATATCATAGTCGGCGAAGGGACCAAGGACGCGGTGCCGGATGTCGTCTTTCGCGAGCTCGATCGCGTGCGCGTGAAGGGCAAGGACGAAGCGGTGACGATCTTTGAGCCGTTCGGCATGCAGGGTCAGGTCGACAAGGCGAAGCTCGAGGAAATCAAGCTTTACACCCAGTTTTTGCGGCTGTATCGGGCGCAGGACTGGGACCAGGCGGAGTTGCAGCTGTTTAATTTGCAGAAACAGATTCCCGGTAATCCGCTCTACAGCCACACCTTCGTGGAGCGGATCACCTATTTGCGCGCGAACCCGCCGGGCAAGGGCTGGGACGGCGCGTTCACATTTACGACCAAATGACACGGCATCGATGAAACTCCGGATACTCGGCTGCAGTGGCGGCATTGGCGGTGACTTGCGCACTACGTCGATGCTGCTCGATCACGATATCCTGATCGACGCCGGCACCGGCGTCGGCGACCTGAGCATCGACGAATTGGCGCGCATCGACCATGTATTCCTGACCCATTCGCATCTCGATCACGTGACGTCGATCCCGTTCATGGTCGATTCGGTGGGCTGGATGCGCGACAAGCCGATCACCGTGCACGCCATAGAGCCGACGCTGGAAGTCCTGCGCCAGCATCTTTTCAACTGGAAGTTGTGGCCGGATTTCAGCCAGATCCCGGATGCGCAGAAGCCGTTTTTGCGTTACGAGGCCGTGGCCCTGGGCAAGACGGTCGATGTCGGCGGCCGCAAACTGACGCCGCTGCCCGCGAATCACGTGGTGCCGGCGATCGGCTACCAGCTCGATTCCGGCCGCGCGAGCCTCGCTTTCACCGGGGATACGACGACCAATGATGCGTTCTGGACGGAAGTCAACAAGATCGACAACCTGCGGTATTTGATTATTGAAACGGCGTTTTGCAACCGTGAGCGTGACCTCGCGATCGCCTCCAAGCATCTGTGTCCGAGCATGCTGGCCGAGGAACTGGCGAAACTCAAGCGCAAGGCCGATGTCTATATTACGCACCTGAAGCCGGGCGAAGTCGAAGTCACCATGCAGGAAATCCTGGAATGCGCCGGCGCCTACAGCCCGCGCATGCTGGAGAACAACCAGGTGTTCGAATTATGAGCACAGGGCGCAAATTCCGCGTCCTGAATTCGGATTTTGGTATGTGTGCCAAATGTGAGAGGTCAAGCCGCCATGAGTAGCGTACTTGAAACCAAGCCGGTCGCGCAGGACAACCTGGCGGAGAAGCTGAATTTCTCCAAGGCCCTGCAATCGGTCACCAATCGCATCCACGCCACCAGCAACATAGACGAAATCATGCTGGAGTTGAGCCAGGACATCTGCGGCCTCTTCAACGCCGACCGGCTCACGCTCTATCTGATGAGCGAAGACAAAACATCCATCGTCTCGAAGGTCAAGACCGGGCTTAACTCGTTCAAGGACCTGAAGTTGCCGATCGCAGAGCAAAGTATCGCCGGCTTTGTCGCGGTGCATAAGAAGATGATCAACATCCGCGACGTCTACGACGAAAAGGAACTCAAGGCCTACAGCCCGCAGCTGAATTTCCTGAAGCAGGTGGACGTCAAGACCGGCTATCGCACCAAGCAGATGCTGGCCGCGCCGGTCATAGACGCGCAAACCAAGGAATTGATCGGCGTTATGCAGATCATCAATTCCAAGAGCGGGCAGCCGTTCCCGGCGGTCATGGAAGAAGGCGCGACGCACGTTGCGGAAACCCTGGCTATCGCGTTTCGCCAGCGCCAGAAGCCCGTTGCCGGGGTCAAGGGCAAGTACGATCACCTGGTGTCGAACGCGGTCATCTCGGCCGAGGAGCTGGAGCTGGCGACGCGCTCGGCACGCCGCAAGAATCTCGACGTCGAAACCGTGCTGATCGATGAATTTCAGGTCAAGCTGGACAAAATCGGCGAGGCGCTGGCGGCTTATTTCGACGTGCCTTACGAGCCGCACAAGGCGGACCGCGTGAAGCCGATGGACCTCATGAAAAACATGAGCCGGGAATTCGTCGAAAGCAGCCTGTGGATACCGATCGACGAAACGAAAGACGGCATCATGATATTGACGACCGACCCGGAAAAAATCCGCGGCTCGAGGGTTGTCAACAACGTTTATCCGAAAAGCAAGATCGTCTACCGCGTTTGCTGTGCGCGCGAATTCGTCGCGACGCTCGATCTCTTTTTTGGCGGCAGCGGCGGGTCGGCGGGTGTTGGCAACGTCGATGACGGCACCGATATCGGCGATTTGTTGTCCGGTCTCGAAAATGAAGAGACGCTTGAGGACAATAACGAAGACGTCGCGTCGGCGGCGTCGGACAACGAGGTCGTCAAGCTCGTCAACAAGATTATCGTCGACGCCTACAAGCAGGGCGCGTCCGATATACATATCGAGCCCTATCCCGGCAAGGGCAAGACCGAGATCCGCTTCCGCAAGGACGGCTCGCTGATGAATTACATTTCGGTGCCGGCCGCCTATCGAAACGCCATCGCCGCGCGCCTGAAAATCATGTGCGACCTCGATATTTCCGAGCGCCGCAAACCGCAGGACGGCAAGATCAAATTCAAGAAGTACGGTCCGCTCGACATCGAACTGCGGGTGGCGACCATCCCGTCCGCCGGCGGCGTCGAAGACATCGTGATGCGGATACTTGCCGCTGGCGAGCCGATTCCGCTCGACAAGCTCGGGTTGTCCAATTACAACCTGGTCAAGTGTAAAGAGGCAATTGAAAAGCCCTACGGCCTCTTTTTCGTGTGCGGCCCGACCGGTTCAGGAAAAACCACGACGCTGCACTCGGTGCTCGGCTATCTGAACACGCCTGAGACCAAGATCTGGACCGCCGAAGACCCGGTTGAAATTACGCAGCGCGGGTTGCGCCAGGTGCAGATGAATCCCAAGGCCGGGCTGACGTTTGCGATCGCGATGAAAGCGTTTTTGCGGGCTGACCCGGACATCATCATGGTCGGTGAAATGCGCGACAAGGAAACGGTCGGCACTGGTATCGAAGCATCACTCACCGGTCACTTGGTGTTCGCCACCCTGCACACCAATTCGGCGCCGGAATCAATCATCCGCCTGCTCGATATGGGCATGGACCCGTTTAACTTCGCCGATGCGCTGCTCGGCATTCTCGCGCAGCGTCTCGCCAAGCGGTTGTGCGGAAAATGCAAGAAGCCATACGTGCCGTCGGCCGAAGAACTCAAGCTGTTCGTCGAAGAGTATTCCGGCGAATTGATGAATACCGAAGCGTGGAAGAAGGACCCCAAGGGCGAACGGGAAAAACTTATCCAGATGTGGACCAAGGACTTCGGCAACGATAAAGGCGAGATCCAGTTTCACAAGGCGGTCGGCTGCGAGACGTGCGGTGGCGGCGGTTACAAAGGCCGGGTCGGTTTGCACGAGCTTCTGATCGGCACCGACCCCGTAAAGAAACTCATTCAGGAGCACGCGCGGGTGGCCGATTTGTTCGCCTGCGCGCTTGGCGAAGGCATGCGCACCCTGAAGCAGGACGGCATGGAAAAAGTCCTGCTGGGGATGACCGATATGGCGCAGGTGCGCGCCGTCTGTATCAAGTAAAGACTGCGCCATGAACCAGATGCAGCACCCCCGGGATTCCGCCCATCTGTTCGAGCGTCTGGAGCAGCTCAATCAGGTCGGCGTCGCGCTGTCCAAGGAAACCGACATCAACCGGTTGCTGGAAGCGATCCTGCTGGCGGCGAAGAAAATCACCAATGCCGACGGGGGAACCCTCTACCGCGTAATCGACGACCGCACGCTTAAATTCGAGATCATGCGCAACGATACGCTCAAGATCGCGATGGGGGGCACCACCGGGGCCGACATTCCCTTCCCGCCCATCAACCTGTTCGACCAGGACGGCAAGCCGGTGAATACGATGGTCGTCGCGCACGCGTTTCATCACGACACCTCGGTCAACATCGCCGACGCCTATATCGAGGAAGGCTTCGACTTTTCGGGCACCAAGACCTTCGACCAGAAGACCGGCTACCGTTCACAGTCGTTCCTCACGGTGCCGATGAAGAACCATGAGAACGAGATCATCGGCGTGCTGCAGCTGCTGAACGCCAAGAGCCAGGCGACCGGCGCGGTAAGCCCGTTCTCGTCGGAGGACCAGCAGCTCGCCGAGTCGCTGGCCTCGCAGGCGGCAATCGCGCTGACCAACCGGCTGCTGATCAACCACCTCGAAAACCTGTTCGAGTCTTTCATCAACCTCATCAACGCCGCGATCGACGACAAGTCGCCCTACACCGCCGGCCATTGCGAACGCGTGCCTCAGCTGACGATGCTGCTGGCGGAGGCCGTCAACAATTGCGCGGTCGGGCCGCTGAAGAATTTCAGCATGAACGACAAGGACCGCTACGAACTGAAGATCGCGGGCCTGCTGCACGATTGCGGCAAGGTGACCACGCCGGTGCACGTGGTCGACAAGGCGACCAAATTGCACACGATATTCGACCGCATCGCCCTCGTCGATACGCGGTTCGAGGTGATCAGACGCGACGCGGAAATCGCGCTGTTGAAGACCAAACTGGCAGCGCTGGAGAAAAAAGACAAGCAGGCGGTGGACGCCGCCGAGCATGAATTCAAGCTGCAGATGCGCCGCATCGACGAGGACCGCGAATTCCTGCGTTTCTGCAATGTCGGCGGCGAGTTCATGAAACCGGAGGACCTGGAGCGGGTAAAACAGACCTCGGGCAAGTACCGGTGGCGCGACGTCGAAGGCAGCGACGCTGATTTTCTGACGGCGGACGAAGTCGAAAATCTGACCATCCGCGCCGGCACGTTGACCGCGGCCGAGCGCCAGATCATCAACCATCACATCGACGTCACTATCCAGATGCTGGAAGCACTGCCGTGGCCCAAGCACCTTAAGAACGTGCCCGAATACGCCGGCGGCCACCACGAGCGCATGGATGGCAAGGGCTATCCGCGCGGACTCACGCGCGACCAGATGTCGGTGCAGGCGCGCTGCATGGGCATCGCCGATATCTTCGAGGCGCTGACCGCCAGGGACCGGCCCTATAAAAAAGGCAAGACCCTGTCGGAATCACTGTCCATTCTGGGCAAGTTCAAGCTGGGCGGCCACATCGATCCCGACCTGTTTGACATATTCATGTGGGAAAAGGTCTATCTCAAGTACGCCGAGCAGTGCATGGACAAGGAACAGGTCGATGACGTCGATCTTGCCCAGGTTCCAGGCTACGTGCCGCCGCCGGCGGCGTAACCGTTCTTATTTCCGCGTCATCGCGACCCCTGTAGGGTGCCTTAGAGTAGCGGTAGTCGTGCCGGTCGCCGGCACGTCTGCGCGGTCGCATCCCCGTAAACGGGGCCCCTGCTCTGCGCTCCGATTTCCTACTTCCTCGTAATATAGACGACGAGCCCTTCGGTGGCGACTTCGATGAATTTTTCGCTGTAGCCCATTTCCTGCAATTCCCAGCGAAACGTATTACCGAGGCGGGCTTTTTTGTAGACGCCGAGTTTGTGCTGCTGCCTGAAATCTATGGCGCGCTTGAACGTGTCCTCGAGGATCGTCACCAGTCGCTTCTGCGAAATCTTCCGTTCCTTGCCTTTATCGAGCGCCGGTGGATAACGCTTGGCGAGATCCTGCGCCAAACCTGTGGCAAACGAATCCACATCCTTGCTCGAAACCGTGCCGAACAATGCCATGATCTTGCTCCGGTAAAATAAAGCCGTTAATTCGAATTTTTGCCAAACAAACGTTTCAGCATCTTAAGGCCGAAACCCGGTCCGGGTTGTCGCGACTGGCCTTTGGGCTCAAACACTCGAACGTCGTAGAGCAGTATATCGCGTAGCACGTCGGCGTCGCCAATCGGCTCGACGCCGTGAAACGAGTGATCGTTCTTGATAAAAGCGAACAGCGAATTCGGCCGGTATTCCATGGTTCTGACTTTATGGAAGAGCTTGTGCGGGTAATGTGGGCCGCCCCGGCAGCTAAACGCCGCATCGCGCGGCACGTAAATCGAGGTGCCGAGATGCTTCAGCGAATCATCATCGGGGCAATAGAACAGCATCGATAGCAGGCGGTGCGGTGCGTCCGTATGCGGACCTATGCTGAAGTTGGTCAGATCGCGCACGATCAGGGAATCCGCTTCAAAACCGCACTTGTAAATTTCATCGCCGAACCGTTCTTTGACGTAGGGTTCAAACTTGTCGATCATCGCGGTCAGAAATCTCTGCGTAATCAGCCAGCCTGAAAATTCGGTCCAGAACAGGCGGCGGGACTCATCCAGCTTGTTGATCTCCGCTGGCGTGAACGGCATGACAAAGCGCTCGAGATACGCGCCTTTGGGAACCCGCCCGGTGTCGGCGAGGCTGGTCAGCGCCGAAGCGCCCGGCCAGTTGGCGCGCATTGCCGCGTAAAAATCGTCCGGAAATACGTTCTCGACGTAAATATGCGCGTACGGATACTCGCGGATCGGCGCGTTGGCGATCTGGTACAACACGTGTTCTTCAACGGAGGAAGACATAGTTCCCGACGCCCTTGAATGCGCCTTCAGTGCGTTGCGCCTGCGCCACCTGCTGCTCGGAATAACCGAACCCGAGCGACTTCATGTCGGCGATGATCTTGCGGTGTTGTTCCAGGTTGGTGTTGATTTCCACCAGCACCGATTTCAGGCGCGGGTCGGCGAGCACGCCACGGCAGCCGTCGAGCACCTTGTGCTCGAGTCCGTCGACGTCGATCTTGATGTGGTTGGGCGCCGGCACCACGCCTTTGTCCACCAGCAGGTCGAGGGTGGTCGAGACGCAGCCTTGCGACAGCAGGGTGTCGCGATGTTCCAGCCGGTGGTCGACCTTTTCGCCGAACGAGTGGCACGAACCGCCGATCTGGAACTGGCTCAGATGCAGCAGCGAATAGCTGGCGGAATCGCTCAGCGCGAGGCAATAGGCGGTGACGTATTCCATCAAACCGTTGAGCACGATGTTGCGGCAAAGCAGCGCGTAGTTTTGCGACTCCGGCTCGAACGCAAACGTGCGTACCCCGCGTGTTTTGGCCGCCCATATCGTGTACATACCGACGTTGGCACCGATGTCGACGAAAACTTCGTCCGCCTGGAATCCCCTGATCCATTCGATGGTGTCGGGTTCCTTGGTAAACAGCGAATCGACGCGCCACTTGGTGAATACGTTGGGAGTCGCGTACGCCACCTCGGTGGTGCCGTCATTGACGGTCTGGTGCGGCTCCAGCATTTCGTATTGCTCGAGCGAAATCTGCGGCGCCAGCGGTGCCGTTTGGGCACCGGCGGAACGCCGCAAGTTGTGTAAAGGCCACAGCAGTACGCGAAAGACATTCATGGGTAAATTGTGACGGGGAACGGCATTGTGAACGAGCGCGGTCATAATGCCGGCGGACGCCTGCCCGTGACGAGTTTTCTTTAAAAAAGAAACGCTTACATTATCAAGCTGGAGGGATTACCGCGTCAATAGCGCGGCGGTTGCTGTAGTATGCAGAAGCAAGCCCCATGCTACCCGCCGCCAACGTGATGCTGACCAATTTAATTTCGCGCCTGTTTTCTTCGCGCTCGCCGCGTTCGCCGGAAGCCGCGCGCGGCGCCATCGACGACTTGCTGCAGCGGGGGTATCGCAGTCAGCAGGCCGGTGAGCGCGCCGTCGCGGAAAATAACTACCGCGACGCGCTCAAAATCGATGCGCTGCATGCCCACGCGCATTACCTGCTGGGCGCGCTGCTGGGCGAGGGTGGAAATTTCACCGACGCGGCGGCCCATCTCGATCGGGCGCTCGCCGCGAGGCCGGATTTCGCCGCTGCCCATGCGGCACGCGGCAACGTATTTCTCATGCTAGAAGAGCGGCAGGCCGCCATTGCAAGTTACGAGCAGGCGCTGCGGCTGGACCCCGGCAACGCCGCGGCGCATTGCAATCTGGGACTGATCTGGCAGGCGGCCGGCGCGAGCGAACAGGCGTTGTTGCGATTCGAGCGTGCGTATGCGCTTGCGCCGGAAATTCCCGACCTGCTGAAAAACCTGACGTTGTCCTATATCGAGTTCGAACGCTATGAAGAAGCGCAGGCATTGCTGCAGGCAGTTTTAGCGCAGACACCAAGGCGCATCGAAACGCTCAAATGCCTTGGGCTGGTGCTGCAGAAACTGCACCGCCCGCAAGAGGCGCTGCAGCACTACCTG
This sequence comes from Betaproteobacteria bacterium, assembly GCA_947474275.1. Lineage (GTDB taxonomy): Bacteria > Pseudomonadota > Gammaproteobacteria > Burkholderiales > SG8-41 > PALSA-1004. The sequence goes on from CANJHY010000001.1 coordinate 17,188, forward strand.
ACCGTGCGCGCGATCGACGGCGCCGATGCCGAGCTCCTGAACAATCTCGGCATCGTGTATCAGGATCTCGGGCGGCTCGAAGAGGCGATCGCGGCTTATGACGCGGCCATCTTGCTCAAGTCTGATTTTACGCTGGCCATCTGGCACCGCTCGCTTGCTTATTTGTTGCAGCACGACTTCGCACGCGGCTGGCCGGACTACGAATTGCGGCTGCTGGGCGCCGACCGCCGGCCACGAGCTGCGGAGGGTGCGAACTGGGACGGTGGCGCGTTGGCGGGTAAAAAATTGCTGGTCTACGCGGAGCAGGGCCTGGGCGATGAGATCATGTTCGCATCCTGCATTCCGGACGTGGTGGCCGCGGGCGCGAATTGCGTGATCGAATGCTCCCCCAAGCTTGAGAAGCTGTTCCGGCGCTCGTTTCCGCAAACCGCGGTTCGTGCAACGAACCCGGACAAGTCGCTGCCCGCCGGTGCCGGCGAGATGGACCTCGACCTGCAAAGCTCGATCGGCAGCCTGCCGCAGTACTTGCGCCGCGCGCGCGCGGATTTCCCGCAGCACAGCGGCTATTTGCGCGCCGATCCGCAGGCGGTCGCGGCATGGCGGGAGCGTCTCGCCGCGCTTGGGCCCGGCCTCAAAGTGGGTATCTCATGGCAGGGCGGCACGCACAAATCGCGGCGCCCGGTGCGCTCCATGCCGCTTGCGCAATGGCTGCCGATCCTGCAGATGGAAGGCGCGCACTTCGTCGATCTCCAATATACCGACTGCCGCGCTGAAATTGATGAACTGCGCGCGGCCACGGGCGTCACGGTGCACAGTTGGAACGAAGTACGCGCCGACTACGAGCAGGCGGTGGCGCTGGTCACGGCCCTCGATCTTGTAATCAGCGTGTGCACCGCCGTTATTCACCTGGGCGGCGCGCTCGGCACGCCGGTATGGGTGATGGCGCCGTACAGTCCCGAGTGGCGCTATGGAATTGCCGGGCAGGAGATGCCTTGGTATCCTTCGGTGCGCGTGTTCCGGCAGTCCGTGTATGGAGAATGGGGCGCGGTTATTGATGATGTCGCGCAATCATTGCGTAAGATGGCCTGAACTTCCGGTCCGATTAACCACTACGGCAGCACTTCATGATCAAAGTTTTTATCGGCTACGACTCGCGCGAGGCGGCCGCATACAGCGTGTTGGCCCATAGCATTCATGCCAGGGCATCGGTGCCGGTGGCGGTAGTGCCGGTGATGTTGAGCGAGTTGAAAGGCGTGTTGACGCGCGAACGCCATCCGCTGCAGTCGACCGATTTTTCGTTTTCGCGCTTTCTGACGCCCTTTCTGTCCGACTACCAGGGCTGGTCCATATTCATGGACTGCGACATGCTGGTGCTCGACGACATTGAGAAACTGTATGCGCTGCGCGACGAGCGCTATGCGGTCATGGTGGTAAAGCACGACCACGTGCCCAAAGAGACCCGCAAATTTCTCGATCAGCCGCAAACCGCATACCAGAAGAAAAACTGGTCGAGCGTGATGCTGTTCAACAACGCGCAGTGCCGCGCGCTGACGCCCGACTACGTCAATACTGCATCGGGCCTCGAACTCCATCAATTCAAATGGCTGGCGAACGACGAACTGATCGGTGAAATTCCGGCGCGCTGGAACCACCTCGTTGGCTACAACGCGCCGAACCGCGATGTGTCACTGGTGCATTACACCCTGGGCGGGCCGTACTTTCAGGAGTACCGCGATTGCGAGTACGCGGACGAGTGGCGGGCCGCGCGGCAGGACATGCTGAACGTCGAGCAACGCAAATGAACGCGCCGCGCGAACCCCGCATCGCGGCTGACCGCGTTGCATGCTGAGCGGGCTTTCCCGGCTTTGGCATTCATTGTTCGCGGGGCGTGGTAAAACTGCGCTGAATCCAGCCGCCGCCGCATTGCCCGACAGCGCGTACCGGCCATCAGCGTGGTTCGATAGCGGCTTGCGTCTGCTCGCCACTCATGATGCGGCTGGAGTCGACGCGCTGCTGAGCGAGCCCCTGCAGCGTGACCGCGCCGAATTGGAATGTTTGCGCGCAGGACTCGCGCTCATGCGCGGCGATCCCCGTGCCGCCTTTGCGCACGCCGGGGCCGCACTCGCTTTGCGTGGCGGTTTTTCAGCTGCTCATTTGTGCGGGGCACGCGCAGCGCGTGTATTGGGCCGGCACCAGGCCGCGCTCGCCGGGTTTGCGCGGGCGACCGATTTGCATCCCGACGACGCTGAGGCCTGGGCTGCACAAGCCGCAGAGCACATTGCGCTTGGTCAGAGCGAGGATGCGCGCGATTGCTACGAGGTTGCCCTTGCGCACGCGCCGGATTGCGCGGCCGCGAGACTGGGCCTTTCGCGCCTGGAGCGCGAGGCGGGTGCCGCCGCCGCGGCGCTCGCGCACATTGAACATGCATTGCGTGTCGCGCCAAGCGATGCGGATATACATTTCGAGTCAGCGCTGGTTCGCAGCCGTTGCGGCGACGTGCCGGGCGCGATTGCGGCGTATGAGTGCGTGCTCGAACTCAGCCCCGGTTACGCGGCGGCATGCACCAACCTGGGTTTGATGTATTTGGCGCACCTCGGCGACTCGCGCCGCGCGCAGCAGTATTTCGAGCGCGCAATCGAACTCGAGCCGTCTTCCGTGGGGGCGCAGGCCAACCTCGGCCTTGCTCTGGCCGAGCAGGGGCAGCTCCAAGCGGCGCTCGCCCATTACGAAAAATTGATTGCCGCTTATCCCGCGGAAAGCGAATATCGCTGGAACCGCGGACTCGCCCTGCTCGGTAGCGGCGATTACGCGCGCGGGTGGGAAGACTACGAAATGCGCAACGCGCGCGGCAGCGGCGCCGCGCCGCGCGTTTTTCCTTATCCTGCGTGGCAGGGCAAAGCACTGCGCGGCGCCGCCGCCTTGCTGGTTTACGGCGAGCAGGGGCTGGGCGATGAAATGATGTTCGCCTCGTGCGTGCCGGATTTGCTCGCGCGGGGAATATCCTGTGTCATCGAGTGCGATGCGCGGTTGGCGGGCCTGTTCGCGCGTTCATTCCCCGCCGGCAGTGTGCATGGCGCTCCACGTGACGGTGATCGCCGCTGGCTGGCGGAATACCCGCAGATCGAGACGCAGATCGCGATCGGCAGCCTGCCGCGCCTGTTGCGGCGGAACGCCGCTGAATTTCCGGCGCACTCCGGCTATCTGCGCGCCGATCCGGCGCGCACCGCGCAATGGCGTGCCCAGCTGGCGGCCGGGGGCGGCGCTTACTGCGTTGGAATTTCCTGGCGCGGCGGCACCGCGAAGACGCGCCGCGATCTGCGCTCGATGCCGCTGCGCGAACTGATGCCGTTGCTTGCGATTCCGCGCATTAAATTTATCAGTCTCGAGCGCGCGGCAGACGACGAACTGGCTGAAATCAAGGCGATGTGCGGAGCCGACGTATTGAGTTTCGTCGAAGCGCTGGAGGACATGGACGGGCTGGCGGCGCTTTTGCAGGCGCTCGATGGCGTAGTTACCGTAGACAACACCGTGGCGCATTTGGCTGGGGCCCTCGGCCGCAAGGCCTGGATCATGTTGCCCCACGACGCCGACTGGCGCTGGCAGCGCGTGCCGGCCGCCAGTCCGTGGTACCCGTCGGTCAGGCTGTGCCGGCAGCCGGCTCCGGGAGATTGGGCAACAGTGGTCGGGCAGGTGCGCGCGGAATTGGCGTCGCTTTGCTGATCATACGGTCCGCGGCGGGCGCAAGCCGCAGGCCGGCGGCCCGGCGGCTGTGGCCGTAGTACACTTTCCGTTCCCATGCGAGCCGAAGAACCTCAGATCGCGACTGCCAAGCAGGTGCTGCAAATTGCGCGGCAGCACTACGGCGCGGGGCGGATGACGGAGGCCGCGAGCATTTGCCGCGATGTGCTCGACACGGATGCCGGCAGCTTCGATGCGCTTCATCTGCTGGGCGCAATTTCGCACAAGGATGGCAATTACGACAGGGCGGTAAAGTTGATCGGGCGCGCAATTGCGTTGAGTCCGGACAACCCGTTTTTTCTGAACAATCTCGGCGAGGCCCTGCGCGAGCTGAACCGTCCGCGTGAAGCCGAACAGCAGTATCGCCGCGCGCTGGCGCTCAAGGCCGATTTCGCCGGGGCGCAGAACAATCTCGGCAACGCGCTGAAAGCCCAGGGTCGGTACGACGAAGCCGCGGCGAGCTATCAGGAAGCGATGCGGCTGGACCCGGCATATACCTCAGCGCGGCTCAACTACGCGCTGCTCCTGTTGCTGTGCGGAGATTACGCTGCCGCGTTTACGTTATATGAGCAGCGTTACGACGGGGCCGATCCTCGGCACGTGAGTTCCGCGCGCGACCTGTTCGATCGCATGCAGGAGGTGCCGCGGTGGCAGGGCGAGCCGCTGGCGGGCAAGCGTCTGCTCGTCTGGACTGAGCAGGGGCTGGGCGACTGCGTCATGATGATGCGCTACCTGCCGCAGTTGAAGGGCCGCGGCGCTCAGCGCGTCATCGTCTATTGCGCCGCGCCGCTGGTGCGGCTCATGCGCGCGACGGCCGGGGTCGATGAGGTGATCTCGCAGGACGATCCGCTGATCGAAGGGTCCTTCGACCGGCACTGTCCGCTGATGAGTTTGCCGCATTTGTGCGAAACCCGGCTAGAGACAGTGCCGCGGGAAGTGCCTTATGTGCGGGTGGCGGCGGACCTGCAGCGCACGTGGGCCGCGAGGCTCGAAGCGGTTGCGCGTCCGCGGGTGGGGCTGGTGTGGGCGGGCGCGAAGCGCACTCTGACTGAAGCGCGGCGCAGCACCCGGCTGCAGGCCTTTGCGCCGTTGCTGGATGCTGGCGGGGTGCAGTTCGTTAGTCTGCAGAAAAATGAAGATGCGCGGCAACTGGAATTCGCGAAATGGCCGCTGTTCGATGCGATGGACGAATGCGGCGACCTGCTGGAGACCGCGGCCTTGATCGAGCAGCTCGATCTCGTCATCAGCATCGACACGTCGGTCGCGCACCTCGCCGGCGCTTTGGGCAAGCCGGTATGGTTGCTGACGCGCGGTGACAGCGCATGGCAGTGGTTGCTGGGGAGGGAAGATTCGCCGTGGTATCCGACGATGCGCATATTCCGCCAGCCGCCGGGCGGCAACTGGCATGATCTGATGACGGATGTCGCAGCCAGGTTCAAAACGATGAGAATGCATTTAACAGGGGCTGCGCTTTGAAAAAAAAGCACCATCTGCCGAGTATTTACACTGAAACCGGACTGATCTATCTGTGGGACTACCTGTTGGCGCATCACGGCGTCCAGGAGCGGGCAGCCGTCAATCATGACGCGCTCGGTTTACTCGCGCACTGTCTGACGCGATTTCCGCAATCGAAGGCCCACCTGCTGCAGGACCTGTATGTCACTTATAAACTGGCCGACAGAAAAAACAGGTTTTTCGTCGAGTTCGGCGCTGCTGACGGCGTGTTTCTGAGCAACACCCATCACCTCGAGAAAAACCTCGGGTGGCGCGGTATTCTTGCCGAACCTTTCCCCGGCTGGCGCGACCCGCTGCGCGCGAACAGAAACGCTGCTGTCGACTATCGGTGCGTGTGGCGGGAGTCGGGCAAGCAGCTTGAATTCCTGGCCGCCAACCGGTATCCGGAATTGTCGTCGCTTAAAAGCTTTGCCGGGAATGATATGCACGCCGAGTCCCGCCTGGTTGACGCAGAAACATTCATGGTCGATACCGTGTCCCTGAATGATTTGCTGGCGGAGCACGGCGCGCCCGCATCGATCGACTATCTGTCCGTCGACACCGAGGGCAGCGAATTCGATATCCTCGAGACTTTCGATTTTGCGAAGTACCAGGTCCGCGTGATCACGGTAGAGCACAATTTCAAGCCTGACGCGCGCGAGTCCATTCAGCGCTTGCTGGAGTCCAATGGTTTCCGGCGGGAGTTTGAAATCTTCTCCAAGGGCGATGACTGGTATTTTCATCCGGACCGAATGTGATGGATTCAGCGGCTTGTAACCGGCAGGGGCGTTCATGGTTCGCGTGATCCAATGAAATGCGCCGTCGTCACCCCGGTCGGTCCCGGCCATGAATTGTACGCACTGGACGCCGAAGATTCGGTCAATCATGCCTTCGCCACGGCGCAAGGGCCGTTTTCCGATATTCTTTTCATCAAGATCGATGATACGCAAGGCAAGCTGGGGCGCTCGGCGGCACGCAACCAGGGCGTGCGGCAGGCGCAAGACGCAGGTGCCGACTGGATATTCTTCCTCGATGCGGACGACGTGCTGTGCGCGCAGGCGTTCGCCAACGTAACGCACGAGCTGCACCGCCATGATGCGATATGGGGCGCGATCCATGAGCTTGCCGCGGACGAGGAGCATGGCGTCCTGCGCCCGGACCAATTGCTGGAAATCACGCGTATCGATCAGCTCCTCGGCAACGATCCGTTTATCACGCTGCAGATCGGGCATTTCGTGAAGACCGCGGCGGCGCTGGCCACGCCTTTCGACCCGCAGCTCGATGCGGGCGAGGATTTCGACTACTACCTGCGGATGTGGTCGCAATTCAATTGCGTCAAGATCGGGCGGCCGTTTTTTTTCAACCGCCGCGATACGTATGCGGGCGGCCCGCGCGCAGCGACCAATCGCGACTGGCGCATGGCGGTCGAACGCATCATCTGCGAGAAATGCATCGGACTGGATTTCCATGCGGAGTTTACGCTGCGCGGGGAAAAGCTCCGGTTTTACGTTACCAACCCGTTCGACCTGATCCAGCGCAGTTTTCTCAAGGGGCGGTTTTTCGAGCCCGGCGAACTTGCTTTTGTCGAAAGCTGGGTTGCGGCGGACGCCGCAATTGTCGAAGTGGGCGCTTATGTCGGCAACCACGTCGTCTACTATGCGCGGTTCATGCGACCGCGCAGCATCACGGTAATTGAGCCCAATCCCGATGCCATTGCGCTGCTGCGCCGGAACCTCGCGGAAAATGCTGTAACCAACGCCGATCTCTCGTTGCTTGGCAGCGGGGCTTCAGATCGGGTTGCAACTTACGACATCGTGCGTACGAGCGACAACAATATCGGCGCGAGCCGATTGGTGCCCGCCGTAGCCGGCGTGGTTAAATCGGCGCCGCTCGACGATTTGATTGCGCACCCGGTGGATTTCATCAAGATCGACGTCGAAGGCATGGAGCTCGCAGTCCTCGCCGGCGCCCGGCGCATCATCGCCGAGTCGCGGCCCAAGATCATGATCGAAGTGTTCCGGCACCAGATTGCGGATTTCGAAACGTGGCTGCAGCAGAACCACTACCGCATCAAACATCGTTTCGATTATGTGCACGCGGTGAATTTCATGATAGAACCCGCCGATGAGTGACGCCGCCGCAAACACCGCTGTCGAACTGCACCGGCAGGGCGCGCAATTGCGCGAACGCGCGCAGTACGCCGCCGCCGAGCGCAGCCTGCTGCGCGCGCTGGAGCTTGAGCACGATTTCGCGGCGGCGCATTTTGAGCTGGCGCTGACCTATCGCGACCAGGGCAAACTCGAAGACGCCGCCGATTATTTCCAACTGGCCGCCCACTTTGCGCCGGAGTTCGCCGCCGCCTCGTTCGAGCTCGCCGAAACGCTGGTGAAACTCGAACGCGCCGAAGCGGCGCTAGCGGCGTACCGGCAGGCGCTCGCGCGCGATGGCCGGCACGGCGCCGCGTGGCGGGGTCTGGGCAATCTGCTGAAAACGGGCGGCGAGCTGAACGAAGCGATCGATTGCTACCGGTCTGCCGTCGAGTGCGCGCCGGCGAGCGCGGACGCGCGTGGCCGCCTCGCTTACGCGCTTTACCGGGCGGGCCGTTATGCAGAGGCGCGGCGGAGTTTCGATGCCGCTTTGGCGCTCGAACCGAACTGGCTGGAGGCGCATCACAATCTGGGCCTGCTGCTGCTGGAGACCGGCGAGCCGGCCGCGGCGCTGCAGAGTTTCGAGCGCGCGCGCGCGCTCGGCCCGGATGTTGTCGAGACCCGCGCTTGTGTTGCGCACGCGCTGCGCGATCTCGGCCGCCTGGACGAGGCCGTTGCGCATTACGATGCGGTGCTTGCCCGGTCTCCCCAATTTGCCGATGCCGTCATCAATCGCAGTTACGCACTGCTGATGCGGGACGACTATGCGGCCGGCTGGGGCGCCTACGCGCAGCGCTTCGCGAGCGGCGCCATGGTGGCGCGCGGTTTTCCCTACCCGGAATGGCAGGGCCAGCCGCTGGCGGGCAAACGCCTGCTGGTCTATGCCGAGCAGGGTCTGGGCGATGAAATCATGTTTGCGTCCTGCCTGCCCGACTTGCTGCGGACCGGCGCGCACTGCGTAATTGAATGCAACACGCGGTTGACGGCGTTGTTCCAGCGCTCGTTTCCGCAGGCGAGCGTCCATGGCGCGGACAAGAACGACGACAAGCACTGGCTGAAAAAATTGCCGCCGGTGGATTTTCAGGCGGCCATCGGGTCGCTGCCACAGTATTTGCGGCGGTCGCGCGCCGATTTTCCCGCGCGCGGCGGCTATCTGGTGGCTGACGCGCAGCGCAGCGGGGCTTGGCGCCGGAAACTGGTGGCAGGGACCGCGCTGCGGGTGGGCATTGCCTGGCGCGGCGGCACGCCGCGCTCGCGGCAGTTCGTGCGCTCGACTGTCTTGCCGCAGTGGTTGCCCATCCTGCGCAGCACGGGCGCGACGTTTTGCGCTTTGCAGTATGGGGATATCGCGGCCGAGCTGGAAGATTTGCGCGCTCAATCCGGCATAGCTGTCGCGCAACTCGGCGCTGCGGTCAATGACCTCGACGAACTCGCGGCCATCATCGGCGCGCTCGACCTGGTCATCAGCATAGACAATACCGTGGCGCATGTGGCGGGCGCGCTCGGGCAAGCCGTGTGGACCCTGCTGCCGGACAGTCCCGAATGGCGCTATCCGCGGCGCGGAATGGCGATGCCCTGGTATCCATCCATGCGTCTCTTTCATCGCGCCGGCGGCGAAACCTGGCCGCCGGTAATCGAACGCGTCGCGGCGGAGTTGGCCGGCTTGGCGGCGCGTGGACGTGAAAGCTGATCCTGCGATGCGCGCCACGTTCGACGCCGGACTTGCGGCTTATGCGGCGGGTAACTTTGCGGCGGCGGTCGAATGTTTCAACCGGGTGGTTGACGAGCGGCACGATGACGCGGATGCTCACAACAATCTCGGCCTGAGTTATCTTGCGCTGGGCGAATATGAAGACGCGGCAGATGCGTTCACACTGGCAGTGCATTTCCGCCCGCAATTTCCGCCGGCGTTTTACAACATGGCGTTGGCGGCACTTGGTCTCGGCGAACTCGGACAGGCGGTGACCAGTCTTGAACGGGCGCTCGCATTGCAACCCGATTTTGCCACCGCCCATAGTACGCTCGGCTACGTGCTCAGCCATCAGGTGGGCGAATTCGAAGCAGGTGCCACGCATGTCCGCAAGGCGATGGAACTCGATCCGGCGGATCCCGACGTGCGGTGCAATTTCAGCGCGATCCTCATCCAGGAGGGGCGCGCGGAAGAAGCGTTGGCAATTTGCCGTGAGCTGCTGGCCGCGCATCCAGCTATGCACGAGGCGCAGCTGAATCAGGCGCTGGCCAATCTGAAGCTCGGCCGTTTTGAAGCAGGATGGCCCGACTACGAAGCGCGCAAGCGCGCGCGCGGCAATTACTTGCCACGTACGTTGCCGCTGGCGGAGTGGCAGGGTGAGCCGCTCGCATCCGGCAAACTGCTTATTTATGCCGAGCAGGGCGTAGGCGATCAGATCATGTTTGCATCCTGCGTGCCTGCATTGCTGCCGAAGCTCGCGACGTGCGTGATCGAATGTGCGCCCAAGCTGGTGCAGCTGTTTCAGCGTTCGTTCCCGGGCGCAACGATAGTGTCGCAGCAGGAAGGGGACGCAAATCTCGCGCGGCTGGCGCAAGCGGCTGGCATCGATCGCCAGGTTGCCATCGGCAGCCTGCCCGCCCAATTTCGCAAGCAGCGGGCCGATTTTCCGGCGCATGTAGGCTATCTGCGTGCCGATGCTGCGCGGGTTGACTACTGGAAGCAGCGTCTGGACACCCTGGGGCAGGGATTAAAAATCGGCATCGCATGGTCGGGCGGAGCGCCGACCACGCAGGGTGCGAGCCGCTCGATGCAACTCGCGGACTGGTTGCCGGTACTCGGGCAGGCAGGGTGCCATTTCGTGAGCCTGCAACACGGCGACGTCGCCGGCGAACTCGCCGCATGGGCGCGCGCGCAACGCATCCCGCTTCACCACTGGCGCGACGCCGTCGAGAACTATGATGAAACGGCGGCGCTGGTGACGGCACTCGACCTGGTGATTTCGGTGCAGACCGCACTGGTACATCTGGCCGGCGCGCTCGGCAGGCCCGCATGGGTCGTATTGCGCGCGGCTGCGGAATGGCGTTACCTCGAGCACGGAGACGAGATGCCATGGTACCCCAGCGTGCATTTGTTCCGGCAGCAGAGTGCTGGCGACTGGGCGCCCGTGGTCGCGCGTATCGCGCAGGAACTCGCGCAACACGCGCGGTAATGATCATGTTGTGGTCGATACTCAGAAGCCTGGCAAGTAAACCCGCAGCCAACCCTGCGGGCGCCGTGCGCGGCACCGGGCTCGAAACGGGCATCGCGTGTTTTAACGCGCAGGACTTCGCCGGCGCGTCCCGGGATCTCAGCGCGGCGCTGGATGCGGAACCCGATAATTTCGTCGCGGCATACTACCTGGCGCTGGCTGCGGCGCACAGCGGCCGCCTGGAACGCGCGCAGGAGTTGCTGGAAGCGGCGTGCGCGCGGCGCAATGATGCGGACGCGCACAGTGCGCTGGGCAATGTCTATCGCCTGCAAGGACGCGCGGCCGACGCCGAGCAGAGCTATCGCCGCGCGCTGGCGGTGGACGCGGGACATCTCACCGCGCTCGCCAATCTAGGCCTTTCATTGCGTGACCGCGGTGTGCCGCGCGAGGCGCTGCTCCTGCTCGATCGCGCGCTCAAGCTGGCGCCGAATCACGTGGAGGCGATTTTCAACAAGGCGCTGGTGCTGACTGATCTCGGCGAGCGCGAAGCCGCCGCCGCATTGATCGAGCGCGTGCTCGCGCTCGACCCGAATTTCGCCGAGGCGCATTTGCAGCGCGGATTCTCCCTGCTGAAGCAGGGGAATTTCGCCGCAGGGTGGGACGAGTATGCATGGCGCACCCGCATACCCGAGGTCGACCATTGGCAGGAATACGCCTACCCGCATTGGCAGGGTGAAGCGCTCGAAGGCAAACGCCTGCTGGTGCAGGCGGAACAGGGCTTGGGCGATCAGATCATGTTTGCATCCTGTCTGCCGGACCTCCTGCCGCGCGCGCGGCACACCGTGCTCGAATGCGATCCGCGGCTGGCCCGCTTGTTCGCGCGCAGCTTTCCGCCCGCCGTGGTCTATCGCCATCGTGTCGAGGGCGCGCCCGACTGGTCGGGCGAAGCCGCGCCGGATTACCGCGTTCGCATGGGTGATTTGCCACGCATAATGCGCAGGTCAAAGGCGGATTTCCCCGCGCATCGCGGCTATCTGCTTGCCGACGCTGCGCAGGTTGCGGCATGGCGCGCGCGGCTCGACGCCCTGGGGCGTGGTCTCAAGGTCGGCGTGTCGTGGCGCGGCGGCACGCCGGGCACCGGCCAGGCGGCGCGTTCACTCGCGCTCGACGCGCTGCTGCCGTTATTGAGGTTGCCGCGTGCGCATTTTATTTCCCTGCAGTACGGCGCGGTCGGCGCTGAAATCGCCGATCTGCGCGTGCGTCACGGCATCGTGCTGCACGAATGGTCGCAGGCGGACGCCGCGATGGACGGCGTTGCGGCTTTGATCGCGAGCCTCGATCTGGTCATCACGGTGTGCACGACTGCGGTCCACCTGTCCGGAGCGCTGGGCAAGCCCGCGTGGGTCATGGTCCCCGCCGTTGCGGAGTGGCGCTATCTGGAAACCGGCGCGCATCTTCCGTGGTATCCGGCGCTGCGGCTGTTTCGTCAGCAGAACCCTGGCGCATGGGACGGTGTCGTCGCAGACGTCAGGACGGAACTGGTGCGCGAAATCGACGCCGCTCACGGGTAAGAACCCGGCATCCCCGGGTTGCACGCCTGCCAAACGCGGGCTTACCAACCGGCGTAAGCAGCCGGGGCGGATTTAGCCGATGCTGACGCTCAGCGTCATGATTTGTCGTTTGCAGTCGCCGCAGCGATGCTGCGACGCGTCAATTCCCAATTCAATTTTCCGCATTGTGAAAAATATCTTGGATTTTAGCGCCGGCAAAGCTTCAAATTCACCGCTCCGCTGAAATTTGGCTGCCTAACCGGCGACCTGACGCAAGTCTGTGGATAACCGGGCTTTTCTGGCATCAATCCAGGGCACTGGTATGGAACTTGCGACCAGGACGCTGGCAAGCATTACTTTATATAACTAAATATTGCTTGTATTTGGCGTTTGTAACTTTTTAAGGAGATCTGAATGAAGCGTATTCAACGGGGCTTTACCCTGATCGAACTGATGATCGTCGTTGCGATTATCGGTATTCTGGCGGCGGTCGCGCTGCCCGCGTATCAGGACTACACGATTCGCGCAAAAGTGTCGGAAATTGTATTGCAGGCCAGCGGCTTCAAAACGACTATCGCCGAGAAATCTGCATCGGACGGCACCATGTCGAGTTCCGGCATGGGTCTGACCGTCAGCACCGGCGGACGCGTCGCCGGCGGTAGCGTTACCGATAACGGCACCATCATAGTTATCGGCAGTGCGACTACTCTTGGTACCGACGTTACGGTTCAACTGCGTCCTTCGCTGGGCGCCGGCGGCCGTATCGCGTGGGAATGCTCCACGACTGGTACTTCGACCGCCTGGAAATACGTGCCGGCGGAATGCCGTCACTAAGTTTGAACCTGCGGGATTTTTAACGCAGGGTTCTGGCTCCAATCAACAGCCCCTCCTCGCGAGGGGCTGTTGTTTTGGGACTGCAGTTTGAGCGCAATTCGATTGCGCCGTACTTGGGGATTTGCACGATAACTGGTTAGCGCAGCGCTGGGTTAGCCATTGTGCAAGCGCTCAGTCGAAGATTTACCCTGATCCAATTTTCCGCATTGTGAAAATACTTTGGATTTTAGTGGCAGCAAAGCTTCAAATTCACCGATCCTCTGAAATTTGGCTGCCTAACCGGCGGCCTGACGCAAGTATGTGGATAACCGCATAAGCGCACTGGTATGGAATTTGCTTATAGCGCTTGGCCAGTAATACATTTCATGTATTTGGCGTTTATAACAATTTAAGGGGATCTGAATGAAGCGTATTCAACGGGGCTTTACCCTGATCGAACTGATGATCGTCGTTGCGATTATCGGTATTCTGGCGGCAGTTGCGCTGCCCGCGTATCAGGACTACACGATTCGTGCCAAAGTGTCGGAAATCGTACTAACGGCTAGCGGCTACAAAACCTCTGTTGCAGAGAAATCTGCGTCAGACGGCACCATGACAAGCTCCGGGATTGGTCTGACCGTCAACAGCGGCGGACGCGTCGCCGGCGGCAGCGTTACCGATACCGGCACCATAGTCGTTATCGGCAGCGCATCCTCTATTGGTACCGACGTTACGGTTCAACTGCGTCCTTCGATGGGCGCCGGTGGCCGTATCGCGTGGGAATGCTCGACCCAGGGTACTACGAGTTCATGGAAATACGTGGCGGCGGAATGCCGTCACTAAGTTTGAACCTGCGGGATTTTTAACGCAGGGTTTTGGCTCCAATCAACAGCCCCTCCTTGCGAGGGGCTGTTGTTTTGGGACCACGGTTTGACCGCAATTCGATTGCGCCGTAGTTGGGAATTTGCACGCTAATTGGTTAGCGCAGCGCTGGGTTAGCCAATGTGAAAACACTCAGTCGAGGTTTTACCCTGATCGAACTGATGATCGTAGTCGCGATCATCGGCATTCTGGCGGCCGTGGCGCTGCCGGCCTATAACACTTATACGATACGCGCCAAAGTGTCGGAACTGATGCTTACGGCAAGCAGTTTTCGCGTAGGGATTGCCGAAAAAATCCAATCCGACGGCACCATGTCGAGCGCGGGAATGGGGCTGACCGTCGCCTCCGGCGGCCGTGTGTCCGGCGGTTCGATATCCGATACGGGAACCGTCGCGGTGTTCGGAAGCGCCGGCTCCATCGGCACCGACGTCACGGTTGTTCTCACCCCGTCGTTGAACGGCGGACGCCTCGTCTGGGCGTGCACCAGCGGCGGCAACACCACAACGTGGAAATATCTGCCCGCCGAATGCCGCCATTAAGGCGCGCGTCTTCATTCACGCCGCAGGATTTCCGCCTATCGTAGCTCGAGCATGCGGATTGCCTTGTCGTCGACAAACCGTGTGATATTGATCTGACCGTGAAAGCCGAAGCTTGGTCCGCGCGGCTCGACGTGCTCGAAAGAAAACTGGTCGGCAACAGTGGCTGGCGCAAAAGCGATCCCATGCTCTCTTTCCAGGTATTCGCGGTGGGTCCGGCAAATCGCCGTGTCTTCCGGATGCGAGGCCACGATTTGCGGATCCTGCAGGGCTTCCAACAGCGTCCTCGAACGTAGCGAAAATCCGCCGTTGCCGACGGCATGCGCGGCGGGAATGTTGAGCAGCTCGTGCGGCCAGCGCGCGCCGACGTAATCGTACAGCAGGAATTGATCGGACCAGAGCGCCGGGTTCACGACGTAGCCGTCCCATTGAATGATCAGAACGTACTCGGTGTCGATATGGCGCAGCAGGTCCTTCATCACGAATTTCGAGTAATCCTGCAGCGAGCGTATCGGCTCGATGCGCACGGTTTCTATCGGTTTGAGATCGAAATCGCGATCGCTGAAAAACAGCGCGCGCGGAAATTCGCAGCCCGCCGTGCTCAGTTGCAGCGCGCGGATTGCCGGCGCGTGATTGCTGCAGTCGATGCAGCACAGCGTGGTATCGGGAATGCGTACCCTGGTTGCCGCCGGTTGGGCGGGGCGTCGCGTATCGAGCAGCGCGAGCCTTTGCTTGAGCAGGCCAGTCAGCCCGGCGAAGCCTTCGCGCGCGGACAGGATTTCCCACAGGCGCACATGCGCCTTGTGCATGCCAGGGTCGAGCCGCAAGGCGTGGCGCAACTCGGCAAGCGCCTCGTCGTCGCGTTGCAAAGCCGACAGCGCCTGCGCGCGGGTGTAGCGGAACGCGGCGTTGTCGGGCTGCGTGCCTGTCGCGCGCAGGGCGAAGTTTTCGGCGAGGTCGAAACGCTGCCGACGCAGCGAAATCATCGCGGCAAGATGCAGCAGGTCGGGGTGATCCGCGGATACGCTCAAAAGGCGGTCGAGCAGGGTGGCGGCGACATCGAAGTCCCCGGCGTGAAACCTTTCAAGGACTTGCTGCAACTGTTGCGCGGCCGGTGTGGTGCTCATCGCGGGGTCGCGAAATATTCCACTCGCAGGATCAGGCGATGCCCGGGTTGCCGCTGACGCCGGACAGGCGGGGCGAATTGAGCTGCGGCGGGCGTATGACCTGTTTGTTGCGCAGATAGCTGGCAACGATTTCCCAGATGGGCCGCCCGCCGGCGCCTTCGGCCACCGGCGCCCAGCCCGCGACCTTGTATTTCCTGTCCGCCTCGATCGGCTTGTCGTTGAGCATCATGCCGCTGATGCGGCTGCCGATGGCGCGAGTCGGATCGCAAGCGTATTGCAGGCCGCCCACGCGCACCATGTCGCCGCCTTGCTGCAGATAGGGGTCCGGGTTGAACAGGTTGTCGCACACGTCCTCGAGTATGGTCTTGAGCGTTTCCCCGCTCATTTCGGTCAGGGTCGAGTGCGGATAGGTTATCGCAGTCTGGTCCATGACGTGCTCGAACGTGATCGGCTCGTTGGGCAGCACCGCGGTGCCCCAGCGGAACCCAGGCGACAGGGCGATCTCGGCGCCGCTCACTTCCATCAATGCGTCGAGTATGATCTGGTCGAACGTGCCGTTGAAATTGCCGCGCCGGTAGAGCAGTCCTTCGCTGACCGCAAGTTGTTCGCCCAGCCGCGCTTCGTACGGCGCGCGCACCCGGGCTATCAGCCGGGACATGTCCTTGTCCGCCTCCAGCATCAGCGAAAAGACCGGCAGCAGGCGGTACTGATAGCCTTTGACTTCCTTGTTTCTGATGTCGAGGTCGAGCACCGCGAGAAATTTCCCGTTGCTGCCGGCATTCGTCACCAGGGTCGTGCCGCCGCGGTTTTTGACGGCAACAGGATCGGGCACCGCATCGTGCGTATGCCCGCCGAGTATTACGTCGATGCCGGAGACGCGTCCCGCGAGCTTGAGATCCACGTCCATGCCGTTATGCGACAGCAGGATCACGGCATGCGCGCCCTTGGCGATGGCCGCATCGACGGTTTTCTGCAGTTTTTCTTCCTGAATGCCGAAGGTCCAGTCGGCCATCAGGTGGCGCGGATGGGCGATCGGCGTGTACGGGAATGCCTGGCCGATGATGGCGACCGGTACGCCGTTGATCTCGCGCATGACCCACGGCGTGAAAACCGGGTCGCCAAAATCGGTGGTGGCCACGTTCTGCGCTAGAAACTCGATACGGCCTTTCAGCTGCGTATCGACCAGCTCCTTGACGCGCGCGGAGCCCAGCGTGAATTCCCAGTGTCCGGTCATGATATCGACGCCGAGCAGCTTCGCCGCCTGCACCATGTCCTCGCCGCGTGTCCACAGCGCGGTCGCCGAGCCTTGCCAGGTGTCGCCGCCGTCAAGCAGCAGCGCGCCCGGACGTTGTGCACGCACCCGTTTCACGAGAGTGGCGAGGTGGGCGAAGCCGCCGACCTTGCCGAAAGTCCGCGCGCCGTGTTCGTATTCGAGGTGCGTAAACGCGTGCGCGAGGCGGGTGTTGGGGCTGATGCGGAATTGTTTGAGCAATGCCTCGCCGACGATGTGCGGCGGCTTGCCGGCCATGCCGGCGATGCCGATGTTGACGCTGGGTTCTCGAAAGTAGCTCGGCAGCAACTGCGCGTGGCAGTCGGTGAAATGCATCAGCGTCACGTTGTTGCCGAAACTGTGCAGATCGTAAAAACCGTTGATCGCGGTGGTGGCGCGCGCGTGGTCGCCGAGCGGAAAGCCGGCCGCCGCCGCCACCGCGAGCGTATGCAGGAATTCTCGCCTTGTCATAGCCATGAGTTGTGCGCCGCCGGTCGGGCAGCGATGGTGATTCCGCGCGGCGCGCGGCTAGTGCCGGATGCCCGGCGAGTTGAGCTTCTCGCCCTTGTTGAGGGCGGCCAGCGCGAGTTCTATATCGCCATATTCAGCGGCGTCGGGAGGCAGTTCGTTGGCGCGCACCGACACGTTGCACCATTGAAAGCGCTTGCGGATGTCCCAGATATCGCCGCGGCTGGTGCGCCAGGTCGGGAAGTGCGCGACCGTGCCCTTCGATTCGACCAGGTACTGGCCGCGCACCCATTTGTTCGCGTGGCGCTCCCGCGTATGGCAATCGACGCACGCCATATTGAGTTGTCCGACCTTGCGCTGCATCAGGCTTTGGCCGTTTTTTACGGCACGCTTGGCACCTGCACCCGCGAGGTCCGGGTTGATCGGCGCGCCATTGGCAATGTTATGCAGGTAAATCGACAATCCCGTGTTGTCGTCGCTTTGCATCAGCATTTCATCGCCGGTCGTGGCGCGCGCGTGTCGCGTAATGAATTCCTCTACCCCCATCACCTTGTTGAGGCGCGGTTCGAAGCGCGGCATGCGCGCCGCCCACGTCTTGAACGCGGTCTCGGGCGCCGCGTGACACGACGCGCACGCTTTGCCATTGGCACCCGCGCGTTTGAACGCATCCTTGCCGCGGTCGAGTCCGAACATGCCGGGATTCTCGGTGGGGTCGAGATTGTCGCGGCTTTCCACCGGCGCCGGGCGCGTGTTGGGGTTTTCGTTCTTGTCGGTGATCGCGTACGGTTCCTTGAGCGTTTTCAGGAAGGCGACGATGTCCCGCACCTCGTCGAGGCGGTAAACCTGATACGCGCCCCACGGCGGCATGATGCTGTTGGGGTTGTATATGCGCGCATCGTAGACATAGTTGAAGAGCCATTGATCGTCGCGCGTGGCACCCACTGCCGACAAATCGGGGCCGACATTGCCGGGCTGCGCCGGCGTCGTTTTTCCCATCACGTGACATACCACGCAACTGCCGCCGCGCGTGCGATCGTATGCAAGCGTGCGGCCGCGGTCAGCATTGCCTTCTACCGGCAAAGTAAAACCGGGCGCTGGATGCATGGCGGGCGACGCGTTGCCGACCGCCAGATTGTTGAAATCCCGCCAGTCGGCCTGCGGCCACGAGGAGCCCTGTGAGTCGACCTTGTAGCGTTGCCACGGCCGCACGGATGCAGGCTTCTTGAGTTCGAGCGGTGCTGCCGCCGTCTTCGCGGTGGCTGGTCCGGCGCCCAGCACCGGAGCGACCGCCAGCGCCAATGCCAATCCAGTTGCCGTCAATGCAATCCTGGCCATCACTATTCCCGTATCAGTCAATCGCGTGTGCGGCATTTCGGCGGAGCGTGTTGGGGGGCGGTTCAGGCTGCTACCGTCGTATCGATGCTGCCTTTGTCGCCGGTTGTGTCGGTCCAGCTAACGGTGATTTTGTCGCCGGGTTTGGCGCCTTTGACGCGAAACCCGAGAAAGGGATTGCGCGCGACCGCCTGGCTCCATTGTGCGTCGAGCACCGTTTTTCCGTTGTGCGTGGCGATTACGCTCTGAATGAAATGCATCGGCACCAGGTCGCCCTTTTCGTTCTTGCGCTGGCCGGTTTCCATCGGATGGCTCATCAGCACCTTGACGTCGGCGGCATCGCCTTCCATCCTGGCGCGAATTTTCATCGGTTCAGCCATGCGTATTTCCTTGTGCGAATTTAAGGGTCAGGAACATGTGCAGCGTGGTCAGCCGCCGCAACCGCCGATGGTGACCTTGACTTCCTTGGTGACGGTGAAAAATTTGCCGTCGGCCTTGACCACCGCGATCACGTTCGAGGTCTGTCCCATTTTGAGCTTGGTCGAGACATAGCCTTCGGCGCCGTTGACGAAATCGAAGGTGCCGCTGAGCGGGAAAGGGTTTTTGTCGATGACGATCGAAATGCTCTGCGTGTTCGGAATTTTGCTGGTGACCGTGACGGGCACCTGCGCGCCGTTTTCAGCGATATCGGGCACGACCAGCGTGATGTCTTTGCTCGGTTGCGCGCCGGTCACGCCGAGCGATTTCAGGGCATCGGCGGCCGCCTTGGCTTCAAAACCGGTTTTGTTCCACACCGCGGCGAGCGCATTGCCCGTTCTCAACAGACCCGCGCCGGCGGCCAGCATGAGCGGCGCGGCGGCGCCAATCGCTTTGAGCAATGTTCTGCGTAATCGTTGCATCTTTTCTCCTTCGGAGACCGGTGCGTATCCGGATCGATTGGTGCTTCAATCCAGGCTGAATTTTGATCGCGCCGTGTCAGCGGACGCACATGCTAGCCAAGTTTGGCGGGGCTGTCTATTCCGCCTGCGGCGCGCTTGGCGAATTCAGGCGCGTGCCTTGCGCACCCAGTGCCCCGACTTGCCGCCTTTCTTTTCAAGCAGGCAGATTTCTTCGATGCGCATGCCGCGGTCGACCGCTTTGCACATGTCGTAAATCGTGAGCAGACCGGCAGCTACCGCGGTGAGCGCTTCCATTTCGACGCCGGTGCGGCCGCGCGTTTCCGCCTGGGCTATGCAAGTAACGGCTTTTTGTTTGGTATCGATGGCAAGCTCGACGCTGACACGGGTGAGCGCCAGCGGGTGCGCGAGCGGAATCAGGTCGGCTGCGCGTTTGGCGCCCTGGATGGCGGCGATGCGCGCAATGCCGAGCACGTCGCCTTTTTTCGCGCCGCCCGCGGCGATCAGCGCAAGGGTTGCGCGCTGCATGACAATGCGGCCGCCTGCGCGGGCGACACGATGCGTTTCGTCCTTGCCGGCGACGTCGACCATATGCGCCTGGCCGTGCGGGTTGAAATGAGTCAGCTTTTTCAATGCGGGTCTCCATCCGGGCAGGGTGCGCTCCTGTACAATCGTGCCGGGCCTGCCGCCCGCACGCTTTGTACAAGACGCCAAGTATAAGACACCATGAGCGCCGCCATCACAACAATTGTCCGCTGCCCGTCGCGCCGCGCCTTGCCATGAGTTCCGGTCAGTCTGTCGGGGGCGATAGCGGCGATGCGATGTCGCGCGCGGTCGATGCCTACGACCAGGGGGAGCTCGACGCGTCGCGTGTGCTGTGCGAGCAGCAATTGCGCGTGGAGCCGTCGAACGCGGTGGCGTTAATGCTGCTGGGACTCATTGCCAAACGCGGGCTGCAGGTCGAGGACGCCATACCGCTGCTCGAGCGCTCGGTGCGGATTGCACCCAACCGCAAGTCATTGACGAGCCTCGCCGACTGCTATTTGCGCGTGGGCCGCCTCAAGCAGGGGCTGCACTATATCGACCAGGTGCTTGCCGGAAACACCGACAATCTGGAGGCATTGCTGATCAAGGCGGCAATTCTGCATGGCCAGCAGAAGTTCGACGACGCGCTCGCATGTATCGACGACGCTGCGCGGCTGGCACCGGAATCGCATCTGGTGGAAGCTCGCCTCGGCAGCGTACTGGCCGAACTCGGACAATACGAAGCCGCGGAGCAGCACTTTCAGGCCGCGGCGCGCGTGTCGCGCGAAGCCCGCCATTGTGGCCTGATCAATTTCCGGCAAAGCGTGTGGCGGCAAATCGCGCCGTCCGCCGCTGTCGCAGTGGCTGACGAGTTTGCGCACCTGCGCGCGCCGGATATTGAAGCGCCATACGATGCGGTCGTCGCCGCATGTTGCGATGCCCGGTATTTTTACAAGTACGGCGTTACGTTCATGAACTCCTACGCGCAGAACGCCGCCGGCGGCAAGCTGCTGCATTTGCACATCCTCGATCCGGAGGAGGGTTTTGCAGCGCATCTTGAAACGCTGATTGCGCAGCTGGGATTGCGCAACGTCGTGGCGACTTACGAGTACGCGCCGGTCGACGAAGAGCCGGACTTCAATCTGCGGCGGACGTTTTACAGCTGCGCGCGGTTCCTGCGCATGGCAGCGCTGCTTGCGCATTACCAGAAGACCATTGCGTGCTTCGACATCGACACAGTGTTCGAGGCGCCGCTCGATGAACTTGTCGGCAGCGTGGGCGGCGCCGACATCGGGCTGGTGCGGCGCGACCCGCCCGATTCGCCGTGGCTGGATATTGTCGCCAACATCGTGATCGCGAACAATACCGCGGGCACGCTGCGCTATTTTTCAGCGGTCGAGAATTTTATCCGCCATTTCGTCGGGCGCGGAAAACTGTTCTGGCATCTCGACCAGATCGCGCTGTTTTGCGTGCTGAAGATGATGGAGCGTTTCGACGCGCCGCCGCAGGTCGCGCCAATACCGCCGTCCGCGCTTGGCGCGGTGTGGCATATCGGCAATCCGTACGAATACCGGCGTGCGGAATACCGAGTGGCGCGCTACCAGTTGGCGGATTTTGCGCCGCATGCCAAGCAGCCCTGAGTTGGTTGCGGGCACGCGGGTCTATTTATATTCCATCGGGCCAGGCGGCGCGCGCGGCGGCGCGGTCGTGCCCGCCGCGGAACTTCGCGCGATTCGGATTATCATAGCTAAGTGAAACCGTTTATCCGCATACTGGCCTTGCTTTTTTGCGCGTTGCCGTCGGCACTGGGCCAGGGCCTGCCCGATCTCGGTGATGTATCGCAGAGCGAACTGTCGCCGCAAACCGAACGCCGGCTGGGCGAGAGCATCATGCGCGAGATACGCGCCGACCGCAGCTATTCGGACGACGCCGAAATCACCGATTACCTGAATGCGCTGGGCTACAAGCTGGTCGCCGCGAGCGCCGATTCGCGCCAGGAATTCAATTTCTTTCTCATCATGGACCCGCAGGTCAACGCGTTCGCATTGCCCGGTGGTTTCGTCGGCATCAACTCCGGACTGATACTGACCGCGCAAAGCGAGTCCGAACTCGCCGGCGTGGTGTCGCACGAAGTGGCGCACGTTACACAACGCCACATGGCGCGCATGCTGGCCCAGCAGAAGCAGTCGCAGATTGCTTCGCTTGCGGCGCTCGCGGTCGCGGTGCTCGCCGCCCGCTCCAGCCCGGAGATATCGCAGGCGGCAATCATGGCTTCGCAGGCGGGCACCATACAGTCGGCGCTTAATTACACGCGCGATCACGAGCGCGAGGCCGATCGCGTGGGGTTCCAGGTGTTGGAAAAAGCCGGGTTCGACGCGCAGGCGATGGCGCTGTTCTTCGAGCGTATGCAGCGCGCCACGCGTTTTTACGAAACCAGCGCGCCGGCTTATTTGCGCACTCACCCGATGACATACGAGCGCATTGCGGACATGCAGAGCCGCGCGCAGCACCTGCCGTACCGCCAGGTGCCGGACAGCATCGAATTCCAGCTGATGCGCGCCAAGATCAGGGCAGCGCAGGACAGCCCGCGCGAAGCGGTGGCGTTTTTCGAGGAAAGCCTGGGCGCGCGCAAGTATTTGAGCGAAGTGGCGAGCCGTTACGGCATGGTGTCGGCACTGCTGCGCACGAAGGCGTATGCGCGCGCCGGCAAGGAACTGCAGACGCTGCGCAAAGCGTTGCCCGACAACGCCGCCGTCGACACGCTGGCCGCCCGTTATTATGTCGCCAGCGGCGACGCGGGGACGGCGGCGCAGACTTACCGCGATGCACTGAAAAGCCATCCCGGCTATCGCGCGCTGGTGTACGACTATGCGGAAGTGCTGCTCGGCAGCCACCAGCCGGGCGAAGCGTTGAAACTGGTCGAGAGCCGGATGCAATACTCGGTGTCTGACAACCGCATGTACGAATTACAGGCGAAATGTTATGCCGCGCTCGGCAAGCGCCTGCCGCAGCACCGCGCGCTGGCCGAGGCGTATTTCCGCTTGGGCAACCTGCAATCCGCGATCGAACAACTGCTGCTGGCGCAAAAAAGCGGCGACGGCGATTTTTACCAGATGTCGAGCGTGGATGCGCGGCTGCGCGAACTGCGCACGCTGGAAGCCGAAGCGCGGCGCGAAAACCGCAAGTAACGCGACCGGGTTTTTTGCCGGATCCGGCGCGTCAGAACAGGGTGTACAGCAGGCCGATCGCACCGCACCCCGCGATGACGGGAATGATGCCCACTTTGTAACGGAACAGCGCGATGAAAGCGGCGGCGCCGATCGCCGCGGCCGGCCATTCGAAGCGGCCGTCGAAGCCGCTGGGCCACAGCACGTGCCAGGCGAAAAACACCGCGAGATTGAGGATAACACCGACCACCGCCGCCGTGATGCCGGTGAGGGGGGCGGTGAACCTGAGGTTGCCATGCGTGGTTTCGATCAGCGGCGCGCCGAGAAAAATAAAAATAAAACTCGGCAGGAAGGTGAAGTAGGTGACGACCAGCGCCGCGGCCGCGCCGGCCATGAACAGGCTGTCGGGCCCGAAAATCTGCTTCGTCCAGCCGCCGACGAAGCCGACGAAGGTCACGACCATGATCAGCGGGCCCGGTGTCGTTTCGCCCAGTGCCAGGCCGTCGATCATTTGCGTGGCCGTGAGCCACTGGAATTGCTCGACGGCTCCCTGATAGACGTAAGGCAGGACGGCGTATGCGCCGCCAAAGGTGAGCAATGCCGCTTTGGTGAAGAACCAGCTCATTTGGGTGAGCGTCGCATCCCAGCCGTAGCGCGTCCACAGCAGCGCCATCGCGCCGCCCCATAGTGCTGCACCGGCCAGACCAAGACGCGCGAAACGAGCCCAGCTGAACAAAGCATGCGGCGGAGTTGGCGTATCGTCATCGATGATCGCCGCGCCGTAGCTTTTACCGGCTGAGCCGTGGCCGCCGCCGGTCGCGAATTTGTCCGGCGCGTAGCGTCCGCCGAAATAGCCGATGATGCCCGCCGCGAGTACGATATAGGGAAAGGGTATTTTGAGTGCGAAAATCGCCACGAACGCCGCGGCCGCAATCGACCATAACGCCGCATTTTTCAATGCGCGCGAACCGATGCGCCAGGCGGCGAATACCACGATAGCGGTGACCGCCGGCTTGATGCCGTAGAGTATGCCCGCGACCGCCGGCAGCTGGCCGTACGCCATGTATATCCACGACAGGGCAATCAGGATGAATAGCGACGGCAACACGAATAACGTGCCGGCCACGATGCCGCCGCGGGTTTTGTGCATGAGCCAGCCGATGTAGGTCGCGAGCTGCTGGGCTTCGGGTCCCGGCAGCACCATGCAGTAATTGAGCGCGTGCAGGAAGCGCTGCTCGGAAATCCAGCGTTTTTTCTCGACCAGGTCGTGGTGCATGATCGCAATCTGGCCGGTCGGGCCGCCGAAACTCACGAACCCGAGTTTGAGCCAATACCAGAATGCCGCCGCGAATGTGACTGGCGCGGGTGGCGTTGCAGCGGGTGTTACGTCATTTTTCATGGATCAAGAGCCAAAAAATTGCCGTTCCGGCACTTCAAACGCCGGAAGCTCGGTAGCGCGAGCATAACAGCCATTTACGTTATTGGAATTCGCGCTAAATGCCAGGCGTATTCGCCTGGCATACGCCTGGAAACGCGCCGCTTATAGCCAAAACATTACAAGCCACGCAAATATACAGCTTTATGGTATTGTATTTATTTAGTATTGTATTTATTTAGTATTGTATTTATTTACAAATCGGCCTCGCCACCGGGCGTGGGCCCCGGCCGATGGGCTTATACGATGACAATCAAAAAGATCGGCAAGTACGAAATCATCCGCGAACTCGGCAAAGGCGCCACCAGCGTCGTCTACGAGGCGCTCGGCGACAAGGAGCACGGCCGCCGCTACCGCAAGCTGTTCGTGACCGAGGCCTCGCTTGCCGGCAAGCTGTCGCACCCGCATATCGTGAGCATTTACGACGCGGTCGCCGATGACGAGGCCAGCTATATCGTAATGGAGTATGTCGACGGCACGACGCTCGAGCAATACTCGCGCGCCGAACACCTGTTGCCAATCAACAAAGTCATAGAAATCGTGTTCAAGTGCAGCAAGGCGCTCGATTACGCGGCCAAGCACGGCGTCATCCACCGCGATATCAAGCCGGCTAATATCATGCTGTCGGGAGAGAACGACATCAAGATCACCGATTTCGGTGCCGCCCAGACCACCGCTACCGAAACGACCCAGATCACCGGCATCGGCTCGCCCGCCTATATGTCGCCCGAACAGGTCAAGGAGCTGCAGCTCAACCACCAATCGGACATCTTTTCGCTCGGCGTGGTGCTGTTCCAGATGCTCACCGGCAAGCTGCCGTTCCAGGCCAACAACAACTACAGCATGATCTACCAGATCATCAACGCCGAAGCGCCGGCGCCGAGCACGTTCCGCTCCGATATCCCGCCGCCGCTCGATGCTATCGTCAAGCGCGCGCTGCAGAAAAACACCGCCGACCGCTACCAGACCTGGGAAGAGATCTCCCACGAACTGGTCGCCGTGTTCGGCAACCTGCAGAAACCCGAGAAAAACATCCCCGACAGCGAAAAGTTCAACGCGCTGCGCAAGCTGATTTTTTTCAAGAATTTCGCCGATGTCGAATTATGGGAAGTGCTGCGCGTGACGACCTGGAGCAAATATGTGCCGGACCACGTGCTGATCAAGGAAGGCGAGGTCGGCAAATCGTTTTTCATACTCGCCGCCGGCGAAGTCAAGATCAGCAAGCAGGGCAAATTGCTCAATGTGCTGCGCACCGGCGATTGCTTTGGCGAAATGGCTTACCTCGGCAAGAAACAGTTTCAGCGCACCGCGAGCGTCACGGCCTCGACCGACATCACCGTGATCGAAATCAAATCGGAATCACTGGCGCAGGCCACCGAGATATGCCGCCATAATTTCAACGGCGCCTTTCTCGAGATCCTGGTCGATCGCCTGTCGATGGCGAACACGCGGCTCTCGCAACTGCTCGCGGACAAAAATATCAGCGTTTTTTAGCAGTCAGTCTCCGCTGCCTGCCGGCGCGCCGCCGGGCGGCGCAATGCGGCAGGTTCCCGCCTTGCACGAACCGCACGGGCACCGTATATTACATTCCAATCAAAATTTGCGAGCCGGGAGCGAGGATGCATTTCGACAAGGAACTCGATGCGCGCG
Organism: Betaproteobacteria bacterium; assembly: GCA_947474275.1. Lineage (GTDB taxonomy): Bacteria > Pseudomonadota > Gammaproteobacteria > Burkholderiales > SG8-41 > PALSA-1004. The sequence goes on from CANJHY010000001.1 coordinate 43,376, forward strand.
GACTGAATTGTCCGCTGCCGATACTGCGCACCAAGAAATCACTCAACGACATGACGTCAGGGCAGGTGTTGCGCGTGGTCGCCACGGACCCCGGCGCGGCCAAGGATTTTCAGGCGTTTTCAAAACAAACCGGCAACGAGTTGTTGTCGTCGGAGACCGCGAGCAGCGAATTCGTGTTTTTCATGAAAAAGAAATAACCCGCGGTGATGCGTTGAATCGCATGCTTATCGTTAAGCAAGCATGGGTTGGATTCATCGTTCTGGCGTCGGTATTGCTGCTGGCGCCCGCGCAGGCGCGGACTCCCGACCGCTGGCCGTTTGTCGAATACAACGACGCCGTGCGCGTGGCAAAAAAAACGCACAAACCGATGTTCGTCTACTTCGGTTTTCAGGACTGTCCGTACTGCGAAATCGCCAACAAGAACACGTTCTCGTTCGATGCATTGCGCAAGCGCTATACCGAGCATTACGTGCTTGCCTATTTTGATATACGCGGCAACCCGGCTGACATTATTACCCTGCCGGAAGGCGAAAAACTCACGCGCGCCGAAGCCATCAAGCGCTTGCGGTCGAGTCCGGTGCCCGCGTGGATGTTTGTCAGCCCCGAGGGCAAGGAAATACTCATGCGCCGCGGTTCGCGCACCCCGGTCGAGGCCTTCATGCAGTTCGACCAGTTCGTGATGAGCGGTGCTTATCAGAAGGGATCGCTGGAAAGTTTTCTCGCGCAACGCGGCCTGCACGAGGCCAAGCCGCCCGAATAGCTGTTTCGTGCGCGGCGCACGCGTTGTGTAGCGGCGGCCGGTTATGACGGGAAAGGCGTATGAGCGAAATGTGGCGTGTCATGGATACCGGCCTGCGCTCCGCGGCGCAAAACGTCGCGCTCGACCGCGCGCTGCTTGAAGCGCGCCAAGCCGAGGAAATCCCGAGCACCCTGCGCTTCAGCCGTTTTACTCCCAGCGCGTTGCTTGCCTATCGCCAAAGCGCTGTCCAGGAATTCGACCCCGATTATTGTATTGCCCGCAACATAGCGATCCAGCGTCGCATCACCGGCGGCGACGCCGTCTATTGCGATGGCGAGCAGCTAGGCTGGGCACTGTATCTGCACCGCCGCGATATCGGCGCCGGCGACATGCAGGCGCTTGCGAAACGCATCTGCCATGCGGCGGCAGCGGCGGTCGGCGCGCTCGGCGTCGATGCGCGGTACCGCGCCCGCCACGACATCGAAGTCGACGGCCGCAGGATAGGCGCCGCCGGCGGCACCTTCGACGGCAATGCGTTGCTCTACCAGGGCATCCTGCAAATCGATCTGGATGCCGCTGACGGGTGGCGTGTGATGCGCACGCCGCTCGCGGCGCAGTCCGACCCGGCGTTCGCCGCGGCGCGCGAACGCGTCACCGACCTCAAAAGCCTGCTGGGCGCATGTCCCGAAGTTTCGCTAATCAAGAGCAACCTGATTGCAGCGTTCGAGAGCGAGTTCGAAGCCGAATTCCACGACGGCGACCTGTCGCTGACCGAGCACGCGAGGTATCGCAGCGCATTGGCGGAGATCGATACGGCGGACTGGATCAACCTGATGCAGCGGCCGCTGTCCGAGGCTCCGGTCTGCGCGGCATCGCATAAGGTTGCGGGCGGGGTGCTCAATGCCAGTCTCGTTTATGACCGTCCCTCCCGGATTATCAAGCAGGTCTGGTTCGCGCACGACAGGGCCGTCAGACCGCAGCGCTTGGTCGTCGATCTCGAAGCCGCGCTGCGCGACACCGCAGTCGCGCGCCTCGAGCACATCGTGCGCGGTTTTTTTGCGGGGCGCGCGGTCGAGATGGCAGCGGTCACGCCAGGCGACTTTGTTGCGGTGGTGCGGCGCGCGTTGAAGCTGCCGCTGGTCGCGCAAAACCCGTAGTCAGGGCGCGCGGCCGGTTGCGTGTTACGCAGAAAGCCGCGGATCGTCAGGCGTGCGCCGCCTCGCCCTGCCACAGCATGTCGTAGCCGAGTTCCGTGCTCTCGGAGCACAGGTTGGCCAGCGCGGAAAACTTGGATTTGAACACGCCGTCGGCGTGGGATTTTTCGTGCGCTTCGAACGAGCTCCAGTAGGTGACGATCGCAATGTGCGCGCCGGTGTTTTTGGTTTCGCACAGTGAGCCTTCGTCCGATACGAAGCCGGAAAATTTAAATACCTGGCCGGCGAGGAAGCCGCCTTTGTCGCCGCCATAAGTTGCCTTGACGGTGCTGCACATTTCGCCTATTGCCAGTTCCGCCTCGTCGAGACTGACGCCTGGTTTCAACTGAACGGTGTTGAACAGCATCTTGGCCCCGTAGGGCAGAGTGACCGGATCGAACATGCGTTTCTCCTTGGCGTAATAAATTGGCTGCGCGGCGGCGTCAGCCGGCAGTAGCAAAAATCCGGCGCGTCGCGGCCAGTACGCCGCGCACGCCGCGCCACAGTTTCGGCAGCAGCCACGCCGTCAATGCTACCAGCAGGATGAGGATGACGAGCAGCGCCAGCGGGTATTTGAAGACAAACCACACCATGCCCGCCGCCAGCGCGTCTTCGGTGAACGAAGCGGCCCAGTTGCTGAACGGCTCGGGCGAAGTATTGATCAGCACGCGGCTGCCGGCCTTGGTGAAATGTGCGCCCGCGGCAAAGGTGCCGCCCAGCAGTGCGGCGGCGAGCGCGAGGGCCGCGCTGTGGTCTGCCACGGCGGCAGCTGCGAGCAGCGCGCCGCCCGGTATGCGCACGAAGGTCTGGAACGCGTCCCAGATGCTGTCGAAACCGGGAATCTTGTCGGCGCCGAATTCGATGGCGAACAAGGTGCCGGCTGCCAGCATGACGGCGGGGTGGGTGAGAATTTCGAGGTCGGGCGGCAGCGCGATCACGCCGAAATAGCCCAGCGCGCCGAGAAAAAACAAAACCGCATAGAGCCTGAGCCCGCTCGCCCAGCCGAGGCCGGCCGCCATTGCTATCGGCGCAACGATGTCCATATTGTGCGGCAGTGTAACCGCCGCTATGGCGGGCGGCAATCGGCGTCGCGGTCGCTACGCCTGTCCTTTACGGTTTGCTCACGCCGATGCGCAAGTAAGTCTCGCGGACGTCGGCGCGCAGGCGCGGCAGTTGCCGCCACAGCACGGCCGCGCCTATCACGCAGCACGCGCCGCCGAAGAACAGAGTATGGCCGGCGCCGATGCGGTGCGCGAGCGCGCCGGCGGCAAAGCTGCCGAGCGGGCCCATGCCGAGGAAAGCCATGGTGAAAAAGCTCATCACCCTGCCGCGCTTCTCGTCGGCGACTATGGTTTGCAGGATCATGCTGGTGCCCATGCCGACCAGTATGATGCCGAAGCCCGTCAGCATGATCGCCCCCAGCGACAGCCACAGCAGTGTCGATTCGGCGAACACCATCAGGCTCGCGCCCGCGAGCAGCCCGCCGAACACGATATGCTGCGTCAGACCGCGCACGTCCTTGCGGGCAGCGAGGTAAACAAGACCGCTGGAGCCGCCGAAGCCCGCGGCGCCGATCAGGAAGCCCAGCATGCGCGCATCGCCCTTGAATATTTCCGCGGCGAAGATCGGCATCAGGGCCTGGTACGGTGTCACCATGAAACTGACCAGCGCGACCATGGGCAGCAGTAATTTCACCGGCAGCAGGCTGGCAGCGTAGACCACGCCGTCCTTCAGCCCGTGCAGGATGGAAGCGCTGGCAGCCTTGGCGGAGCGTATGTCGATCTGCATCAGCGCCACGATCACGATGACGGCGATTTTGCTCACTCCGTTGGCGAGAAAACAGAACGCCTCGCTCGACACCGCGATCAGGAGCCCGGCCACGCTGGGGCCTATCATGCGGCCGGCATTCTGGATGAAACCATTCATCGCGATGGCAGCCGGCAGGTCCTGTTTCGACGGCACCAGCTCGTAAACGAAAGACTGGCGCACCGGCGTGTCTGTCGCCATCACGATGCCGAGCAAAACGGCCATGACGAGTATGTGCCAGACCTCGATTAATCCCGAATAGGTGAGCAGCGCCAGCACCAGGGCTTGCGCCAGTGCCAGCGCCTGGGTCGCGATCAACAGCTTGCGGCGGTCGAAACGGTCCGCCCACAAGCCCCCCAGCGGCGCGAAGAGCAGGATGGGGATCTGGCTGGCGAACGCGGTGACGCCGAGCAGGAAGGCCGAGCCGGTCATGCGGTAGACCAGCCAGCTCATGGCGACCTGCTGCACCCAGGTGCCCAGCAATGACAGCGACTGGCCGCAGAAATAAAGCCGGAAGTTGCGGTAGCGGAATGCGCGCAGCGCGTGGATCATGGCGCCGCCTGGGGGAGCGGAATATGTATAGAAGCCGGCGCGCCAGTCATCCCAACCGTTCGATCTGGGCGCGCAGTTTGGCCAGCGTCATTTCGAACTCCACGAGACGCTGGCGTTCCTGATCGACCACCGCGGCAGGCGCCCGCTCGACGAACTTCGAATTGGCGAGCTTCGCCTGCGTTTTTCCGATTTCCCCGGCAATCCGCTCCATTTCCTTGCCGAGCCGCGCGCGTTCGGCCGCGGGATCGATTTCTATTTTGAGCATTAGCCTGTAGTCGTCGACGATCGAGACCGGCGCGTCGGCCTGCGGCAATTCGTCGACGATGGCGACTTCCGACAGCCGCGCCAGCGGTATCAGGTACTGCGTGATTGCGCCAAGAATCGCGCGGTCGCCCTGCGCCAGCAAGGGCACTTTTTGCTGCGGGCCGAGGTTCATTTCGCTGCGCAGCGTGCGGCACGCATTGGTGAGCTGCTTCAGAAGCGCGATGTGCTGTTCGGCCGCCTCGTCGATGCGGCCGGCGTCCGCCTGCGGGTATGGCTGCAGCATGATGCTGGCGCCGGTCTTGCCCGCGAGCGGCGCGACTTTTTGCCACAGTTCTTCGGTGATGAACGGGATGATCGGATGCGCAAGCCGCAAAGTGGCTTCCAGCACGCGCACAAGGGTGCGCCGGGTCGCGCGCTGCTGCGCTTCGTTGCCGCCGGCGATTTGCGCTTTGGCAAGTTCGACGTACCAGTCGCAGTACTCTTCCCACACGAATTCGTAAATCGCGCGCGCCGCGTTGTCGAAGCGGTATTCGCCGAAGCCTTTTTCAACCTCCTCTTCGGCGCGCTGCAGGCGGCTCGCAATCCAGCGATCGGCCATCGAGTATTCGAGGGGCAGCGCTTCGTCCAGCCCCACATCCTTGCCGTCGCAATTCATGAGCACGAAGCGCGTCGCGTTCCACAGCTTGTTGCAGAAATTGCGGTAGCCGTCGCAGCGGCCGAGATCGAAATTGAGCGTGCGTGCAAAGGTGGCGAGCGACGCGAAAGTGAAGCGCAGCGCATCGACGCCGAACGCCGGGATGCCGTCGGGATAGTTCTTGCGCAGATATTTCTCGATCTTCGCCTTGTGCTCGGCGCGCAGCAGGCTGACCGTCGACTTGGCCAGCAGAGCGTCAAGCGTGATGCCATCGATGAGGTCGAGCGGGTCGAGCGTATTGCCTTTCGACTTCGACATCTTCTGGCCTTCGGCGTCGCGCACCAGGGCATTGATGTAGACGTGCCGGAACGGTACCTGGCCGGTGAAGTGCAGGGTCATCATGATCATGCGCGCGACCCAGAAGAAAATGATGTCGAAGCCGGTGACCAGCACCGATGACGGCAGGAAAGTCTCGAGGTCTTTGGCGGGTTGACCAACGGAGTCCGGCCAGCCGAGCGAGGTGAACGGCACCAGGGCGGACGAAAACCAGGTGTCGAGCACGTCGTCGTCGCGCCGCAATGCGCCGGTGTAGCCTCGGGCTGCGGCCTGCGCCCGCGCTTCGTCCTCGCTGCGGGCGACGTAGATGTTACCGTCATCGCCATACCACGCCGGGATCTGGTGGCCCCACCACAGCTGGCGCGAAATGCACCAGTCCTGGATGTTTTCCAGCCATTGGTTATAGGTCGTCGTCCAGTGCTCGGGGAAGAACTTGACGTCACCCCTGGCGACCGCATCGAGGCCGTTTTTGGCGAGCCCGTCCATCTTGACGTACCACTGGTCGGTCAGCATCGGCTCGACGATGACGCCGGTGCGGCCCGAGCGCGGCACGCGCAGTTTGTAAGGCTTTTCCGCGACCAGCAATTGCTGCGCGGCCAAATCCGCCAGCACGCGTTTGCGTGCTTCGAAGCGATCAAGGCCGCGATACTGCGCCGGCGCGTTGTCGTTGATGGTGGCGGTCAGCGTCAGGATATTGATCGGTTCGAGCCGGTGGCGTTGGCCGATTTGATAATCGTTGAAGTCATGCGCCGGCGTAATCTTGACACAGCCGGTGCCGAACTCGCGATCGACGTAAGTGTCGGCGATGATTGGTATGGTGCGGCCGGTCAATGGCAGCTGGACTTGCTTGCCGATCAACTCCAGGTAGCGCCAGTCCTCGGGGTGGACGGCCACGGCGACGTCGCCGAGCAGGGTTTCGGGCCGCGTGGTGGCGACAGTGAGCGCGCCGCTGCCGTCCGCGAGCGGGTATTTGATTTCCCAGATCTTGCCGTCTTCCTCTTCGCTGTCGACTTCGAGATCGGACACGGCGGTGCCGAGCACCGGGTCCCAGTTGACGAGGCGCTTGCCGCGGTAGATCAGGCCTTCTTCGTGCAGGCGCACGAATACTTCGACGACGGCGCGCGACATGCGTTCGTCCATCGTGAAGTAGCCGCTGTTTTGTCCTTCGGTATCGGCGTAGCTCCAGTTGGCGGAGGTGCCGAGGCGCCGCATCTGGCGCGTGATGGTCGAGCCCGATTCCTGTTTCCATTCCCACACGCGCTTGATGAAGGCGTCGCGGCCGAGGTCATGCCGCGTTTTGCCCTGCGCTTCAAGCTGGCGCTCGACGACGATCTGGGTTGCGATGCCGGCGTGGTCGGTGCCGACCACCCAGTTGGTGTTATAGCCGCGCATGCGGTGATAGCGCACGAGGGCATCCATCAGAGTCTGCTGGAACGCGTGTCCCATGTGCAGCGTGCCGGTGACGTTCGGCGGCGGCAGTTGTATGCAGTACGCGGGTTGCACGGTGTCGCCGGACTGCGCGAAATAGCCGCGGCTTTCCCATTCGGCATACCAGCGGTCTTCTATCGCGCGGGGCTCAAAGCTCTTGGCCAGTTCCATAGTTGCGGCGGGGGGCGCGGAAAAATTGCGCATTATACCGGACGCCTGCGGCGCATCCGCGGGGGTTGCAGGTGCGGTCGGCGCCGCGGGTGCGGACGGCGGGCGATCGGCGAGCTGCAGCTGCTGCAGCTGTTTTTGCAAAGTTTCCTCGATCGAGGCGCGCACCATGGCGTTGATGTTGGTCTTCAATTCATCGCTGATTTTGTGCAGGGCCTGATCGAGCGCGCCGGCGACGTCCGGCATGAAGCGGTTTTGCAGTACCGCGGCGATTTGCGTGTCGAGTCCCTGCTTCAGTTTTTGATAAATGCCATCCTCGAGGTCCTGCGTCTGCACCGGCAAATTGACGTCGGCGCTCCGCGGTGGCGTTGCTTTTGGCGATTCCAGCGCCGGTGCCGGTGCCGGTGCAGGCATGCCCACGCTGGCTGCGGGCGGCGTCTGCAGCGGTGGCGCCACGATGTCTGTCAAAGTCGGAATTGCCGCGGTGTCGAGGTTGCCGGCGACGGCCTCGGTCAGCGTCGGAATGTCGCGCGGGTCGGCCGCCGGCGCGACGGCTGCGCGGTGCCGGTTGAGCAGCGCATCGGCGCGGCCCAGCACGTCATCTGCCGGGCGCCCGTCGTTGTCGCCCTGATTGCTCATTGCCGCGCGCGCATTACTGCGGGCTCTTGGAGAGGTCGTGGCTCTGGATCGCGTAGCCGCGGTCGCGGTAGAACTTGAAACGCTCGCGCGCCTGGCCGCGGTCTTGCTCGTCGAGGCTGACGATTTCGATCAGGCGCTGAAAGCGGCTGAAGAAAGGCGGCCATTCGGCGCGCAGATTAATCAGCACCTCGTCGTGCAGCGGATCGGCCCCGTCGTGATCGACGATGACCGGCGTGACCGCCGCGAGAGGATCGCCCGGCGTGCAGTGCGGAATGAAGCTCACCGCCTGCGCCGTCCACAGCACGCGGCTGAATCGCTGGCTCGCGTCGGCATCCGCGCAGAAAGCGAGCACCCGCATGCCGCGCGCGCAGGCCTTGGCGCTCAACGCGCACGCGGTCTGCAGCTTGTTCTCGACGTGAAAATAAAAGTCGATCTGGGTCATGAAGGCAGGATGCAGGATTCAGCGGTATCGCGAACGGGACAGCATGAATTCAAGGTCGGTCCTGACGGTTCAATCAGCTTTTTGCAGCGCGGTCGATCAGGTATTGCGTGAGCAGCGGCACGGGCCGTCCGGTCGCGCCCTTGGCGGCGCCGGATTTCCACGCGACACCGGCGATGTCCAGATGTGCCCATTTGAATTTCTTGGTGAAGCGCGCCAGAAAACAGGCTGCCGTGACGCTGCCGGCAGGCCGCCCGCCGATGTTGGCGAAATCGGCGAAGTTGCTCTTTAACTGCTCCTGGTAATCGTCCCACAGCGGCAAATGCCAGGCGCGGTCGTGCGTGGTCTGCCCGGCGGCAAGCAGTTCCTGCGCAAGGGCGTCGTCGTTGGCAAAGAGGCCGCTGGCGACGTGGCCGAGCGCAATCACGCAGGCGCCGGTGAGGGTGGCGATGTCGACGACGGCCTGCGGCTCGAAGCGCTCCGCGTAAGTCAGCGCGTCGCACAGGATGAGGCGGCCTTCGGCGTCGGTGTTGAGGATTTCCACCGTCAGGCCCGACATGCTGGTGACGATGTCGCCGGGTTTGGTGGCGCTGCCGCCCGGCATGTTTTCGGTAGCGGGAACGATGCCGATGACGTTGATCGGCAGCTTGAGTTCGGCGACCGCGCGCAGCGTGCCGAGCACGCTCGCCGCGCCGCACATGTCGAATTTCATTTCGTCCATTTCGGGCGCCGGCTTCAGCGAGATGCCGCCGGTGTCGAAAGTGACGCCTTTGCCGACCAGAGCGTAAGGTTTCTGGCCGCGCGGCCCGCCCTCGTACTTGAGCACGATGAGCTTGGGCGGTTCGTCACTGCCGCGCGCCACCGACAGGAGAGAACCCATGCCGAGCTTTTCCATGTCTTTGCGCTCGAGCACCTGCACGCCCAGCTTGTATTGCCTGGCAAGCGTGCGGGCGGCGTCCGCGAGATATGCCGGCGTGCACACGTTGCCCGGCAGGTTGCCGAGGTCTTTGGCGAGGCTCATGCCGTGCGCGATCGCAGCGCCTTGCTTCAACCCGCTTTGGCCCGCCTTGAGTTCGCTGCGCTCGCCGACCAGCAACGTCAAATGCCGCACGCCGCGCGCCTGCTCGCGTTTGCTTTTCATGCGATCGAAGTGATAAGCCGCGTCGCTGGCGGCGATGGCCGCCTGGGCAGCGCGCCAGGCGATATCGCGCTGTTTGACGCCCGCCGACAGGCACAGCACAGCGTCGGTGACGCCGGTTTGTTTCAGCGCGGCGATGGCCTTGGTGACGGCGCTGCGATATTTGCCATCGTCGAATTCGCGTTCGCGGCCGAGCCCGACGAGCAGCACGCGGGCAGCGGAGACGCGCGGCACCTGGTGCAGCATCAGCGTGGTGCCGGCCTTGCCTTCCATGTCGCCGCGTTTCAGCGCCGCGGTCAGCTGTCCGCGCGATGCGCGATCGAGAGAGGCGCCAGCCGCCGACAGCTTGCGCGGTTCGAATACCCCGATGATGATGCAACCGCTGCGGATGCGCTCCGGGCCACCGCTTTTTATGCTAAATTCCACGCCGTTCTCCTGAGGATTAGTCGTTACGGGATATCACTGATTATCTTCGCTATCCGGGCAAAAATCAAAGCGCGTCCGCGTGAAAATATTTCATAATTCGCTGGTGCGGGAATGCGCCGGTACCGCGATCGCGACGTTCGTGGTGCTGCTCGGCATTACGGTGACGACGCAGCTGGTGCGTTTCCTCGGACTCGCTGCCGGCGGCTCGATCACGTTTACCGGTGTTTTCGCGCTGCTGGCGCTCACCTCCTTCAACTACCTGCCGGTATTGCTGTCGCTGACGCTGTTCATAGCGGTGCTGATGACGCTGACGCGCAGTTACCGCGATTCCGAGATGATCGTCTGGTTCAGCGCGGGGATGAGCCTCACGCGCTGGGTGCGTCCGGTGCTGTCGTTCGCGGTGCCCATCGTGATCCTGGTCGCGCTGTTAAGCCTGCTGCTGTCGCCGTGGGCGATCACCAAGAGTGAAGAGTTCAGGAACTACATGGACAACCGCGACGACGTGACGCAGGTGACGCCCGGCGTATTTCGCGAGTCGAAACAAAGTGAGCGAGTGTTTTTCGTCGAGAACGTCAACGAAGGCGAGAACATGGTCGCCAACGTGTTCGTAAGTTCCACGCAGCACCATAAAACCGGCGTGATGGTCGCCAAGCGCGGCTTCATGCAGACCGTCGAGAACGGCGACCGCTTCCTCGTGCTGTTGAACGGCCGGCGCTACGAAGGCACTCCGGGCACCACCGATTACAAGGTCAGCGAATTCGAGCGCTACGCGATGCGCATCGAAGCGCGCGAAGCCAAGGCATCGACGCCGTCCGCCAAGTCGCTGCCGACGCTGGCGCTGCTGCGCGACCCGAATCCGCTCAATCAGGGTGAGTTCGCCTGGCGCATCGGGCTGCCGCTGTCGGCGCTGATACTGGCGCTGCTGGCAATTCCGCTGTCTTTTGTCAATCCGCGAGCGGGGCGGTCGCTCAATCTCGTGATGGCGATCCTGGTCTACATGATTTACAACAACGTCATCAGCATCGCCCAGGCGTGGATCGCGCAGCAGCGCGTGAGCCTTCCTGTCGGCGTGCTGGGCGTGCACGCGATCATGATCGTTCTCCTGTTGCTGCTCTTTTGCCGGCGCCTGACGCTGTTCTCGGTGTTTCGTTTCCTCAAATGAAAATCATCCGGCGCTACCTGTCGGCCGAGATAACCACGTCCACGCTGCTGGTGTTCGCGGCGCTGCTGATGCTGTTGGCGCTCTTTGACCTGATTCACGAGTTGGGCGAAATCGGCAAGGGCAGCTACCGGCTGCCGCATATTTTTGCGTACGTGTTGCTGAGCGTGCCGGGCCACATTTACGAACTGTTCCCGATTGCGGCGCTGATCGGCACGCTGTTCGCGCTGGCCCAGCTCGTCGCCAATTCCGAATACACGGTGATGCGGGTTTCCGGCGTCTCGATACCGCGCATGGCGCTGACGCTGGTCGAGGTCGGGCTCTTGTTTTCCGTGCTGACTTTTGTCATCGGGGAGTTCATCGCGCCGCCCGCCGAGCAATTCGCCCAGCAGTTGCGCGCCAAGGCAATTACCGGAGTGATCGCGCAGGAATTCCGCTCCGGCTTGTGGGTCAAGGACGACCGCAGTTTCGTCAACGTCGCCCAGGTGCTGCCCGAGTCGGTGTTGCAGGGCGTGAAGATTTACGAATTCGACCCCGATCACCGGTTGCGCCGGATCAGTCTCGCGCAGCGCGCCGAATACCGGCAAGGCAATACCTGGCGTCTGCACGAAGTGGTGCAGACCAATTTCGAGAACGACAATATGACGGTGGACCGCATCGCCGAAGCCGACTGGCATTCGGTACTGGAGCCGGGCTTGTTGAGCGTGCTCATGCTGGTGCCGGAGCAGATGTCGGCGTGGGCGTTGTACTCGTTCGTGCAGCATTTGCGCGAGAACAACCAGCAGACATCGCGCCACGAGATCGCGTTCTGGAACAAGCTGATCTATCCGTTCGCGGTGCTGGTGATGATGGTGCTGGCTCTGCCGTTCGCTTATTACCAGCAGCGCGCCGGCGGGGTTGGCGGCAAGTTGTTCGCGGGCATCATGCTCGGCATCGGTTTCTGGATGCTCGGGCGTTTGTTTACTTACCTCGGGTTGCTGCGCGACTGGCCGCCGTTCTGGAGTGCGATCCTGCCGACGCTGATGTTTCTCAGCCTGGCGATGGTGATGATGTGGTGGGGGGAGAGAAGGTAAGGCGGAAGGATGAGGGATGAAGGATGGATAAGAAACCTGAGCGCCCTTAGGCAGTCACTGATCCTTCCGCCTTCATCCTTCCGCCTTCGTCTTTAATGAGCCGCGTGCCCGCCAGCCGGTCGTGCAGAAACTGGCGGTCACGGTCGCCGAGCGCCCACCAAAAGCCGACGCCGCACAAGGCGGTTCCCACGAGCGCGAACAGGTAGCGCTGTGCCGCTTTTTTCACTGGAATTGCTGCGCCGTCGTTCATCACCAGACGGATGTGCCACGTTTTCATCGGCAGGGTTTGTCCGCTGTGCGTCCAGCAATAGATAAAGTACGCCGCGGTAATGGCGAGCAGATACGCCTGGAACAGCGGGCGGGCGAGCGCGACCGGGAGCAGGGGATTGATGACCAGGAATAACCAGGCGGCGATAAACAATATCGCCGTCAGCAGCAGCATTTCGTAGCACAGGCTGCCCAGGCGTCGTCCCATGCGTGCAGCGGCAACCGGGGCAGCGGCGGGCGCCGCATGGTCTTTCAAGCGGGAGAGTTCGCAGCTACTGCGAGGTGGTGGTTGCCGAGCTGTCGGTAGCGGGCTCGACCTTGGGGGCCAGCGATTGCTGGTACTGCTGCCATTGCGCCTTGACCTGCTCGCGTTTTTCGGGCGGCAATTTCTTGATGGTCTTGTAATTTTCGCGCGCGACGCGGCGCTGCTCCGGCGTGAGCTTGGCCCAGTCTTTCATTTGCGCCTGCAGCCGCTGCTGCTGCTCCGGTTTCATTTTCGGATAGGCTTTCGCGACCTTGACCCATTTGGCGCGGCGCAGGGTGTCGAGTTCTTTCCAGTCGTCCTTGAGCGGCGCCAGCACGGTCTGCTGCGCCGGGGTCAGCTCCGTCCACTCGGGCTTGGCCGGTTTGGGCTGAACGGCTGCTTTGGGCTGGAGGGGCGCGGCGGCAATGACCGGGGCGGCGAGGCTCAGACCCAGAACTATTGCGACGAGCGCTTTAACCATGCTTCGAAGTTGTTATCCAGATAAGCGTTGATGGGCAGATCGTCGCTCAGCAGGCTGACGTCGATTTCGGCGATGTCATTGGCCTGTATCACCACCTGCCAGTAAGTGGCACCGGTCAGGCTCAATACCAGCAGGCCGAGCGCGAGCAGATTGCGTGCATTGAAATGGCGGTTATGGCTGACACGGAATGCCATGTCGCCGGCCCAGGCGAGGCCGAACACCGGCTGCGGCGCTTCGCGGTAGCGGTCAAGCGCTGCCTGACGCGACGATTGCAGCTGGTACGCGGTGCCCTGCTTGATATTGCCCAGCCCCTGATTGAGGCGCTGGATGATTTTGCCTGCTAGTTCCTGTTCATTCATAGCGAAATTCCCTTATCTTTCAGCAGCTCCGCCAATGCATGCGTGGCTCGTGAGCAGTGAGTTTTCACGCTCCCTTCCGAGCAACCCATGACTGCCGCCGCTTCTGCGACATCCATTTCCTCCCAATAACGCAGCAGGAACGCTTGGCGTTGACGTTGCGGCAGCTTATGGAGTGCTTTTTCAATGATTTCAAGCGTTTGGGCTTGCTGCAACTGATCCGAAGGCGCGCCCTGCGGATTGGAGTTCGATTGCACCTCCAAAGTTTCCAGCGGATCGTAGTCGTCGTCGCCGTCAGGCCCGCCCAGCGACGACATCTGGGTTGTCCACAGGGAGCGCACTTTCTGGCGCCGGAAATAATCCCGTATGGTGTTCTGCAAAATGCGCTGAAACAGCATCGGCAGCTCCACCGCCGGGCGCGCCGCGTACTTGTTGGACAGTTTCATCATCGCGTCCTGCACCGCGTCCAGCGCGACCTGTTCGTCGCGCGCGGCGAAAAACGCCTGCTTGAACGCGCGGCGTTCGACCGCGGCGAGAAAGTCCGAAAGTTCCTTGCGGGTAGCCAGTGGAATCCGCCTTTGTGATGAGCCCGGTCGCGCCGGGCTTCGCGTTGTGTTTATGCTGCGCAGTGGCCACGACGTAGAGCGCTCCGAAATAACGTGTGCGCTCTTCCCGGCGTTGACGCCGTTTCGACTGCGGGCTGAATTTATCCAAGGCATCTTAACAAAACGCGTAGTCACTGCAAGTTGACCCGCGCCGTATATTGCCAAGTCGGCGGTATCATGCTGTTTAATCAGATATTTAGCTTGACCAAACGAGGCGTAAAAGGTATCGTTCGCGGTTCTGTGTTTCGCTTGTAAATCAACAAGGTTGAGCTATGGAATTGAACGGCGCCGAGATCGTGGTGCGTTGTTTGCAGGGAGAGGGCGTCGATTACGTGTTCGGCTACCCGGGCGGCGCCGTGCTGCACCTTTACGACGCATTGTTCAAGCAGGACAAAGTGAAGCACATCCTGGCCCGTCATGAGCAGGGGGCGGTCCACGCCGCTGACGGCTATTCGCGCTCAACCGAAAAAATCGGCGTCGCGCTGGTCACCTCGGGTCCCGGCGTGACCAATGCCATCACCGGCATCGCGACCGCCTACATGGATTCGATCCCCATGGTGATCATCACTGGCCAGGTGCCGACGCACGCGATCGGCCAGGACGCGTTCCAGGAATGCGACACCGTCGGCATTACACGCCCCTGCGTGAAGCACAACTTCCTGATCAAGGACGTGAAAGACATCGCGGCCACTATCAAGAAAGCGTTTTACATCGCGGGGACGGGACGGCCGGGCCCGGTGGTGGTCGATATTCCGAAAGACATCACTTCGCCGGCGGCGAAAGCCGAATTCGAATATCCGAAGTCGGTCAGCATGCGCTCGTACAACCCGGTCGTGAAAGGCCATGCCGGTCAGATCAAGAAAGCGGTGCAGCTTCTGATGCGAGCGAAGCGGCCGATGATCTACGCCGGTGGCGGCGTCGTGCTCGGCAACGCGGCAGCGGAACTCGCCCAGCTCGTGCGTTTGCTTGGCTTCCCCTGCACCAACACATTGATGGGGCTGGGCGGTTATCCGGCCACCGACCGCCAGTTCGTCGGCATGCTCGGCATGCACGGCACTTATGAAGCCAACATGGCGATGCAGCACTGCGACGTGCTGCTGGCGATAGGGGCGCGTTTCGACGATCGCGTGATCGGCAATCCCAAGCATTTCTTCGAGGAGCCGCGCACCATCATCCACGTCGACGTCGATCCGTCTTCGATTTCGAAGCGCGTCAAGGTCGATGTGCCCATCGTCGGCAACGTGCGCCCGGTGCTGCAGGAGCTCATCAAGCAGGCGCAGGCATCCAGGGACAAACCGGACGCCGGCGGGTTGAAGGCGTGGTGGAAGCAGATCGACCAGTGGCGCGGGCGCGATTGCCTCAAGTACGCGCGCACGTCCAAGATCATCAAGCCACAGTTCGTGATCGAAAAGCTCTGGGAGCTGACGAAAGGCGATGCATTTGTGACGTCCGACGTCGGCCAGCACCAGATGTGGGCGGCGCAATACTACAAGTTCGACAAACCGCGGCGCTGGATCAACTCTGGCGGGCTCGGCACCATGGGGTTCGGTCTGCCGGCGGCGATGGGCGTGCGGCTCGCCCACCCCAAGGCGACGGTCGCCTGCATCACCGGCGAGGGCAGCATCCAGATGTGCATCCAGGAATTGTCGACCTGCAAGCAGTACCATTTGCCGATCAAGATCATCAACCTCAACAACCGCTACCTCGGCATGGTGCGGCAATGGCAGCAGGTCGATTATTCGAGCCGCTATTCGGAGTCGTACATGGATGCCCTGCCGGATTTCGTCAAGCTCGCGGAAGCGTACGGCCACGTCGGTATGCTGATCGACAAGCCGGCCGACGTCGAGCCGGCCCTCAAAGAAGCGTTGAAGTTGAAGGATCGCCTGGTGTTCATGGACTTCATTACCGATCAGACCGAGAACGTGTGGCCGATGGTGAAGGCGGGCCGCGGCCTCTCCGAGATGCTGCTCGGTTCGGAAGATCTCTAAGGGGGCGGCGATGCGACATATTATTTCCGTGCTCCTCGAAAACGAACCTGGCGCGCTGTCGCGCGTGGTGGGATTGTTTTCCGCGCGCGGCTACAACATTGAAACGCTGACGGTGGCGCCGACCGAGGACGTGACGCTGTCGCGCATGACGATAGTGACCGCGGGTTCGGACGAGGTGATCGAGCAGATCAACAAGCAGCTCAACAAGCTGATCGAAGTGGTGAAGGTGATTGATTTGTCCGATGGCGATCACATCGAGCGCGAACTGATGCTGGTCAAGGTGCGCGCGGTGGGCAAGGACCGCGAGGAAATGAAACGCATGGCCGATATTTTCCGCGGTCGCATCATCGACGTCACCGACAAGGACTATACGATCGAGTTGACGGGCACCGGCTCAAAGCTCGATGCGTTCCTGAACGCCATCGATCGCCGCGCGATCCTGGAGACCGTGCGCACCGGCGCGTCCGGCATCGGTCGCGGCGACCGCATACTTAAAATCTAGTGGGGTGGCAGGCGCGAGGCGCGAGACGGTAGAACCTTACCACTTGCTCCTCACTCCTCGCCCCCCACGCTTTTAAAAGAGGGAAACATGAAAGTCTATTACGATAAAGACGCTGATCTGTCACTCATCAAAGGCAAGAAAGTCACCATCGTCGGCTACGGCTCGCAGGGCCACGCGCATTCGCTCAATCTGCACGATTCCGGCATGAAGGTGATGGTCGGCCTGCGGCGCGACGGTGCTTCGTGGGACAAAGCGAAAAAAGCCGGGCTTATCGTCAAGGAAGTCGCCGAGGCGATCAAGGGCGCCGATTTCGTCATGATGCTGATGCCGGACGAGCATATCGCGAAGGTTTATCGCGAAGACGTCGCACCCAATATCAAGAAAGGCGCCACGCTCGCGTTCGCGCATGGCTTCAATATTCACTACGGCCAGGTCGTGCCGCGTGCGGACCTCGACGTCGTGATGGTGGCGCCGAAGGCGCCCGGACATACGGTGCGCGGTACCTACGCGCAGGGCGGCGGCGTCCCCATGCTGATTGCCATCCACCAGAATCCGTCGAAGAAAGCGCGCGACATGGCGCTGTCGTATGCGGCGGCCATAGGCGGCGGCAAGGCCGGCATCATCGAAACCACTTTCAAGGAAGAGACCGAAACCGACCTCTTCGGCGAGCAGACCGTATTGTGCGGCGGCGCGACGGCGCTGGTGCAGGCGGGTTTCGAAGTCCTGACCGAGGCGGGCTACGCCCCGGAAATGGCTTACTTTGAATGCCTGCACGAATTGAAGCTGATCGTCGACCTCATGTACGAAGGCGGCATCGCCAATATGCGCTACTCGATTTCGAACAATGCCGAATACGGCGACTTCACGCGCGGGCCGCGCATTATCACCGAAGAGACCAAGAACGAGATGCGCAAGATCCTGAAGGAAATCCAGACCGGCGCCTACGCCCAGGAATTCCTGCTCGAAAACCAGACCGGCGCCACCAAGCTGAACGCGATGCGCCGCATTGGCAGCCAGCATCAGATCGAAATCGTCGGCGGCAAGCTGCGCGACATGATGCCGTGGATCAAGAAGAACAAGCTGGTCGATCAGTCCAAAAACTAGTGAGGTGAGAGGAGTGAGGCGGAGCTAACCCGCCGCTTTCGCCCCTCACGCCTTGCGCCGCACACCTCACCATGAATTATCCCCACCCGTTTATCGCGCGTGAAGGCTGGCCGTTTGTTGCCGGTGCTTTTGCGGCGGCGCTGGCTATCACGATTTTCGCGGGCTGGGCGTGGTCGTTATTCTTCTGGTTCATCGCGTTTTTTGTCCTGCAGTTTTTCCGCGATCCAGCGCGCTCGATCCCGGGCGCCCCGCGCGCGGTGCTTTCACCTGCTGACGGGCGCGTGGTGGTGGTCGAGCGGGCGCAGGATCCTTATCTGAAACGCGATGCCATCAAGCTGAGCGTGTTCATGAACGTATTCAACGTGCATTCCAACCGCAGCCCGGTCGATGGCGAAGTCAGCGAAGTGTGGTACCACCCGGGCAGCTTCCTCAACGCGGCCTTGCCCAAGGCATCGCTGGAAAACGAGCGCAACGCCTTGTGGATAAAAACCGCAGATGGTACCGATGTCACCTGCGTGCAGGTTGCCGGGCTGATCGCGCGCCGCATCCTGTGCTACGTCAAAGCTGGCGATAAGCTCGCGCGGGGGCAGCGTTACGGTTTCATCCGCTTCGGCTCGCGCGTCGATGTCTATCTGCCGCTGTCGGCGGTGCCGAAAGTCGCGGTCGGCGACAAGGTGTACGCTTCGGCGACAGTTATCGCGGAACTGGGGTAACCATCATGTACGAGCCAAAACAAAGATGGCTGGGCAAGGGTGGCAGGATACGCCGCCGCGGCATCTACTGGCTGCCCAACCTCTTCACGACGGTGGCGCTGTTCGCGGGCTTTTTTTCCATCGTGCAGGCGATGAACGGGCGCTTCGAGCAGTCGGCACTCGCCATTTTTGTCGCGCTGGTATTCGACGGGTTGGATGGCCGCGTGGCGCGCTTCACGCACACGCAGAGCGCATTTGGCGCCGAATACGACAGCCTGTCGGACATGGTGTCGTTCGGTGTGGCGCCGGCGCTGGTGGTCTACGTATGGGCGCTCAAGGATTTCTCCGGCGCGCAGAATATTCCGATGCTCGGCACGTGGGTGACGACCAAGCTCGGCTGGATAGCCGCGTTCATCTATTGCGCTTGTGCGGCATTGCGGCTTGCGCGTTTTAATACCCAGCTTGAGGTCGCCGACAAGCGATTCTTCCAGGGCCTGCCGAGCCCGGCCGCCGCCTGCGTCGTCGCCGGATTGGTGTGGGCGATGGATGAGCACCAGATCCGCGGCGCGGACGTCAAGTGGCTGGCGTGGGTGCTGACGATGTTCGCCGGTCTTACGATGGTGAGCAACTTCAAGTATTACAGCGGCAAGGACATCAATCCGCGCAAAAGCGTGTCGTTTCCCGCAGTGGTGGCGATTGCTCTGGCGGTAGTGGCGCTGGTCGCGGTATCGAGCACCTTGCCCGAAATGTTATTCATCCTGTTCATCTGCTACGCTTTGTCCGGTTACGTATTCGCCGTGCTCGACATAATCCGGAGCAAAGGGCGTCTTCCCCCGGCCGCTCCGCCGTCTTGACTGTCGCTACTTGCCAGCCCGCGCAAAACCCTTTATATTTTGACCCCATGAGTTCCACGCACCAGGCCACCATGCTTTGCCCTCTTGCCAGCCCCCTGCTGGCAGGCCTGCTGCTGCGCGTCGCGCGCTAAATACTCCTACTTAAATTCGTTTTTGTTGTGCAGCCGGGCGTAAGAAAACCCGGGATGATCCATGATTTTCGTGCGCGCGCCGGACGGCGTGCCACGATGCAGTCAGACTGGAGAAGCTCATGAGCAAGGAAAAACTGATCATATTCGACACCACGATGCGCGATGGCGAGCAAAGTCCCGGCGCCGCGATGACGAAGGAAGAAAAGCTGCGCATCGCGCGCCAGCTCGAACGCATGCACGTCGATGTCATCGAGGCCGGGTTCCCGGCGGCGAGCGACGGAGATTTCGAGTCGGTCAAGGCGGTGGCGGCGGCAGTGCGCGACAGTACGGTATGCGGGCTCGCGCGCGCCAACGAAAAGGACGTGCGGCGGTGTGGAGAGGCGGTCAAAGGCGCCCGCTCGCCGCGAGTGCATACATTTATCGCGACCAGCCCCATTCATATGGAAAAGAAACTGCGTATGGAACCGACGCAGGTGATCGATCAGGCGGTGCGCGCGGTGAAATGGGCGCGCGACTACACCGATAACGTCGAGTTTTCCCCGGAAGACGCCGGCCGCTCGGATATCGATTTTTTATGCCGCATACTGGAGCAGGTGATTGCGGCGGGTGCAACCACCATCAACGTCCCCGACACCGTCGGTTACACCCTGCCGGAACATTTCGGTGGCTTGATCCGTCAATTGCGCGAACGCATCCCGAATTCCGACAAGGCCGTATGGTCGGTCCATTGCCACAACGATCTTGGCCTGGCGGTCGCCAACTCGCTGGCCGCGGTGTTGAATGGCGCGCGCCAGGTCGAATGCACGATCAATGGTCTCGGCGAGCGCGCCGGCAATGCTTCGCTCGAGGAAATCGTCATGGCGGTGCGCACGCGCCAGGATGTGTTCCCGTGCGACACCGGCATCGATGCGACGCAGATCGTGCCGGCGTCGAAACTGGTCTCGGGCATCACCGGTTACCCGGTGCAGCCCAACAAGGCAATCGTCGGCGCCAACGCGTTCGCCCACGAGTCCGGCATCCACCAGGATGGCGTGCTGAAGCACCGCGAAACCTACGAGATCATGAGCGCCGAGACCGTCGGCTGGACGACCAACCGCCTGACGCTGGGCAAGCTCTCGGGGCGCAACGCGTTCAAGTCGAGGCTGCACGAAATCGGCATCGACCTCGAGTCCGAGGAAGCGCTCAACGCCGCATTCAAGCGCTTCAAGACCCTCGCCGACAAAAAACGCGAAATCTACGACGAGGACCTGCAGGCGCTGATTACCGAAGAAAACCTCGAGCATGTCGAGAACGAGCGCTATCGCCTGGTGTCGCTGACCGCGCATTCGGAGACCGGTGCATTGCCGTTCGCGAAAATCGTGCTGTCGGAAGACGGCAAGGAAAAGCCGGCCCAGTCCCAGGGCAGCGGTCCGGTCGACGCTTCGTTCAAAGCCATCGAGAGCCTCGTCAACAGCGGAGCGGAGCTGCTGCTGTATTCGGTCAACAACATTACCAGCGGGACCGACTCGCAGGGCGAGGTGACGGTGCGGTTGTCGAAGACGGGGCGCATCGTCAACGGCCAGGGCGCGGACACCGATATCGTCGTGGCATCGGCCAAGGCTTACATCAATGCGCTGAACAAGCTGCATTCCAAGCTGGAGCGCCTGAACCCGCAGGTGTAGCCGTGCGGACGACATTAAATATAAAAAAGGCGCCCGTGGCGCCTTTTTTATGCGCGACTGTTGTGTCAGTGGTCGAGCTTGACGCGCGAGGCGGCAGCGATTTTGAGCTCGTTTTTGATTTCCTTGACGCGCGGAACCGCACTTGCAACTTCCGACGCATGCACGGGTTCGCTGCCGCGGTCGACGATGCCGGCGATGGTCACGACGTCGCGGTCGGCGCTGATGGTGATACTCATTTTCTCGGTGCGCGGATCGGCGCGCAGTGCCGCGCGTACGTGGGCTTCCAGCGCAAGATTGGCGAGCATTTGCTGGGATTGGTCGGTCGCGCGGAACTGCGGGTTGTTGACGAGAGACAGCACTTCGTCGGCGCATTCGTCGATCGAAACGCGTTCGGTGTTGAGCACCAGGTCTTACTGCTCCGGGTCCTGCCAGTTGATGCCGAAATGACGGCGCGTGATGGCGGCGTGCGCTTCCTCCGACAGCTTGATCTCGTTGGTGATGAACGCCTCGTCATCGGAGTTGAGCCGCTCCATCATGCGCTGCACGCGCACTTTCATGGGCGCGCATACGCGCACGCAGATCACGTGCTGGATGGGGCGCAGGAGGTGCGCCGAACCCCAGCCGCGGATGACTGATACGTTGTCGCTTTCGGCAAGGGCCAGCGTTTCGTCGGCCGTGTAGATCGACAGGCTGGTTTTGTCGGTCGTCAGGCGCTCCCAGATATTGGCTTTGCCGTCGAGAAAGCGCACCACGTGGCTTTTGCGCAAACGCATCTTGTTGGCGAGGTGGTCGATGATTTCGTGGTGCACGACCGGCTTGCCCAGCCGCTCGGAAATGACGTTGGCGACGTCCTTGCCCAGAGATCCCATTTCACGGGTCATGGCGATGAGCGGCATGGCATTCTCCTCCAATGCGAAGCAGACCTGTCAGGATATCAGTACGGCGCCGACAGGGGTCACAAATGGCGACGCGCGTGGCGTACGTAGAGAATACAGGCGATAAAACAGGCCGTTGCGAGGGCGATTTCCACCAGGGCCAGCTGCGCTGACAGGCCGCGGTCGGACCAGGCGCGGACCGCGCCCTCGGCAAAGTAGGCGAGCACCAGCATGGACGTCCACTGATAGGTGTAGATTTTGCCGCGCAAAAGGCCGAACAGCGGCGCCAGCAGCGGCAGGACCTTCAACGCCAGCAGGGAGCCGCCGGGACGCACCGGCGCCAGCCACAGTTCCCAGGCGAGTCCCAGGAAAATCAGCGCGATGAGGCTCCCCACCGTAATGCCGTAGGCAGTCTTCACGGCACGCATCAGGCGCGCGCCTGTTGGGCCATCGCCACCAGCGCTGCGCGCGCCATGTGCGCATCGACGACCGGCGGATCAATATCGAAGCGCAGGAGTTCGCCATCGGCGCGCACGTCGAAGCCGTCGCAATCGATCGCAACCATCGCGACCGTTGCGGGCTGTTTTTGTTTGAAGTGCCGGCAGTAGTCGCGCAAAGCGTCCGCATGCCCGGCATTCATGTGCGCGACGATGTCAGCTTCGCATGCGGCCATGCTGTTGGCGGGCGGTGCATAATTGTCGGCGGTGATCCAGTGGATCGCGCCGAAGCCGCCGATGTGGCGCAGCGTGAGCGGTTCGATGCGGTAGAACACAAAGTCGCCCAGCGCCAGCAGTCGGGCGGCGTCCGGAATACAGGCGAGGTAACGTGTTTGCATAGCGGGGCCATCATCCGTACGCACGGCATTGCCGACGAGCGTGACGCGCGCGCCCGCCTGCGCGTCCGCATCGGCATCGCGCACCAGCAGGCTGACGCGCGGATCGGCATCGATATTCTTCGTGTGTTCCGCCAGTTGGCTGATCAATATCACCGGCCGCGCGGCATGATCGGTTATGCAGGCCGTCACCGAGCCGAATGGATGGCCGCCGAGTTTTTTCGAAATAGTGGACAGCAAGCCGTGGCGGTGCCGGCGCAGATAACGCCGGCACTCGGCGCCTATGCTCATGCGGCGAGCTTGAGCGCGGTCTCGGCCAACCGTTTGCCGAGCGCGATGCACATGTTTTTTTCGTCGTCGGTGATCGGCCGGTCGCTCGTTGCCCCCGCGACGTGGCTGGCGCCGTAGGGAGTGCCGCCGCTCGCGGTCGAAATCAATCCGGGTTCGGTGTATGGCAGGCCGACGATGACCATGCCGTGGTGCATAAGCGGCAGCATCATCGAAAGCAATGTGGTTTCCTGCCCGCCGTGCATGCTGCTGGTCGAAGTAAAAACTGCGGCTGGCTTGCCGCTCAACGCGCCTTTCAGCCACAGGCCCGAGGTCGAATCCAGAAAATACTTGAGGGGCGCGGCCATGTTGCCGAAGCGCGTGGGCGAACCGAGTGCCAGGGCCGCGCACTCTTCGAAGTCTTTCAGTTCAGCGTAGGGCGCGCCCGCGGCGGGCACGTCCGGTTCGACGGCTTCACTCACGGCCGATATTTTCGGCACGGTGCGCAGACGCGCGCCCGCGCCCGGCACCTGCTCGACGCCGCGCGCGATGAATTGCGCCATCTGCCTGACGGCGCCGTAATGGCTGTAGTAGAGGACGAGGATTTCTTTCATCGGACCGGGTGCTGCGCTTCGCGGGTATTATCGCGGGTATTATATAGGCTCCTGCAGCGCATCCCACGATGGCTACTCATGGTAATCAAAAGCGCTCCGCTGACTGATCTCGTACGTATTTTCTGGCAGCGCTTTATCGAGGACCGCTGCGTCCAGATCGCCAGCAGCCTGACGTTCACGACGCTGCTCGCACTGGCGCCCATCATCACTGTCGTGCTGACGATCGTGTCTGCGTTTCCGGTGTTCGAATCGCTGATCGAAAATCTGCAGCGTTTCCTGATCCACAACATCATGCCGGAATCGGTGTCGGCGATTACGACTTACGCCGCCGAATTTTCCGACAACGCGACGCAGTTGACAGCAGTGGGCATCGCCTTTGTCGCCGTCACCGCGCTGATGCTGATGATCACCATCGACCGCGCGTTCAACAGCATCTGGCGGGTATCGCGTCCGCGTTCGCTCTTGCAGCGGATACTCGTTTACTGGACAGTGCTCACCATAGGCCCGCTATTCGTCGGTGCGAGCCTGTCGCTCACTTCCTATCTGATCAGGCTGTCGCTCGGGCTTATCGACAACCCGCCGGGAGTCGGGTTGTTGATGCTGCGGTTCGTCTCGCTGGCGCTGACGTCGATTGCCCTCGGGTTGCTGTACTGGACGGTGCCCAATCGGCCGGTGCTGAAGCGCGACGCGTTGCTGGGCGGCATCTCCGCCGGCATCTGCCTCGAAGCGATGAAACAGGGGTTCAGCTTTTATATCGCGCATTTCCCGACTTACAAACTGGTGTACGGCGCGTTTGCCGCAGTGCCGGTTTTTTTGCTGTGGATCTACCTGTCATGGTTGATCGTCATCGGCGGCGCGGTGCTCGCGGCATTGCTGCCCGAGTGGCGCGAGCGCGCGGGACAATCGCAGCCGGTGCCGGGCAGCGATTTTTTTGATGCGTTGCAGGTCATGAGAAAGCTGTGGCGTGCGCACCACACCGGCGGAATCGTTACGCTGTCGAGCCTGCATCCGGCGGTCAAAGTCCGCATCGATCATCTTGAGCAGATTCTCGCCACACTGTCAGGCGCGGGGTTCGTCACGCGCGCGGGCGCGGACGGCTGGGTGTTGAGCCACGACGCGGCGACGATCCGGATCGAGGACATCTACCGCCTGTTCGTGTTTCGCGCCGACGCGCTTGTGCCGGCACGGCATGCCAGCAGCGAACTCGAGTCCCTCGTCTACGAAATCTCGACGCGCATTGGCGACACGCTGCAGATGTCGCTCGAGCAGTTGTTTCGTCAGGCGGAGGAGAGCGCCGCCGTTGTCGCGAAACCGGCCTGACGGTTCCGGCGCGGCTTCAGCGTGCAGGGGCTCCGGCCGACTGCAACGGATATTTCCAGTTGCTGATCCAGGCGCGCACCACCGTATTCGGATATTCCGCTTTGCCGAGGCTGCCGTTGTAACGGCCGAGCGCGCGGAAGTAATCGCCGCGTTCGATGTCGAGATAGTGTTTCAGGATGGCGCAGCCGTAGCGCAGGTTGGTGCGCAGGTGAAAGAGGTTGTGCCCGGGCTGCCCGATCTGCTTGACCCAGAACGGCATCACTTGCATGAAACCGCGTGCGCCCGCGCTGGATACGGCGTATTTGCGAAAGGCGCTTTCCACCTGTATCAGGCCCAGCACCATTTGCGGATCGAGCCCGGCGCGTTTGGCTTCGTAGTGCACCGTAACCAGAAATTCTTCGCGCGCGTGCCGGTCGGGGAAGCGCCGTTCGAGTTTCTTCGACATGGCGTCGAGCCATGCGCGCGCTTCCTCCAAGGTATCGAACGCGAGAAAGGGCGTCGCCTGGTCGCTGATCGTCGACTGCATCTGGCTCTGTACGCTCGCAGCCAGCGGTTCATATTTTTGATGGCCGGCGTGCGCCAGAGAAACGCAGGCAGTCAGCGCCAGCGCAATCAGCCGCCGCATACGAGTTTTTTGATGGTGTCCGCGGCGTTGTCGACTGCAATCGGCTGCGCGGCCTTGTCGCGCCGCCCCTGGTATTCGAACTGACCCTGCTTCAAACCGCGGTCGCCAACCACGATGCGATGCGGGATGCCGATCAGTTCCATATCGGCGAACATGACGCCGGGCCGCTCGTCGCGGTCGTCAAGCAGCACTTCGATGCCGGCGGCCGTCAGCTCGGCGTAAAGTTTTTCCGCGGCCTCGCGCACGGCCGCGCTCTTGCCAATGGCTATCGGCACGATAGCCAGTTCGAACGGCGCGATGGCGGCCGGCCAGATGATGCCACGCTCGTCGTGGTTCTGCTCGATCGCCGCGGCGACGATGCGCGTGATGCCGATGCCGTAGCAGCCCATTTCCATCGGTTGCTGCTTGCCGGTCTCGTCGAGGAAATTGCATTTGAGGACCGACGAGTACTTGGTGCGCAGCTGGAAGATGTGCCCAACTTCGATGCCGCGGCAGAGGTCCAGCGTGCCTTTGCCGTCCGGGCTCGCATCGCCGGCGACGACGTTGCGGATGTCGGCGACCAGTGCCGGCTCCGGCAGGTCGCGCCCCCAGTTGACGTTGGTGTAATGCTGGCCGTCGACGTTCGCGCCGGCGGCGAAGTCGCTGGCAGTCGCGGCGGATCGGTCGACGATGATGGTGAGCTGGGACGGATTCTTGACCTGGAGCGGCCCCAGCGAACCAAAGCCGGCGCCGAATACCGCGCGCACGTCGGCTTCGGCGGCGGGCTGCAACGGTGAGAGCAGGGCGGGCAGTTTGGCCGCCTTGATTTCGTTCAGCATGTGATCGCCGCGCAGTATGAGAGCGACGAGGCCTGCAGTGCCCTGGTAGACGAGGGTCTTGACGGTTTTTTGCGCGGGAATGCCGAGCAGGCGGCACAGATCGTCTATGGTGCGCACGCCCGGCGTCGCCACAGTGGCGAGCGCTGCGCCGGGCGCGCCGCGGGCAGCCGGCGTCGCCATCCCTTCGGCGAGTTCGATATTCGCGGCGTAGTCTGATTGGGGGCAGAAAGCGATCGCGTCTTCGCCCGAATCGGCGAGCACGTGAAATTCGTGCGAGCCGGTGCCGCCGATCGAGCCGGTGTCGGCGGCGACCGCGCGAAACTTGAGGCCGAGACGCGTGAATATGCGCGTGTAGGTGTCGTACATGTTCTGGTATTCGCGTTCGAGGTCGGCGTAGCCCGCGTGAAACGAGTAGCCGTCTTTCATCACGAATTCGCGCCCGCGCATGACGCCGAAGCGCGGCCTTCTTTCGTCGCGGAACTTGGTTTGAATTTGATAAAAGTGCACCGGCAGCTGACGGTAGCTCTTGATCTCGTTGCGCGCGATGTCGGTGACGACTTCCTCGGAGGTGGGCTGGATCACGAAATCACGCTCGTGCCGGTCCTTCAGGCGCAAAAGTTCCGGCCCGTAGGCCTGCCAGCGTCCGGATTCCTGCCACAGCTCGGCGGGCTGCACGACCGGCATCGACATTTCGACCGCGCCGGCGCGGTTCATTTCTTCGCGCACGACCGCTTCTACCTTGCGCGCGATGCGCAGCCCCATCGGCATCAGGCTGTAGATGCCGCTGCCGAGGCGCCGGACCAATCCCGCGCGCAGCATCAGCCGGTGGCTGACGAGTTCCGCCTCCGAAGGTGCTTCTTTAAGGGTGGAGAGAAAGAAATTCGATACGCGCATGACTACCCGAAAGCGATGAAAGCCCTTATTCTACCGAACCATGGTGTATTTC
Source organism: Betaproteobacteria bacterium (assembly GCA_947474275.1). Taxonomy (GTDB): domain Bacteria; phylum Pseudomonadota; class Gammaproteobacteria; order Burkholderiales; family SG8-41; genus PALSA-1004. The sequence continues at coordinate 70,552 of CANJHY010000001.1, forward strand.
CGGAAAATCTCTCACGCATGAAGTTCCTCCACAGCTGGCGCATACGCAAACCGGCAGAAGACAACGAATCGGTCTATATCAGCGAAAAATTCGGCGTGCGCACGCTGCATATCGGCAGCGACACGGTGCAAAGTTCAATGCGTATCGCGCGCCCGAACGATCTCGAGGTTTCGTACACGCGCAGCATGATGGCTTGCCTGCTGTTCAAGCCCGATCCGCGCGAAGTGCTGATGGTGGGGCTGGGCGGTGGTTCGCTGACCAAGTTCATCTATCACCAGTTGCCGCGGGCGCACATCGTCGCCATCGAGGTCAATCCGCGCGTGGTGGACATCGCGCGCCAGTATTTCGCGGTGCCGGAGGACGATGAGCGGCTCAGTATCGTCGTCGCCGATGGTGCCGACTACCTGCAACGGGACAATTTGCGCGCTGATCTGATGGTGATAGACGGCTATGACGCCGAGTCCCAGGTCGAAGCACTGTCGACGCCGGCTTTTTACCGCGATTGCGCGCGCGTGCTCGGCGAAGCGGGCGTGCTGGTCGTCAACCTGTGGGGCGGCGATCGCAATTTCACGACCTGCGTGGACCGTCTCGCCAATGCGTTCGACGGACTGGTCGCGTGCCTGCCGGCCGGCAGGCCGGGCAATATAGCGGCGTTCGCCTTCAAGTGCAGTCCCGGCCAGCCGGCCTGGCAGGAATTGCGCGCGCGCGCACAGCAACTGGAAGCGAGTTACGGGCTTGAATTCACGCGTTTCGTAGCGGAATTGTCGGCCATGAATCCGCACGACGAAGAGCGCCTGCTGCTGTAGCGCCGCGGCTTTCAATTAACGCAGGTTTGTGGAAGAATCTGCCCAATCAGAGCATACACAGGGTGACTCACATGATCGATCGTGACGGGTATCGCCCCAATGTCGGCATTATCGTTTGCAACTGGAAAAACGAGGTTTTCTGGGGCAAGCGCATAAAAGAGCACTCATGGCAGTTTCCGCAGGGCGGCATCAAGGCGGGGGAGACCCCGGAGCGCGCGATGTATCGCGAACTGCACGAGGAAGTCGGCCTCACCGCGGAGCACGTCAGGATACTGGGCCGCACACGCGACTGGTTGCGCTACGAGGTGCCGGAGCAATGGGTGCGGCGCGAATGGCGCGGCAACTACAAAGGGCAGAAACAGATCTGGTATCTGCTGCGGCTCGTCGGCCGCGATTGCGACGTGCATCTGCGCGCGTCCGAAAAGCCCGAGTTCGATGCGTGGCGCTGGAACGACTACTGGGTGCCGCTCGAAGCGGTGATCGAGTTCAAGCGCGATGTCTACCAGCTGGCGCTGAACGAACTGGCCAAGTACCTGCATCGCAATCCGCACGAACGTCGTCCAAACGTCGTCAGCGCCCCCTGATATCGGTGCTGCGCCGCGCGCCGCTGCCGGCAATTGACAGCGCTGGCGCAGAGTTTTACACTTGGTTCACAGATTAGATTTAGTCTAATTACTGTTGCGGCCCACGGGTAATTTGGGCCGGTCCGGCAATTGAACGATAGGAGAAAACGATGCAACTCAAGGGATCGAAAACCGAAGGAAATCTGAAAGCCGCATTTGCCGGCGAATCGCAGGCGAATCGCCGTTACCTGTATTTTGCAGCGAAAGCGGACGTGGAAGGCCAAAATGACGTTGCCGCAGTGTTCCGTTCGACGGCGGAAGGCGAAACCGGCCATGCTCACGGCCACCTCGAGTATCTCGAGGCGGTGGGCGATCCGGCCACCGGCCTGCCGATCGGCAAGTCGCGCGACAACCTGAAAGCGGCGATTGCCGGCGAGACCCACGAGTACACCGACATGTACCCGGGAATGGCCAAGGCAGCGCGCACCGAAGGTTTCGAGGAAATTGCCGACTGGTTCGAGACGCTGGCCAAAGCCGAGCGCTCGCACGCCAATCGTTTCCAGAAGTCGCTCGACGCACTGGCCGACTGATTCCGAGAGGCGAGTTGCGAGAGGAGTGAGGCGCGAAGCCTCGCTCCTCTTTTGTTTGCAGCAGCAACCCGCCTTTCGGCTCTCCCCTTAGACCCCTCCCGCACAATGGCCGTCCGCGAAGGTAATCTCGAAGCTCCGACCCGCCATCCGCTCGACTGGCAGGGTGCTGACTTCTACAGCGAAGAGAAGGTTTTCGGCGAACTCGAGCGCGTGTTCGATATCTGTCACGGCTGCCGGCGCTGCGTCAACCTGTGCACGGCGTTTCCGAAGCTCTTCGATCTGATCGACGAGGGCAAGACCGGCGAGCTCGATGGCGTCGAAAAATCCAAGTACTGGGATGTCGTCGACCGCTGCTACCTGTGCGATACGTGCTACATGACGAAGTGTCCGTACGTGCCGCCGCACGAATGGAACGTCGATTTTCCGCATTTGATGCTGCGTGCCAAGGCGGTCAAATTCAAACAGGGCGGCACGTCCGCGCGCGACAAGCTGCTGTCGTCCACCGACGCGCTGGGCAAGCTGGCGACCATCCCCGTCGTCGTGCAGATCGTGAACGCCGCGAACAAGATGCCGGTAGCGCGCGGCGTCATGGACAAGGTGCTGGGCGTGCACAAGGACCGCGTGCTGCCGGAATACGCGAGCGCCAAGTTCCGCGCCAATGCCAAACCCGACGCTTCGTTTGCAGTGAAGGACGGCAAGAGCACGCCGGGCAAGGTCGCTATTTTTGCGACCTGCTACGTGAATTACAACGAGCCTGGCATCGGCCACGACCTGCTCAAGATACTCGCGCACAACGAAATCCCCGCGATCGTCGTCGAAAAAGAAGCGTGCTGCGGCATGCCCAAGCTGGAGCTCGGCGACCTCGATGCAGTGGCGAAGCTGAAGGAAATCAATATTCCCGTGCTCGCCAGGCTCGCGCGCGAGGGCTACGCGATCCTGACCGCAATCCCGTCCTGCACGCTGATGTTCAAGCAGGAACTGCCGCTGATGTTTCCGCAGGACGCGGATGTGAAAGCGGTGCAGCTCGCCATGTTCGATCCGTTCGAATACTTGGTGAAGCGCTACAAGGAAGGCCTCTTGAAGACCGATTTCAAGGCGTCGCTGGGCAAGGTCGCGTACCACATTCCGTGTCATTCGCGCGTGCAGAACGTCGGCCAGAAAACGCGTGAAATGCTGGAGCTCGTGCCGGATACGCAGGTCAACACCGTGGAGCGGTGCTCCGGACACGACGGGACGTGGGGCGTAAAAAGCGAATTTTTCGATCAATCGATGAAAATCGGCCGCCCCGTGTTCCGGCTGATGGCCGAGCAAGACCCCGATTACCTGAGCTCGGACTGCCCGATCGCGGGCCGCCATATCCAGCAGGGCATAGGCGAGTCGCGCGCGCAGAAGGAACATCCGTTGGCGCTGCTGCGCATCGCCTACGGTTTATGAATTTAGTCAACGGAACCGCCATGCCCCGGATCACCCCCGACAGCCTGATGACGCTCGAAGCGTATGCCAAGACGCGCAAGGATTTTCGCGCGCAGGTGCTCGCCCATAAAAAAAACCGCACGGTGTCGCTCGGCGAGCACGTCACGCTGATATTCGAGGACGAGCTCACGATCCGCTATCAAATCCAGGAAATGCTGCGCGTCGAGCGCATATTCGAGGAGGCGGGCATACGCGACGAGCTGGAAGCTTACAATCCTCTGGTGCCGGACGGCAGCAACTGGAAAGCGACGATGTTGATCGAATATCCCGATGTCGATCAGCGGCAGGCCATGCTGGCGTTGCTGAAAGACATCGAAGACAGGGTGTGGGTGCAGGTCGCCGGGCACGACCGCGTGTATGCCATCGCCGACGAAGACATGGAGCGCGCGAACAGCGAGAAAACATCCGCCGTGCACTTCTTGCGCTTTGAATTGGCACCGGCAATGGTGCAGGCGCTGCGCGGCGGCGCTGCGCTGGGCATGGGCATCGATCATCCGGTGTATACCGCGGCGATGGAAAACCTGCCGGGCGCGGTAAGGTCAGCGCTGATGCAGGACCTGCGGGGCTGACATGCGGGCCTGGCCCGAACTGCCGAAATTGGCAATGTGTTGCGTACTGCTGCTGCCGCTGATGGCGTCCGCACAGCTGCTGCGGCTTCTCGGCGGCGAGGAAGACCCCGACAAAAAAGAATTCGTCGAACTCGAGGTCAAGCTGCCGCCGTTTCCCAAAGACGGCAACCTGATTCCGTTCGAGGCGAACGCGGCCAGCAGCAACCGGTTTTTCATCGATGGCCCGTCCATTACGGTCGCCGATGACGGGACGGTGCGTTACACGGTGGTCATCCGAAGCCCGAGCGGCGCCTCCAACATTTCCTACGAAGCCATACGCTGCGAAACACGCGAACAGAAGGTCTACGCGTTCGGGCGGCGCGACGGCACATGGTCAAATGCGCGCACGAGCGAGTGGCGGCCGATTACGGCCAAGGGCAGCTATTCCATGCAAAGCGATCTGCACAGGAATTATTTTTGTCCGGTGGGCAGCGCGGTGCGCACGGCGAAAGACGCCATCAATCGCCTCAAATACCCCATGTAGATCAGTACGCCCCCGGGCGGCAACGAGCGCTGAACGCGCGCGCCCGGCGCGAGCCGGTTGCGCAAGCTGCGTACAGCGGGTTTGGCGTGGCATACAATAAGACCCGGCGCGGGCACCCGCACGACTGCCGCAATCCAGGGGGTGGGGAGCAAATGAACGAGCAAAAAAATCGCGGTGATGTGCCGCCGCCGCTGGCCAGTGCGAGTGAGCGCGATCTGAGCATTCTGCTGCCGTTGATCGACAAGATACGCGCGGTGGAAATCAAGTTTCAGGGTGACGCGGCGCCGGGCGCTCCCGCGGCGAGCGTCGTCGAGGCGCGGCTGAAGGCGCTGGAAGACGATGTCGCGGCGATCAAACAAACACTGCAGGCGACGCTGGGGGCAATCACGCAGGAAGTGAACGCCGCGGCCGAGGCTGTCGCGGCGGCGGCCGTCGAATTGCGGTCGCAGACGTGGTTGCGCGTTGCGTGCGCTGCGCTGCTGACCGTTGTGTTGCTGCTGGTCGCGCACTACCTGGTGGTTTTCGTCTATGACCTGCGCACGGTGGTGCTGCGCCTGATCTCGGTCGTCATTCCGCTGCCTATCGCGTTGGCGTTGACGCTACGCCATCGCGTCAATCCGTGGATTCAGATCGGCGTTGCGTTCGCAATCGGCCTGGCCGCGGTATTCGGCATGTCGTACGTGACGAGCGCGCACGAAAACACCTCGTTTCTGCCCGAGAATTTCAGGGAGTGGCGCGAGACCCTCGAATACGTCGCAAGCATAGCGTTTGCGCACCATACCGGCGTACTGATCAGTTGCGCCTTGCAGGCGCGCTCCGGCGCGCGCAACCGCGCTGGCGAGGCCACGCTGAAACTGGCGCAGACGCTCGCGTCAGCAACCGGCAAGGCAGTCAAGACCGGCACGGAACTGAAGAAGCACGTCGATTCGATTCAGGGCCTGATCAACAACCTGATGCCCGTCGCCAGCGCGATCGCTGCCGTAGTTGCCGGCCTCAAAGGCGTGGTGTGATTTGATGCCGCGCCGGCGGATGGCGCTGGGGCACGCAATTACTTGATGACGGTGAAGCTCACGGTCTCGGATTTGGTGCGGCCTTCTGCATCGGTGACGTCGATCTTGAGGTCGTGAGATCCGGCCGGCACGTGCGCGTCCGTCAGGCTGATGCCGGATTCCGAAATGGCGGACTTCAGCCGCTGGGTCAGATCGACGGCGGGCTTCCTGAGGTAAGTGACTTTCACCGACGACGCATCGATCTTCGAGCCGCCATGCGGCTGGAAATCCACTTTCATCGCGAACGGCGCCTTGATCTGGCCGTCCGGGCTGGGGCTTACGACCTTGATACTTGGGCCGCGCGTAATGCCGCCGCGTGTCAAACCCTTGGGTGCGGCAGGCAGTCTGGCTTCGTCTTCGGTGATGAGGTCAACGGCACCTGCGGCGGCGGACAGGGCAAGTCCGGCGCACAGTGCGCCGGCAGCCAGCGCATAACGAAAATCACTAGCAGCGGATTTGGTCATGATAACTTCTCCGAAAGGTCGCATTAGCCCGCGGCATCCATCGACTGGACCGCTGCGGCGGATAACGGCGTAGCACAACCGCGCGCAGATAATGCCGCAGCCGGCCGCCGCTTGTCACCGGTAATATTCACGCTCTGGGGAGGCACTAATAACCCGCGCCAGGCAGGCAGCGCAGGTTACAACAGGACCAGATTGTCGCGGTGTATCAACTCGGGCTCGTCGACATAGCCGAGGCGGGCCTCGATTTCGCTGGATGGCGTTTTCAGAATGCGGCGCGTTTCTGCTGCGTTGTAATTGACCAGCCCGCGCGCGATTTCGGCGCCGTCTGGCGAGCAGCAAGCGACCACTTCGCCGCGTTCGAATTCGCCCGCAACTTCAAACACGCCGATCGGCAGCAGGCTCTTGCGCAGATCGCGCAACGCCTTGACGGCGCCCGCGTCGAGTATCAGCTTGCCGCGCACCTGGAGGTGGTCGGCGAGCCACTGCTTGCGCGCGGCGAGCGTCTGCGTCGCTGCTTTCAACAGCGTGCCGATGCGCTCCCCTTGTGCAAGCCGCACCAGCACCTGCTCCTCGTGGCCGGACGCGATGATGGTATGAGCGCCGCTGCGCGCTGCGCGCTTGGCCGCCAGCACCTTGGTGAGCATGCCGCCGAGTCCGATATCGCTGCCCGCGCCGCCCGCGATTTTTTCCAGCTCGGGGTCGCCGGCGCGCGCTTCGTGCACCAGCGTTGCCTTGGGGTCCTTGCGCGGGTCGGCCGAAAAAAGGCCGGCCTGGTCGGTGAGGATCACCAGCACGTCGGCTTCAACCAGATTGGTCACCAGCGCGCCCAGCGTGTCGTTGTCGCCAACGCGGATTTCATCGGTCGCGACCGTATCGTTTTCATTGATGATGGGAATCACGCCGAGGTCGAGCAGCGTGCGCAGGGTCGAGCGTGCGTTCAGATAGCGCTTGCGGTCCGCCATGTCTTCATGCGTCAGCAGGATTTGTGACGTGATGAGAGCATGCTCGCGAAAACGCGACTCGTAGGCTTCGATCAGTCCCATCTGGCCGACGGCGGCCGCGGCCTGCAGTTCATGCACGGCGCTCGGCCGCACTTTCCAGCCCAGGCGCTGCATGCCCTCGGCGATGGCGCCGCTCGACACCAGTATGACTTCGCGGCCGAGCTTGCGCAGTTCGGCGATCTGGGCGACCCAGCGCGCGAGTGCGGCGTGATCGAGTCCCTGCCCCTGGTTGGTGACCAGGCTGCTGCCGACTTTGACGACGAGTCGTTTGGCTTGGGCCAGTTCCGGATTCATATTGGCTTGCGGTATGCGGGGTTCAGGATTCGGGATTCAGTTCGCGTTGCATGGGCGCGTCGCCGTCGTCACCCATTGCAGTGACGGACCCGCGTGTCACGTCCAGATGTTCCATGATGGCGTAGGTCAGTTCTTTGCAGCCCGTGCCGCTCAAGGCCGAAATAATAAAGCTTTTGTCGCGCCAGCCGAAATCGGCCAGGAATTGCTTTACCTTCCCGGCCTGTTCTTCCGGCGCCAGCAGATCGGTTTTGTTCAGCACCAGCCAACGCGGTTTGTCGAACAGCGTCTCGTCGTATTTTTTCAGTTCGTTGATGATGGCACGCGCTTCGGCGACCGGATTGGTGCCCTCATCGAACGGCGCGATATCGACGATATGCAGCAGGAGGCGCGTGCGCGCGAGATGACGCAGGAACTGGTGGCCCAGCCCCGCGCCCTCGGCAGCGCCTTCGATCAGGCCGGGGATGTCGGCGATCACGAAGCTGCGGTTGTTGTCGACGCGCACTACTCCCAGATTCGGGTGCAGCGTTGTAAACGGATAGTCGGCCACTTTGGGCCGCGCCGCGGAAACCGCGCGGATGAAAGTCGATTTGCCGGCGTTCGGCATGCCGAGCAGACCAACATCCGCCAGCACCTTGAGTTCGAACTTCAGCTTCTTCGACTCGCCCGGCATGCCGCGCGTGAACTGGCGCGGCGCGCGGTTGGTGCTGGATTTGAAATGGAGATTGCCGATACCGCCGTCGCCGCCCTTGGCGAGCAGCGCTTTTTGCTCGTGCGCTGCGAGATCGCAGATCGGTTCGCCGGTTTCGAAGTCGCTGACCACGGTGCCGACCGGCACGCGCAGCAGCACGTCATCGGCCGACTTTCCATTGCAGTCCGAGCCCATGCCCGCCGCGCCGTTTTTGGCGCGATGGATGCGTGCAAAACGATAGTCGACCAGCGTGTTGATATTACGGTCCGCGACCGCGAATATGCTGCCGCCGCGCCCGCCGTCGCCGCCGTCGGGCCCGCCGCGCGGCACGAATTTCTCGCGTCGGAACGACGCTGAGCCGTCGCCGCCTTTGCCGGCGTGCAGCTCTACGGTGGTTTCGTCGATGAATTTCATTTAATCAATCCCATGTCGTGGGGCGCGGATCCCGAAAAGGCTGCCTGGTTGCCGGCTGTGCGCTGCCGGGGGAAACAAAAAAGCCCTGCACAGCGGCAGGGCTTTGGCATTGCGCGAAGAGCCTTGGTTACGCGGCAGCAGGAACGATGTTGACGGTTCGCTTCCGGGCTGGCCCTTTGACCGCAAATTCCACCGTGCCCTTGATCATCGCAAACAGCGTGTGGTCTTTGCCGATGCCGACGTTGACGCCCGGGTGCACTTGCGTGCCGCGCTGGCGGATGATGATGCTGCCCGCGTTGATGACTTCGCCGCCGTAGGCTTTGACGCCTAGGCGCTTCGAGTTCGAGTCGCGGCCGTTGCGTGAACTGCCGCCTGCTTTTTTATGTGCCATTGAGTCTGCTCCTTAGCCTGCGATGCCGAGGATTTCGATCTCGGTATAGTTTTGGCGGTGCCCCTGAGATTTGCGGTAATGCTTGCGGCGGCGCATTTTGAATATGTGCACCTTGTCGCCGCGTCCGTGGGACACGATTTTCGCCTTCACGGAGGCGCCGGATACGAGCGGCGTGCCGAGAGATATGTTGTCTCCATCGGCAACCATCAATACCTGGTCGATGACGATTTCGGAGCCGATGTCGGCCGCGAGTTGTTCGATTTTCAGCTTTGCACCAGAGGCAACGCGATACTGCTTGCCGCCGGATTGGATGACCGCATACATGATTTGACCCTTTATACCTGCTGGACTACAGGATATGGAAAGCCGAGCATTATACCTAAGGGCGATTTTTGAGTCAAAACATTGTAAAATGAGGAACTTGCCACTATCGCTGCCGCCGTTTTACGGCGTTTTTCCGCCCGGAGGCAGCAAACGGCGCCATTCTGCACTGTAGCCCGATGTCCGTCCCCTTTATTCAAGACTTTATTGCCGCCGACATGCGCGCGGTAGACGCGGTTATCCGCAACCGCCTGGCGTCCGACGTGGCGTTGGTGCGCGAGGTCGCCGAATATATCGTCGGCAGCGGCGGCAAGCGCCTGCGCCCGGCGCTGGTGATTCTCTCGGCCGGCGCGTTCGGCTATCAGGGCAAACACCACCATCAACTGGCGGCAGTGGTGGAGTTCATCCACACTGCCACCCTGCTGCATGACGACGTGGTCGACGGCTCGGAATTGCGGCGCGGCAATCCGACCGCCAATGCCCTGTTCGGCAATGCCGCCAGCGTGCTGGTTGGCGATTTTGTCTATTCGCGCGCGTTCCAGATGATGGTCGAAGTCGAAAGCATGCGCGTGATGAAGGTGCTGGCCGAGGCGACCAACGTGATTGCCGAGGGCGAAGTGCTGCAGCTGATGAATTGCCACAATACGGATATCGGCGAGCACGACTACCTGCAGGTCATCCGCTTCAAGACCGCCAAGCTGTTCGAGGCGGCGACCCGGTTGGGCGCCATCCTCGCCGGTGCCGGGCCCGCGGTGGAGGCGGCGATGGCCAACTACGGCATGCATCTCGGCACCGCGTTCCAGTTGATCGACGACGTGCTCGATTATTCGGGCGACCACAAGGCAACCGGCAAGAACGTCGGCGATGATCTGGCCGAAGGCAAGCCGACCCTGCCGCTGATTTATGCGATCAAGCATGGTAGCGCGGCCGAAGCGGCGCTGATCAGGAAGGCAATCGAGGAGGGCGGCCTGGGCGAGCTCGAGCAGGTCGTCGCGGCGATCCAGCGCAGCGGCGCGCTCGACTATACGCGGCGCCAGGCCGAGGCCGAGGCGAGCGCGGCGAGCGCGGCCCTCGCCGACCTGCCAAATTCAAAATACCGCGAATCTTTGCTACAATTGGCAGACTTTGCCGTTACACGCGACTATTAACGGTGCACGCAATTACGTGCCCCTTGTCGTTAGAGCGCAGTAAATCGGGGTGTAGCTCAGCCTGGTAGAGTACTGCGTTCGGGACGCAGGAGTCGGAGGTTCGAATCCTCTCACCCCGACCAATCCGGTCGATCACGGCCATCCAACAGCACACTGCCGGCGCGGTATCCCTGCCGCGCCGGCAGCCTGTTCTTGTTCCTCCGCGCACTGCGGTTCTGCAATGAGTGCGGCATTTGTGACGCGTTGCCTTTGCCTCGACGGCGCACGGCGAGTGATGCACACTTACGACCTTTAAAGCGGGCGGAGTCCGGCCTTGGGTAAACTGCTGTTCCTGGTGCTGGCGATTGTGGTCGTGTGGGCGGTGCTCAAAAGCTACCGCAAGTCGCGGCCGCCCGGGGCGCCGCCGAACGTGGCGGCGCCCGAGGACATGGTGCGCTGCACTCATTGCGGCGTGCATCTGCCGCGCAGCGAGAGCCACATGAAAGACGAGAAATTTTTCTGCAGCGACGAGCATCTGCGCCTGCACCGCTAAGTTACGTATATTGTCCATGTCGATCATTTCCGCCGCGCTGCGGCCCGATACGCAGCCAACCGCCGCGAGCGATCCGCGCCTGTCGCGGGACGCGTCGGACTCCTATTGGCGTTCGCTGTATTTCTTCAATGGCTACCGCTTTATCGTGGCGTTGCTGCTGTTGTCGATCACGGCGATTTTCGGCCGCCAGATCACGTTCGGCTCGACGGAATTCGAGTTGTTCGTCTACTTCTCCGGCGCCTATGTGATGTTCAGCATGCTCTGTTTCCTGGCGATTGCATCGCGCCGGCACTTTCATCTGCAGCTCGGTGTGCAGGTCGGCGCGGACATAGTTTTCATCGTCGTGCTGATGTTCGCGAGCGGCGGCATCTCAAGCGGACTAGGCCTGCTGCTGCTGTCGGGCCTGGCCGCCGCCGGGCTCATCAGCCGCGGCCGCCTCACGCTGTTTTACGCCGCGCTGGCAAGCATCGCCGTGCTGATCGAACACACGACGCAGGTCCTTTTCTACTATGGGCAGACGACGCAATATGTACAGGCTGGATTGCTCAGCATCGGCTACTTCACCACGGCATGGGTGGCGCACACGCTGGCGAAATACCTGGTCGCCACGGAGCAGCTCGTAGCACAACGTGAAATCGATCTTGCCAGCATGTCGGAAGTCAGCGAGCTGGTGATACAGGACATGCAGGACGGCGTGCTGGTGGTCGACGAGCACGGCTTGATCCGCCAGCACAATGCGCGCGCCGAGGAAATGCTCGGCACTTTGCGCGAGCAGCGGCGCGAACAGTATCTGAAGAACTACGCGCCGGCGCTGGCACGCCGGCTGGAAGAGTGGCGCAAGAACCCGGTCGCCGGTTTCAACCCGATGAGCACGGTGGTGCAAAACAACAAGATCAGCGCGCGTTTCGTGCCGGTCGGCCGCAGCCGCAATGTAGGCGCAGTGATATTTCTCGAGGACCTGACTCGGGTGCAGGTACAGGCGCGGCAGATGAAGCTCGCGGCGCTGGGCCGGCTCACGGCGAACATTGCCCATGAAGTCAGGAACCCGCTGTCCGCGATCAGCCACGCCACCGAACTCCTGCAGGAAGAGCCGGCGTTAAACGAGACGGTCGCGCGGCTGCTGACGATCATTCACGACAATGCCAAGCGGCTTGACCGCATGGTCAACGATGTGCTGAAGTTAAACCGCGGCGAGCGCGCGCATCGCGAGGTCTTCAAGGTCGGCGACTACATGAAGACTTTTGCCGAGCAGTTCTGCCAGATCGAAAAAGTCCCGCAGTCATTGATCGTCCTCGAACTCGCGGCCGACCCTGAGGTTTCGTTCGACCACAGCCACCTCAACCAGGTGATGTGGAACCTGTGCCGCAACGCGCTGCGCCATTGCCGGCGCCTGGAGGCCAGCATCCGCATCGCGGTGGACGTCATCGGCAGCGGCGGTGTTGTAAAATTGGACGTGGTGGATGACGGCCCCGGAGTGCCGCCGGCGCTGCGCAACCAGTTGTTCGAGCCGTTCTTTACCACCGTGGGCAGCGGCACGGGGCTGGGTCTCTACATCGCGCGTGAAGTGTGCGAGGCCAACGACGCGAAGCTGGAATTCATCGAAACCCCTGCGGGCGCGCAGTTCACCGTGCTGTGTCAGGGAGTCGCGAGGCGCTAATGAACAAGAGCCGGGTTTTGATCGTTGACGACGAAGCTGATATCCGCGAGCTGCTGAGTCTCACGCTGCAGCGCATGGGGCTGGATACCGATTGCGCGGCGGGCGAGTTCGAGGCCACGCAACTGATGCAAAAGCACGGCTACGATCTGTGCCTGACCGACATGCGCCTGCCGGACGGCGACGGCCTGCAGCTGCTGGAGCACGTCAGTCTCAACTATGCGAGCACGCCGGTGGCCGTGATCACTGCGCATGGCAGCGCCGAAAATGCGGTTGCCGCGCTGAAGGCGGGCGCCTTCGATTACCTGGCGAAGCCGGTTTCGCTCAACCAATTGCGTGCGCTCGTGCGTTCGGCCCTGATGCTGCCGCGCGCAAACCAGCCAAAAAAGAGCGGCGAAAAAGATGCCGACGCGGGAACGTTCCCGGTGCTGCTCGGCGACTCGGCGCTCATGCAGCAAACGCGCCAGATGATAGACAAGCTCGCGCGCAGCCAGGCCCCCATCCACATCAGCGGCGAGTCGGGCTGCGGCAAGGAACTGGCGGCGCGCCTGATGCATCTTAAAGGCCCGCGCCGCGACGCGCCGTTCGTGCCGGTCAACTGCGGAGCGATTCCCGAGACCCTGATGGAAAGCGAGTTCTTCGGTTACAAGAAAGGCGCTTTTACCGGCGCCGACCAGGACCGCGAAGGTTTTTTCCAGGCGGCCAACGGCGGCACGCTGTTTCTCGACGAAGTCGCCGATCTGCCGATCCAGATGCAGGTCAAACTGCTGCGCGCGATCCAGGAGAAAAAAGTGCGCAAGGTGGGCTCGACCGGCGAGGAAAACGTCGACGTGCGCATCATCAGCGCCACCCACCATCATCTGGCCGACGCGGTGAAGGACGGCAAGTTCCGTCAGGACCTGTACTACCGGCTGAACGTGATCGAACTGCGCATGCCGGCGCTGCGCGAAATGCGCGACGATATCGCGGTGCTCGCACGCGAAATATTGCGCAAAAGCGTGGGCGAAAACGGCAAGGTGCCGGCGCTGGGGGGCGCTGCGGTCGCCGCGCTGCGCGCCTATCAGTTCCCGGGCAACGTGCGCGAACTGGAAAATATTCTCGAGCGCGCGATGGCGTTGTGCGCGGGGGACGAGATCGAGGCGGACGATTTGCAGCTCACGTCGCCCGCGACCGGCGAATCCGCGCCCGTCGATCGCACCGGCCTGCCGCTGCAGGAGCATCTCGACAGCGTCGAGAAGGAGGCCATCCTCAAAGCCCTCGACCAGACGCGCTACAACCGCACGGCGGCTGCCAAATTGCTGGGCATCACGTTTCGCGCGCTGCGCTACCGCATGGAGCGGCTGGGCATTAATTAGTGAGGAGTGAGGAGTGACGAGTGAGTAGCGAGGACGTACTGCCTGCGTGCTTTTTGCTCCTCACGCCTGACGCCTCACGCCTCACGCGCGGGGCGGAAGCGTAGATGCAAATCGATTCCGCCGGATTGCTGCAGGGCGCGCTCTACATTCCGTCACCCAATTGCGACGAGCGGCCGGCCGGCACCGCAATCGAACTGCTCGTCATCCACAATATCAGCCTGCCGCCGGGCGAATTCGGCGGGCCGGGCATTGTCGATCTCTTCACCAATAAACTCGACGGCGCGGCACACCCGTATTACCGCGAGATCGCGCCACTCAGGGTGTCGGCGCATTTCCTGGTCCGGCGCGGCGGCGAACTGATCCAGTTCGTGCCGGTCGGCAAACGCGCGTGGCACGCCGGAGAGTCGAGCTGGCGCGGACGCGACCGCTGCAACGACCACTCCATCGGCATCGAGCTCGAAGGCACGGACGACATGCCGTTCGCCGACATTCAGTACGAGCGCCTGGCACATCTCACGAACGCGCTGCAGGCCGCGTACGCGCTGGCCGACATCGTCGGTCATTCCGACATCGCGCCCGCGCGCAAGACCGATCCCGGCCCGTGTTTCGATTGGCCGCGGTATCGGGGTCTGCTGCGGCAGGCGTAAAAAGCACTACTTCCCGCAAGGCAGATTCAAAAGCGTTTGCCGCAGCACAGTCGCCGCACCGGCCGGCCGGCCGCATTTTTCGGTGTGTGTGGACTTACCTCGGCGGCCGAAAACCTGATTTCGGGTCCCGAATTGCGTGTTCCGGCGACGCTTTTTTGCGCTGCAACGCAATGTCCGGCAAAGCCAGATTTGACGCCGTTCCCGGTCTTTTTCTGCTTATTTTTTAATCAGATTTTTCCCTGTTGCAACAAGTAAGTCCGCGCTGTTTCGCAGGTAAAACCGAGGCGGTAAAAAAACTTTCAAAAGCTATTGCACTCTAGAAATCTAGACACTAGAATTAGTTCGAAGTATCGATTCCAACACAACATATAGTGGTTTTTAAGGGGCTGGCGTGTGGCGGCAGGCCGCACGGCAGAAAAAAAACACAAAGAAATGAACGGTTAAGGAGAGACCCATGCAGTTAGCCAACCACCCTCCCATTCCTGATTCCGTCGCGAAGTTTGCCGTAGAAAGCACTTCCGATGCGATGCAATCCCGCTATAGCGAATACAAGATTATTCGCCGCAATGGCGCGGTAGTCGGTTTCGAGCCGTCGAAGATTTCGATCGCCTTGACCAAGGCGTATATCGCCGTCAACGGCGGTCAGGGCGCCGCATCCGCGCGCGTGCGCGAGGTCGTCGCCAAGCTGACCGAGATGGTGGTCGGCGCGTTGATGCGCCGGCAGCCGAGCGGCGGCACCTTCCATATTGAAGACATCCAGGACCAGGTCGAACTGGCACTCATGCGTTCGGGCGAGCACGAAGTCGCGCGTTCGTACGTGCTGTATCGCGAGCAGCGATCGCTTGAACGCGCCAAGCAGCGCGAAGCGCACGCCGAGGTGATCGCCGCGCAGCCGACGATCAACGTGACGGACAATGGCAAGACGCGCCCGCTCGATCTCGGCAAGGTCGCCGCACTCGTGCAGGAATCTTGCGAGGGGCTCGGCCGCGCGGTCGATCCGAACGTGATCATGCAGGCCACGCTGAAAGACCTCTACGAAGGCGTGCCGGTCGATGAAGTGCGCAAATCGCTGATCCTGTCGGCGCGCGCGATGATCGAGAAGGACCCCGCCTACAGCTACGTCACCGCGCGCCTGCTGCTGCATACGCTGCGCCTCGAGACTGTCGGCGAAGAACTCACGCAGGCGGACATGAAAACGCGCTACGCCGAAGTGTTTCCGCTGCTCATCAAAAAAGGCATAGACGCCGAGCTCCTCGATGAGCGCATCGGCAACTACGACCTGAAAAGCCTGGGGGCAGCACTCGACCCGAAGCGCGACTTCAAGTTCGGCTATCTCGGCCTGCAGATCCTCTACGACCGCTATTTCCTGCACGTGCAGGGCACGCGCATCGAGTTGCCGCAGACGTTTTTCATGCGCGTGGCCATGGGGCTCGCGCTAAACGAGCCGGAAGCGCAGCGCGAAGCGCGCGCGATCGAGTTCTACAACGTGCTCTCGTCGTTCGACTTCATGAGTTCGACGCCGACGCTGTTCAATTCCGCAACGCGCCGCTCGCAGCTCGCGAGCTGCTACCTGACGACGGTGGCGGACGACCTCGACGGCATTTACGAGGCGATCAAGGAAAACGCGATGCTGCAGAAATACGCGGGCGGCATCGGTAACGACTGGACGCCGGTGCGCGCGCTGGGCGCCCACATCAAGGGCACCAACGGCAAATCGCAAGGCGTGGTGCCGTTCCTGAAAGTCGTCAACGACACCGCGGTGGCGGTGAACCAGGGCGGCAAACGCAAGGGCGCGGTGTGTTCGTACCTGGAAACCTGGCATTTGGACATCGAGGAATTCCTCGAGCTGCGCAAGAACACCGGCGACGACCGCCGCCGCACGCACGACATGAACACCGCGAACTGGATTCCGGATATGTTCATGAAACGCGTGATGGAAAACGGCGAATGGACACTGTTCTCGCCGTCGGACGTGATCGACCTGCACGATATGTTCGGCAAGGCGTTCGAGCTGGCCTATATCGGCTACGAAGAGAAGGCCGCCAAGGGCGAACTGAAGCTATTCAAGAAAATTCCGGCCGCCCAGCTGTGGCGCAAGATGCTGACGATGCTGTTCGAGACGGGGCACCCGTGGATCACGTTCAAGGATCCCTGCAACATCCGCTCGCCGCAAAGCCACGTCGGTATCGTGCACAGTTCCAACCTGTGCACGGAAATCACGCTCAATACCAACGAAGACGAAATCGCGGTCTGCAACCTGGGCTCGGTCAATATGCCCGCGCACCTTGACGTTGCAACCGGCAAGCTCGATCTCGAAAAACTCAAACGCACGGTCGGCACGGCCATGCGCATGCTGGACAACGTGATCGATCTGAACTATTACTCGGTCAACAAGGCGCGCAACTCGAACTTCAAGCACCGCCCAGTCGGCATCGGCATCATGGGCTTCCAGGATTGCCTGCACATGCTGCGCATCCCGTACGGCTCGCAGGCGGCGGTCGAGTTCTCCGACCGCTCGATGGAATCGGTCGCCTATACCGCCTATGCGGCGTCGGCAGATCTCGCCGAAGAGCGCGGGCCGTATTCGACTTTCAAAGGCTCACTGTGGGACAAGGGCATCTTCCCGCACGAGTCGCTGAAGCTGCTCGCCGAAGAGCGCGGCGGCTACGTTGAGACCGATATGTCCTCCACGCTCGACTGGGACACGTTGAGAAAGCGTATCAAGCAGGTCGGCATGCGCAACTCCAACTGCGTCGCGATCGCGCCGACCGCGACCATCGCCAACATCACCGGGCTCTCGCAGTGCATCGAGCCGACGTATCAGAACCTCTACGTGAAATCGAACCTGTCGGGCGAATTCACGGTGACCAACGAATACCTGGTCGAGGATCTGAAGAAGCTCAACCTGTGGGACGAAGTGATGATGTCGGATTTGAAGTATTTCGACGGCACGCTGGCCAAGATCGACCGCATTCCGCAGGAAATCCGCAGCCTCTACGCCACGGCATTCGAAGTCGAGCCCAATTGGCTGGTCGAATGCGCGGCGCGGCGGCAGAAGTGGATCGACCAGTCGCAGTCGCTCAACATCTACATGGCGGGCGCATCCGGCAAGAAGCTCGACGAAACCTACAAACTGGCATGGCTGCGCGGCCTGAAGACGACTTACTACCTGCGCACAATGGGCGCCACGCACGTGGAGAAATCCACCGGCAAGACTGGAGCGCTCAACGCGGTGCCGACCAGCGGCGGCGTCGACGCCGCACCTGCGACCGACGCCAAGTTTTGCTCCATAGATAACCCGGAATGCGAATCCTGCCAATAGCGGCAGAGCCGACAATCACTGAAAAGGTCAGACACAGAGCAACCAAACGGGCCCACCCACAACACAGATAAAGGGCACGTCAGCTGTTGATCGTCGTCCACCCACAAAATCAATAAAGGAGCTACGCATGTTGCAATTCGAAGAAAATACGCCGCCTGGGAGCGGCCTCGCCGCGGCTGGATTGCAGATGACGGGCGCCGTGCCGCATACCGGCGCGTTACCGAGCGACCCTGCCGCTGCACTGGCGGCATTGGCGCCGACGGCGCCGGCGCAGATGCGGCGCGTGAACGTCGCCGACAAACGCATCATCAACGGCCAGACCGACGTCAACCAGCTGGTGCCGTTCAAATACAAATGGGCGTGGGAAAAATACCTGTCCGCCTGCGCCAACCACTGGATGCCGCAGGAAATCCAGATGAGCCGCGACATCGCACTGTGGAAAGACCCCAACGGGCTGACCGAAGACGAGCGCCGCCTCGTCAAGCGCAACCTCGGTTTTTTCGTCACCGCCGATTCCCTCGCCGCGAACAATATCGTGCTCGGCACCTACCGCCATATCACGGCGCCGGAGTGCCGCCAGTACCTGCTGCGCCAGGCGTTTGAAGAAGCGATCCACACCCACGCATACCAGTACATCGTCGAAAGCCTGGGGCTCGACGAGGGCGAGGTGTTCAACGCGTACCACGAAGTCTCCTCGATCCGCGAGAAGGACGAGTTCCTGATCCCCTTCATCGACACGCTGACCAACCCGCTATTCAAGACCGGCACCCAGCAGAGCGACCAGGACCTTCTGAAGAGCCTGATCGTGTTTGCGTGCGTCATGGAAGGATTGTTCTTCTACGTTGGCTTTACGCAGATCCTCGCACTCGGCCGCCAGAACAAGATGACGGGCGCCGCCGAGCAATACCAGTACATCCTGCGCGACGAATCGATGCATTGCAATTTCGGCATCGATCTCATCAACACGATCAAGATGGAAAACCCGCACCTGTGGACGACGGAATTCCGCCAGGAAATACACGAGATCATGCGCAAGGCGGTCGATTTGGAGTACCGCTACGCCGAAGACACGATGCCGCGCGGCGTGCTGGGGCTCAACGCGCCGATGTTCAAGGAATACCTGCGCTACATCGCCAACCGCCGCTGCCAGCAGATCGGGCTAGACCAGATGTACGACGGCGCGACCAACCCGTTTCCGTGGATGTCGGAAATGATCGACCTCAAGAAGGAACGCAATTTCTTCGAAACACGTGTAATTGAATATCAAACGGGAGGCGCGCTCAGTTGGGACTAAGCTTACTAGCCAAGAGATACCCCAGAAACAGACGCCGTATGCATACCATCACTGAATGCCGGGCCGAGGACAACTATACTTTATGGTTGCGCTTCAATGACGGGATGGAAGGCCACGTCTACCTGGGCGATCTCGTGCACACCAAGTATTTCCGGATGCTGTGCGACATCGACACGTTCAACCGGGTTGAAGTCGACCCGGTCGAAAACACGGTGACCTGGGAAGGCGGCATCAAGCTGGATCCGGAAGTGCTGTACCGCGATCTGGCCAGCAAAGCGCTGTCGGCTTTGCACTAGAGGGGCAGGCTGTGCTTGCCGCGGCGCGTGCGCCGCGGCCGGGTCAGCAGGCGGGCGGCCACTATCGGCGCCGCTGGTTGGCTTGGATCACCGACCCGCGCATCGAACGGGAGCGTTGTAGAACTTAACAGGAGGCAGGAGATGGCCAAAACGAAGAAACGCAAACCAGCGAAAAAGAACGCCGGCGCGAAAAAGCCCGCGGCAAGAAAGCCCGCCGCGAAAAAGAAAAAACCGGCAGTCAAAAAATCTGCCGCGCGCAAGCCCGTAGCGAAGAAAAAGGCCAAGCCCGCTGCCCGCAAGAAGCCGGCAGCAGCTAAAAAGCCGGCAGCAGCTAAAAAGCCGGCAGCAGCTAAAAAGCCGGCAGCAAAGAGCAAGGCGGCACCGCAGAAGCCTGCTGCGGCAACGATGGCGCCACAGCCGATCTCGATTCCCGGCGCATGGCCGTTCCCGATGGCGAACCGTTCCTAGGAACGCGCGAATCGCCGCGTAAGAAAAATACCGCGTACGAAACAAGGCGCCGCACTGAAAATTGCGGCGCCTTGTTTTTGGGGCCATACGTTCGGCAGGCCTGGGTAGCTCCAGCCGCCATTAAGGACGCCATGCAAAGCACATCGCATGAAACACCGAACGCCATGCAAAGGGCATCCCGTGAAACGCAGGACGCCATGAATAACCGACTGCTCACCGGTATTGCCTTGGCCGTGTTTGGCCTCGCTTGCGGCACTGCAAGCGCCGCTGCGCCGGGCGTTACTTTCCAGTCGCTGCGCGGCGATTATGACGAGGTCAAAGATCGCATCGTCATGGCCATCGAGAACCGCGGAATGGTCGTTGATCACACATCGCACGTTGGCGACATGCTCGAGCGGACCGGCAAGGACATCGGTCGCCCCCGCCAGGTCTATCTCAAGGCCGACGTGATCCAGTTCTGCAGTGCCGCGGTCTCGCGCTCGACGATGGAAGCCGACCCGCGCAATCTGGTGTTCTGCCCATACGCGATAGCCGTATACGTATTGCCTGCGGAAGCGGACCGCGTTTATGTCCTTTACCGCAAGCCGCCGGCGAGCGGGTCGGCGCAGTCGGTCAAGGCGCTGCGGGAGGTTGGCAAGCTGCTGGATGGCATCGTGCGCGAGGCTTTAAAATAAAAACGCCGCAACTGCTGTAGACGCGAGGAGGTGACATGGAACGCAAACGGCTCAATGCCAGCAACCTGCGCTCGGCGGGCTACGACGCGCGCAACCGCGTGCTCGAAATCGAGTTCAGCAACGGCGGCATCAACCAGTATGC
>CANJHY010000002.1:0-79034 GCA_947474275.1 Betaproteobacteria bacterium
CCAAGTTTCTCGTCGAGCGCGGCTTGCCAGCTGTTCTGGAATACGTCGGCGTAAACCCCTAGCGCGCTTTCGAGCGGCACCTTGTCTTCGATCAGCGGATAAAGCGCATTGGCGAGCTGCAGCAAGTTCCAGTGCGCGATCTGCGGCTGGTTGCCGTAAGCGTACCGCCGGCCTTCCGCGTCCGTCGTGTTCGGCGTCCACGAGGGATCGTAGCCTTCGAGCCAGCCGTAGGGCCCGTAGTCTATGGTGAGTCCGAGTATAGACATGTTGTCGGTGTTCATCACGCCATGCACGAAGCCCACGCGCATCCAGTCGACGATCATCAGCGCGGTGTGCCGGCAGATCTCTTCGAACCAGCGCGCGTAAACATCGCGCGAGGATCCCGCGCCGGACAGCGTCTCATTCGAGGTCGTGCCCAGTTCCGGATAGTGCGTGGTGATCACGTAGTCTGCGAGCAGTTTGAGCGTAGCGAGTTCTTTATGCGCCGTAAGTATCTGAAAATTGCCGAAACGCACAAAGGATGGCGCGACGCGGCACACCACCGCGCCGGGCTCGGCCTCGGGGTTGCCGTCGTAAAACATGTCGCGCACGACCGTCGCGCCGGTAGCTGCCAGGCTCAGCGCGCGCGTGGTCGGCACGCCGAGATGATGCATCGCCTCGCTACACATGAATTCGCGCACCGAAGAACGCAGCACGGCGCGGCCATCAGCGGTACGCGAGTACGGCGTCAGTCCTGCGCCTTTCAGTTGCAATTCATAACGCGCGCCGCGCGCGCTGACAGTTTCAGCAAGCGTGATCGCGCGGCCATCGCCGAGCTGTCCCGCCCAATGCCCGAACTGATGCCCGCCGTAACGCGCCGCGTAAGGCTGCATGCCATCCAGCACGCGATTGCCGGCCAGAACTTCAACTGCGGGCCCGGTTGGTGAAGCTGGACGTGCGACGCCGAGCATTGCGCCAACATCATCGGACCAACCGAGCAATCGCGGCGCGGGTACCGCAGTCGGCTCGACCCGCGTATAAGAAGCGTTGCGCACAGCACGTGGCACGTTGGTCAGCACCGGATCGGCGGGCAATTCGCGCACGAACGTGTTCTCGAATTCGAGGTCGCACAAATCGACGGGCGTGACAGCATGTTCAATTGAAGGCTGAACTTTTACGGCTCGTTTCAATCATGCTCCCGAAAAGAACAACGACAGCCAGAGCTGTCGCACACAAATTGCATGGATGGCGGTGCGGCCGGATGGTTATCCGGCTTCGCGCTGCCGATAGAAATAGACCAGTTGCTTGCGACTGAGTTGCCGCGCCGTGCGTTATTTCAGCCGACGACTTCCATCTGAAAATCGCTCTTGCTCGCTGAGCAATCCGGGCAGGTCCACGTTTCGGGCACGTCTTCCCAGCGCGTTCCGGCGGCGACGCCTTCGTCCGGCATGCCTTTGGCTTCGTCGTATGTGAATGCACACAACATGCATTGCCAGACGCGATGCTGCGGCGATTTCGCGGCTACGGCGTCATTCGCGGCGGCAGGCGCCTCGCGGCGCGGATAGTTGAGGACGATCGCTTCGAGACCTTCAGAGCCGGCGGTGATCTGCCACGCGCCTTCATGCGTTTTCACGAAAGCGACGGCGAGGCCTTTGTATTCGCGGTCCTGGTAGGAGAGGCTGCCTTTGGTGACGATGATGTGCTGACCGCCGGTTTGCGACGGGTCGGGTAGGATCACTGCGGCATTCGGTGCCATGCTCAGCGAAAATGCCGCGAGGCCGCGCTCGTCCTTGATCTGCGTAAACGGGCGCAGGCTCACGTCGCCGCTGCGCGTGAAGTCGGGCGCTTCAGTGACCTGCCATGGTTTGCGGTCAGCGACTGCGACGAGCTTTTCGCGGGAGTCCGAGATGTATTGCGCGCCCGGGTCTTTGCGCGCGCGTAGCGTGAGAAAGCCCAGCCCGTCGGCGCCGAAGTTGATCGGGCCGTACGGCGTGTAAGCGCGCGAAAAATGCACTGCGTGGATCGAAAGCTTGTGCTTGCCGAGCACGCCGCCGCCGCTGACCACGACCTGGAACTGGTCGTTTTCATGGTAGTGCGGACGGATGACGCGTTCGTGATTGCCTTCGACCAGAAAGCCCATCGGCTCTTCCGCCAAGTTAGTGCCTTCCGGATACGTCAGGAAGTTGGTGCGCCAGCCCTTGCCGACTGGTAATTCGCGCACCAGGCGATTGGCTTTTACATCATCGTAGGAAGCGATTTTCGGCATGGCGGTATCCTCATGGCGGAAAGTAATGGCGAGGCAGCCATTTTACGCCAGTCTGCGCGGTGCTCCAAGCCGTTGCCGCGTGCCGCTGTTGCGCGACAAGAACCAATTAAAACGCAATACCGAAAAGCAACCGCCGATTAACGCCGATAAAGTTCCAGACCCGGCGCCGAACCAACGTCACTCTTTTGTGCTTATCGGCGTTAATCGGCGTTCATCGGCGGTTCCAAAATGTTTTGGAAGCAGCTCCTAATTTCCGGAGAAGACCTCGTTGGTCTGCATGCCGGCGCGGACGAAAGTGGTGCGCTTGGTTAGTTCTTTCAGCGTGCGCGCGCCGACGTAGGTGCAGGCGGAGCGTAACCCACCCAACACGTCCTGCAGCGAGTTGGCGACCGGGCCGCGGTATGGCACGAGCACCTCTTTGCCTTCGGACGCGCGGTAGTGCGCGACGCCGCCCGAATATTTTTCCATCGCGGTGCGCGAGCTCATGCCGTAGAAACGCTTGAACTTGCCGCTGTCCTGCTCGACCACGTCGCCCATGCACTCGTCGTGGCCGGCGAGCATGCCACCCAGCATCACGAAGTCGGCCCCGCCGCCGAACGCTTTAGCAACATCGCCGGGTGAAGTGCAGCCGCCATCCGCGCAAATGCGGCCGCCGAGACCGTGCGCGGCATCGGCGCATTCGATCACCGCCGACAACTGCGGATAGCCGACGCCCGTCATGCTGCGCGTGGTGCACACCGAGCCGGGGCCGATGCCGACCTTGACGATGTCGGCGCCGGACAGGATCAGCTCTTCGGTCATTTCGCCGGTCACGACGTTGCCGGCCATTACGGTGATCTTCGGATAGGTCTCGCGAAAGCGCGCGACGAAATCGACGAAGCTCTCGGTATAGCCGTTGGCGACGTCTATGCACACGTAACGCACCGCGCTGCCAGCCCGCCGCATGACGCTGGCGAATTTTTCGCGGTCGTGCTTGGTGATGCCCATCGAATAAAACGCGTTGGACTTGGTCTTCAGCGTCTTGAAGAACGCGACGAGCTCATCGACGCCGTAGTGCTTGTGCAGCGCGACTGAGAGGCCGGACTTCGCGAACGCACGCGCCATCTCGAAGGTGCCCACCGTGTCCATGTTCGACGCGATGATCGGCACGCCGTCGAAGCTGTTGCTGGCATGCTTGAAAGTGAATTTACGCGTGATGTCGACTTCCGCGCGCGACGGCAACGCCGAGCGTTTGGGGCGGATCAGTACGTCCTTGAAGTCGAGCTTGATCTCATGGTCTATATGCATGGGGATATGAAACAGGAAGGTGTCGGCGCCAGCATCCGCCACGGCCGTGTTGCCGTCAAGCCGGGGTTTGCGGGGCGGCGACGGGCGCGGCAAGGTCGAGTAAAATCAATGCATGGATACTCGAGACAAAAAAACATCACCGGTATGGCAGTTTTCGGCGCGGGCGCAGGCGCTGACGGGTTCGGCGATACGCGATATCGTCAAAAAAATCAGCCAGCGGCCGGAAGTCATTTCCTTCGCCGGCGGGCTGCCGTCGCCCTCGACTTTCCCGGTCGACACGATACGCGCCGCGTTCGATAAAGTGCTATCGCGCGAAGGCAAGGCGGCGTTGCAGTATTCGCCTACCGACGGCTACGCGCCGCTGCGGGCGTGGATCGCCGACACGCTTTCCACCAACGGCGCGCGCATAACTCCCGAACAGGTGTTGATGGTGTCGGGTTCGCAGCAGGGCCTCGACCTTTTGGGCAAGGTGCTCATCAATGAAGGCGACCCGGTCATCGTCGAGACCCCGACCTACGTCGGCGCCCTGCACGCAATGGGCATCTACGCGCCGCGCTTCGTTTCGATCCCGATGGATGAAGAGGGCCTCAATCCTGCCGCGTTGCCGGATGTGATGAAACGCTGCGGCGGCCGCGCAAGCTTCCTCTATACGATACCGACGTTTCAGAATCCGACCGGTCGGACTTTGTCGCACGCACGCCGCGTCGCGTTGGTGGAGCAGGCAGCGCGGCACCAGTTGTTGGTGGTGGACGATGATCCTTACCGTCTGCTCGATCACGCCGGCACGACCTATCAGACGTTATTGTCGATGAGTCCCGATGCAGTGGTGCACCTGGGGTCGTTCTCGAAAATACTCGCGCCCGGTATTCGTCTCGGCTACGTGGTCGCGCCGCTCGCCCTCGCGCAAAAACTTGAGCAGGCGAAGCAGGGCGCCGATCTGCATACGTCCACACTGACGCAAATGATGGCGTACGAAGTCATCAAGGATGGTTTTCTCGACACCCACTTGCCCGCGAGCCGCAAAATTTACGCAGCGCAGTGCGCGGCCATGCTGCAGGCGATGGAGCAGCATTTTCCGCGCGGCGCCACGTGGACAAAGCCGACTGGCGGCATGTTCGTGTGGGCGACGCTGCCCGCCGGCATCGATGCCGCGCAGATGCTCGATGCCGCGCTCAATGAAAACGTGGGTTACGTGCCGGGCGGCCCGTTTTTTGCGGAAGCGCCGAGCCCGAACACGATGCGGCTGAGTTTTGCCACCGTCACGCCCGAGAAAATGCGCGAAGGCATAGCGCGGCTCGGCAAAGTCATCGCCGACAGCCAGGCGGTAGAATAAGCGCCGCGCCGCCGCACGCGGCATGGGATAAGAAACCGGGGAGTTCCACATGAGCGCGAGAATAGTTTTCGACTGGGTGGCGGAATTTTCACTGTGGCTGGCGTCGCAGGGTTTTATGATTACCTTCGTCGTCGTCCTGATTCCCTATCTCTTCATTACATTCCCGGTGCAGAACGTCATCCGGCGGCTGCTCAAGAAGAACGACATGGAGAACAACGATTTCGTCTACCCGATGGTCTCCGGCATCCTGAACGGCGTGACCGGCCTGACGCTTGCGTTCGTGGTGGTCACCCTGCTCAACCATCATCGCGAGCAGGACGCCATCCTCAAGAAGGAGGCGCAGGCGATCGAGAACATTCACATGGACCTCAAGCACGACGCAAAGATGATGCGCGAAGCCGAGCGTGCGCTGGTGCTCTACGTGCAGACTGTCGCGACCATGGAGTTCAACCAGGAGAGCCGCCAGCAGGGCTCTGAAGACGCGGTCAAGCATATCGACGAGATTTACAAGATCTGCATGGGCATCAAGGACCCGCTGGTGCGCTCGCACGCCATGGGCGAGTTGGCCAATCTCAGCGCGTTCAGGCACCAGCGGCTGTCGGGCACTTTCAAGAGTTCGATCCATCCGGGCCTGTGGGTGACGGTCTATCTGCTCACCATCCTGACCCTGATCAATCTCATCATGTTCAACTCCAAGCGCAGCGGCTATATTTCGGTGTCCCTGGCCTCGGTGGCCTACGCGCTGATCATGACGCTGGCGAACCAGCTCGAATACCCGTACGTGGGGCCGCTGTCGGTCTCGATCGACCCGCTTTACCTGCTGCTGCAGAAGTATGAAAACCCGTGACGGCTTGAATCCAGTTGCGCGGCAACTCCGTAGATAGTGCTGGTATCATTTGCGCACAGGCTGGGCCGGGGTAAGGAAATGTCCTGTATGCCGACCAAGCATGTTGCGCGTTACTCCAATACTTAACAGGAGGTTCCATGGACCAGAAAGCAGTCATACGCTCAGCCCTCATGGGGCTGGTCGCCCTTGGCGTCGCGGGTACCACCACCGCGCAGGCGCAGTCTACGCCCAAGGAAAAATGCTACGGCGTGTCGAAAGCCGGCCAGAACGAGTGCGCTGCCGGCAAACATTCGTGCGCGGGCAGTTCCCGGGTGGACAACGACCCGACCGCGTGGAAGCTGGTTGCCAAAGGCACTTGCGAGAAACTCGGCGGCAAGCTGACCCCGGCTAAGTCCTGAGTTTCGTCGTTCCGTGCGTGAGAGCCTGCCCCGGCAGGTCTCTGGCCGGGGCAGGGAACCCAGGATTTTAAAATGCGTCTGGGCACCCGCCTGCGCGGGTGCGACGGTTAATTTCCTTGGTTCGCGGCTGCGCCGTTTCGTGCGATGAAATCCAGCGTCGCCGTGGCGCAACGCTCCGGATCGGTGGCCGCGACGTGGTAGGAATTCCCCGGCAGCACCAGCAGGCTTGAATTGCATATGGTCTTTTGCCATGCGCGGTTTTCTTCGACCGAGGCGAGGCCGCTCTGCTCCGTGGTGATTACCAGCGTCGGGCAGGCGATGTTAGGCATGTCGGGCGTGATGTCCACGCAGGCGATGGTGGCGATAAAGCCGACCTGCGATGAGACTGCGGTGCGCCCCATGAACTTCGTCCACCACTCGGCGCCTTCTGCGGGGAAATGATCGCCGAGCCGGCCCGCCATGCTTTCGCGCGCCCAATGCTCGACGCCTTTCGTCTCGAACATCTCGGTCCATGCGGGAATGCGCTCGGTGGTGCCGGCACGGAACGGTGTCGGCGTGCCGATCAGGGTAAGCGTGGCGACACGCTTTGCCCGGCGGGCGGCGAATGCGCGCGCGACGGTGCCGCCGATTTTGGCGCCGACCAGGTGAAAGCGCTCGACGCCGAGGTGGTCCATCAGCCGGATGTAATCGTCGATGATGACATCAAGCGTCCACTTGAAGTCCCGTTGCATCGGCGTCGAGCGGCCGAAACCGCGCATGTCCGGGCGCACCACGCGGTAACGGCGCGCGAGCTGCGGCATCCAGCCGTACCAAGCCTGTCCGCTCTCGCAATTGCCGTGCAGCAGCAGGATGGTTTCGGGCTGCGTCCACGGGTCGGCGAAGTCGTCGACCTCGTAATGCATTTCAAGGCCGGGTGATTGCAGTACAGGCATTTTTTCCGTCCGGAAGCGGGGGGAACCGGATAATACCGTCGAAGCCGGTTGCGCGTTAACCGCGCGAAATTCCGGCAACGGGATAAAATGCCGTCTTGCGCCAGCTATTGGCCCGAAAGGTGAATGCCATGATAGAAGTCCTGGAGAAACCCGCCGCCGGTCCCGTCATCCGCCTGCACGAGGCGGACAACGTGGTGATCGCGCGCGCCAATGTCGAGATCGGCACCAAGCTTGGCGACGGCCTCACGTGTCGCAGCCAGGTGCCGTCCGGCCACAAAATTTCGACGCGCGCCATCAAAAAGGGCGAGCCCATACTCAAGTACAACGTGACGATAGGTTTTGCGGCGGCCGATATCGCGCCGGGCACGTTCGTGCATTCGCACAACATGGAGTTCCGCGAATTCGACCGCGATTACGCGTATGCCAAGGATTATCGCCCGGTGCAATTTATCCCGGAGAGCGAACGTGCGACCTTCATGGGCATAGTGCGCGCAAACGGCCAGATCGCCACGCGCAATTACGTCGGCGTGTTGTCCACGGTGAATTGCTCGGCGACGGTCGTGCACAAAGTCGCCGAGTACTTCACGCCCGAACGGCTGGCGGAGTTTCCGAATATCGACGGCGTCGTTGCTTTCGCGCACGCGACCGGCTGCGGCATGGAAATGACGGGCGAGCCGATGGACCTCCTGCGGCGCACGATGGCGGGATATGCGCTGCACGCAAACCTCGCATCGGCACTCGTCATCGGCCTCGGCTGCGAGCGCAACCAGGTCAGCAAATTATTCAAAGAGCAGGGCCTCGAAGAAAATTCGCGCCTGCGCTCGTTCGTCATGCAGGACGAGGGCGGCACGACGAAGACGATAGCGGCCGGGATCGCGGCGGTGAAGGAAATGCTGCCGGAAGCCAATCGCGTGCAGCGCACGCCGGTGCCGGCGAGCCACATCATGGTGGGTTTGCAGTGCGGCGGGTCGGACGGTTTTTCATCGATCACCGCCAACCCCGCGCTGGGTGCGGCGATGGACATCCTGGTGCGCCACGGCGGCACGGCGATCCTGTCGGAGACGCCGGAAATCTACGGTGTCGAACATACGCTCACGCGGCGCGCGCGTTCGCGCGAAGTCGGCGAGAAGCTGATCGAGCGTATCCGCTGGTGGAAAGACGAGTACACGGTTGGCCGCGACACCCAGATCAACGGCAACGTGAGCCCGGGCAACCAGACCGGCGGGCTCGCGAATATTTTCGAAAAATCGCTGGGCTCGTCGATGAAGGGCGGCACTGGGCCGCTGATGGAAGTGTACCGCTATGCCGAGCCGGTCAAGCAGCACGGGCTCGTGTTCATGGACACGCCGGGTTTCGACCCGTGCTCGGCCACCGGGCAAATCGCCGGCGGCGCCAACGTCATCATGTTCACGACCGGACGCGGCTCGATGTTCGGCGCGAAACCGGTGCCGTCGATCAAGCTTGCCACAAACACGCCGATGTACAACCGCCTCAAGGACGATATGGACATCAATTGCGGCGGTATCCTCGACGGCAGCCGGTCGATGCAGCAGATGGGCCAGGAAATTTTCGAAGACCTGCTGCGCACCGTATCGGGCGAAAAAACCAAGAGCGAAATCCTCGGCCTTGGCGACCACGAATTCGTGCCGTGGAACATCGGCGTTACCGGCTAACTGCGGGGCTGAGTTCCCGCCGGCGCTTCGCTCAGGGCGCCGCGAGCACCTTGAAAACCACTTTGGCACCCGGCTGCAGCGTGCACATCTGCGACGGCTTATGCATGTGAATGACGGGAGGATTGGCATTGACGAGTTCGAGCTCGAAGGTGCAGCCGCCGCGCGGCGCAAACCTGGTCTTGCTTCCCTCGATTAGAGTGATCACCGCAGAATCCGCCAGCGGCTTGCCTTCTGCCGAGCGCACCTGCGTTATCCAGACGATGTGCGCGCTTTTCATGCCGTTCAGCGTCATCGAAGTCGTGCCTTCGCCCGGCAGCGGCCACTCGTAGTCGTCGTAGTAATAATGCTGGGCCGGAAGAGTTTTAGCCGTCTGGGCTGCCGCGTTGCCGATCAGCGCGGGTGCCGTGAATGCCGCCAGAACAAGCATGCGTGCAATTTTCATGCGGATCTCCCCGGGTGGGTTAACGCGCAGTATAAGTCGAAATCGCGACAACTCAAGACGCGCCAAGCTCGGCCGCGATTTCGCCGATGTCGCCGCAGCTCTCAATATCGAGCAAACGGTCGCGCAGCGCCAGGGCGCGCCCACGTGGCAGCACGCGCTCCGCGTTGGCGAGGAATTTATCTTCTATCGCAGAAGCCGCGAGCGGGTTTTCCGTCGATCCTGCGTTCACGTCTTCGCGCGCGCTGAAGGTGCGGCCGTCGGCCGTGGTGATTTCCACGCCACCCGAATAGTGCGCCGGAAAATTCGATTGCGGGTCGGCAACGTATTCGACTTTTTGCGCGAGCGCACGGATGGCGGGGTCGTTGAGCGTGCCGGCGTCCAGCTCCTGCAAGGTAAAGCGCCGGCGTGTTGCCGCGCATGCCGCCGAATAATAAACGCTGAACTGCGCGGCGGCGATGTCGTTCGGCGCAACTTTCTTATCGCGCGGTTCGCATACGGTGCTGATTCCCGCCTGCGGCACGAGCACGCGAATGACGCGAATGCCGGACGTGGCGATATTATGCTGCGTCACCACCGCTATCGTCGAATTGATGATGGCATGGTTGAAATAGCACGAGGGCAGCAGCTTGATCAGGATGCGCGAGAATTCCCAATCCCGGCCCAGGCCGGACGTGATGCCCGCGAGATCGGCGGCCGGCGCCGGCGCATTCAGATAGGTCGTGAAGACGCCGAACCGGCCTTCGTAAGCGGTGCGCGGGCCGACATAGCCTTCTTTCGCCAGCATCGCGGCGGTGATCGCGCTGGCGGCGGGCCAGCCGGCTTCGAAACGCTTGGTCCACGAATCTGCGGCGGAAAATTCCCGGTTTCCAGACGCCGTGCTATAGGCGATGCCTTGTGCCATCGCGAGTTGTGCGGCATCGAGGCCCAACAGCTTGCCCGCGGTGAGCACGCTGCCGAACGCGCCGATGACACCGACCGCATTGAAACCCGCGGGCGTGAATCCCCCGCGCGCCGCCATGCCCAGGCGTACCGCACACTCGACGCCGCCGATATATGCCGCCATGACGTCTTTTCCGCCGGCTTTGGAAAAACAGCCGGCCCCCAGCGCGCTCGGCACGCAAAAAGCGCTCGGATGCACGCGCCCGAGCAGCGAGGTGTCGTCGAACTCTATGCCATGCACGAGCATGCCATTCATCAAGACTGCGTCGCGCAACGCAAGCCGCGCCGGCATGCCGATGACGGGGTATTCGCCGCGGCCCAGGGCGGCCAGTCCGGCGCACGCTTTGCGCGCGAAATCGAAACCTGAAGACGCGAGTGCCACGCCGATCGAATCCAGCCAGTGCAACTTGGCCTGCGCACGGACCGCTGCGGGAATCGACGCGTAATCGAGCCGGGCGATGAATTCAGCCAGCGATTCGGCGATGGTGGGTGCCGGGTTGTCCATTATTTCAGCCAGAGTATAGCGCCGCACAGCAGCAGCGTTGCGCACACGAAACGACGGAAGGTGGTTTCGCTGAGTTGCAGATGAATGCGGTCGCCGACGTACATGCCGGCGAGCATCGCCGGAAACGCGGCGCCAAACATGAGCCACGATTCCGGCGTGAACTCGCCGGCCGCATAGTAGCCGATGCCGCGAACGGTGCTTAACAACAGCAGCATCGCGGAAATCGTCCCGCGGAACTGGTCCTTGTTCAGCGCATGCGCGTCGAGAAAGGGGACGAAGAACAGGGTGCCCATGGTACCGAACATTGCGCCGACCGCGCCCGCGAGGGTGCCCGCCAGCGGGCCGGTAAAGGGCGGCAGCTTGACGGTACGCGTCCGTGGACGCAGCGCGTTCCACATGGCAAACGCCGCATAGGCGATGACGAGAGTCCCCAGTCCCTGCGCGAGCATCCGAGAATCGAGTTGTGTGAAAAAGTAGAGGCCGATCGCGATGCCGAGCACGCACCACGGAATGAATGAAATGAACGCCGCGCGCGCAACCTGTTTGTAGTCGCGGGCGACGATGGCGGCAGACGAGGCGAAGCCGAGCAGCGTCCACACTGGCACCAGCACTTTCAGCGGCAGCACGAGGGCGAGCAGCGGCATGCCGATGACTGCGCCAAAACCGGTGCTGCCGCGCAGGCCGTAGGCGAAAAAGATCACGCCTGCGCAGTAGGCGAGTTCGTAAGCCGATAACCCGGTCATCAGGATCGAGGCAGTCGCATTACAGCGAAATTTCGCCGCGGCCGAGCGCGATCACGCGGCCGGATACGAAGATCTGCCCGTCCTTGTCCACTTTAAGGCCAAGGCGGCACGGACGTCCGACCTGGTCGCCCTGCAGGACCTGCACGGCAAACGGCAGTGGCGTGCGTTGCGCGACAAACCAGCCGCCGAGATTCGCGCACGCGGAACCGGTGCCCGGGTCTTCTATGACGCTCGCATGCTTGTTGAAGAAAAACCGTACGCGTATGGTTTCGTCGTCAATGCGCGCCCAGACATAGACGAGCCCCTTGCGCTTGTTGCCGACGGTATGCCGCAACAGCAGTTCCGCGTTCGGCTGGCAGCGCTCGACCGCCTCTGCCGAAGCCAGCGGCAGTATGAGTTGCTCCGAGCCGGTGTCTACCCAGAGCGCGCCATCGAGCACGTCGGACGCGCCGATATTGAGCATCCTGGAAAACTCTTCGCGCGTGGCCCGCGGTGCATGCGTGGATGGTGCGTTGGCCTGCAGCGTCCATTCGTCGCCCTGTGCGGTCACCGGGATGACGCCCGCCTGCATTTCGAGCTTGACGGCGTCGCCGGTCTTATTCAGTTCGCGCACGACGTGCGCGGTGCCGAGCGTCGGATGTCCGGCGAAGGGCATTTCGAACGCCGGCGTGAAAATGCGCACGCGCGCGGTTGCCGCCTTATCAGTGGCCGGCAGGATAAAAGTCGTTTCAGAGAGGTTGAACTGCAGCGCCAGCGCCTGCATGGTGGCGTCATCCAGCGCGCTGCCGTCTTCGAATACGCACAATGGATTGCCGGCGAGCGCGGATTCCGCGAATACGTTGACGATGCGATAGCGCAGGGTGGGCATGATGTGAATTCGGCGATGGGCCGGGAGTTATGTAACGGTCAGGATTTTTTAACCGATGCTACCGCGTCGCGTATCCACGCCGTCACGCTGACCGCGTTTTGCTGGGGCGGCATTAGCGGCGAGAGCACCGAGCCGGGAATCAGTTCGCGCAGCGCGTGCGCGGACGACGTCGAGTGCGACGCATCATCGCCGCTCATGATGAACGACGGCGCTTTGATCGCCATCAGTTGCTCGCCGGTAGCGCCCGACGGCATGGTGTCGTCGAACAGTGCGTCGCGGCTGTAGGCGAGGACAGCGAGGTATTGCTCGAGATCCTGCTGCACATACTTCGCCGCGAAAGTCTCGTCGTGCGCGAGCACCGATGCCCACGGGCCCGCTTCGGGATCGGCCCAGAACGCCAGCGACTTTTTCGCGCGTTCGGCGACCGCAGCCAGGCCGTTGGCGCGCGCAAACGCGGTGTGCCGGTTGAAATTGAGATGCCCTTTCGCTCGCCAGCGAAAACCGCCGACCGGCCAGTGCAAGAGTAGCCCCATGCAGCGCTGCGGAAAATACGCCGCCATGGCGACGGCAACGGAAACGCCCATGCAGCCGCCGATCACCCACGCGCGATCGATGCAGAGATGATCGAGCAGTCCGACCGCTTCAGCCGCCCACATGCGCCAGCTGTGCGGCTCGACGCGTCCGCCGGATTCCCCGGCTTCGCGGCGGTCGTAAGCGATCATGCTGAAATCTTTCGTCAGCGTATCGAGCGGACGCAGGTCTTTCCACACGCCGCGTGTCGACCAGCCGCCGATATTGGAATCGAACCCGCCCGGCGAAAGCATGATCAGCGGCGGCCCGCTGCCTTGCGCAACATAGTTGATTTTGATGCCGTCAATGGTGGCGTGGGGCATAACGAGTCCTGTTCAAGCCAGAGGGCAGGTGAGAAGAATTATTTGTGCCACGAATCGCGCAGTGTCACCGCGCGATTGAACACCGGCGCACCAGGTTTGGAATCGACGCGGTCGGCGACAAAGTAGCCGTGGCGCTCGAACTGATACTGTTCTCCGAGCTGCGCGTCCCTGAGCGACGGCTCCAATTGTGCCGTGATCACGTGCTTGGACTGCGGATTCAGGTCCTGGACGTGATCGCGCTCGCCGGCGCCCGGGTGAGCTTCCTTGTACAGGCGGTCGAAGAGGCGCACTTCGCAGGCATAAGCCTGGCGCGCGGACACCCAGTGGATATTGCCCTTGACCTTGTAGGTGTCCGAGCCCGGCGTGCCGGATTTGCTGTCTGGAAAGTAATTGCAATGAACGGCTGTTACGCGTCCCGCTTCATCTTTACGGCAACCCGTGCATTCGATGACAAAGCCATAGCGCAGCCGCACTTTGTTGCCGGGGAACAGGCGGAAATAACCTTTATCCGGGACTTCCATGAAATCTTCGCGCTCTATCCACAGTTCTTTGGAGAACGGCACCGGGCGCTTGCCCCATTCCGGTTTTTGCGGGTGGTTGGGCGGATGGCATTCTTCTTCCTGCTGCTCGGGATAGTTGTCGATCACGAGCCTGACCGGGTCGAGCACAGCGACGCGCCGGGGCGCTACTTCGTTCAGGTGCTCGCGCATGCAGTCTTCGAGCACCGAGAAATCGATCCAGCCGTCGGATTTCGATACCCCGATGCGTTCCGCGAACAGGCGGAAGCCTTCCGACGGATAGCCGCGGCGCCGCGCGCCGACGAGAGTCGGCATGCGTGGATCGTCCCAGCCGTCGACGTGCTTCTCGGTGATGAGTTGGACCAGCTTGCGCTTCGACAGCACGACGTAGGTAAGATTAAGGCGCGCGAACTCATACTGGTGCGGCAGCGGTTTGGCGAGCAGCCCGCCTTCGGCCAGGCGTTCGAGCAGCCAGTCGTAGAACGGCCGCTGGTCCGCGAATTCGAGGGTGCAAAGGCTGTGCGTGATCTGTTCGAGCGCGTCCTCGATCGGGTGCGCGTAGGTGTACATCGGGTAAACGCACCATGCGTCGCCGGTACGATGATGGGTGGCTTTGCGGATGCGGTAGATCGCAGGGTCGCGCAGGTTGATGTTAGGCGAGGCCATGTCGATTTTCGCGCGCAGCACCATGCTGCCGTCGGCGTGCTTGCCGGCTCGCATATCGCGGAACGCCTGCTGGTTTTCGGCCGCGCTGCGGCCGCGCTGCGGGCTCGCTTTGCCTGCTTCGGTCAGGGTGCCGCGGCTGGCGCGCATCTCTTCCGCGCTTTGCTCGTCGACGTAGGCGTGACCTGACGTAATCAGGTATTCGGCGGCTTCGTACATGAAGTCGAAGTAGTCGCTCGCATAGTACAAATGGTCGGTGCCGTTGGCGTTCCATCCGAAGCCCAGCCATTTGACAGCATCGAGTATGGAGTCGACGTACTCCGTTTCTTCTTTTTCCGGATTGGTGTCGTCGAAACGCATGTGGCAGACGCCGCCGAAATCGCGCGCGATGCCGAAATTGAGGCAGATCGATTTGGCATGGCCGAAGTGCAGGTAGCCGTTCGGTTCCGGCGGAAAGCGCGTGCGGATTTTTGCCGGGTCGGCTGTTGCGCCGGCGTGGCTTTTCGCGCTGCCGGGTTTGCCGACCCAGGTGCGCGCCGCGTACGTGCCGTTTGCAATGTCCGCTTCGACCGTGTTGCGGATGAAGTTCGTGACGTGCGGCGCGGCAGGCTTGCTGTTGCTCTTGGACATGGGGCTTCCGAATCGGGGAAGCGTCTATTCTAATCGATGCGGCATTTCGTACAAAGTACGTACACGGCAATCCACGGCACGCGTGTGCCATGACGATTGCGTCAAGACAGTTGACGATTGCCGGCAAGCGGTTAAGATTGCGTTGTCTTTGAATTGATCGAACTGGCGAGGGTGGACTATGACTCCTACGTTCTGGGCAGGCCTTGCATTTGGTATCGGCGTCTTGTTGATGTTTGCGGACTACCGGATGGCCACCGCGCCCGACCCGACAGACAAGCACAAGCGGCGCAAGAAACTCAACCCCGTTGCCGCCAAGCAGCTGCGCGACATGTTTATCTGGACATGCGTGGTGACGGCAGCCGCGTACTACGTGCCGGACTGGTTTTAATTCACGCGCCGCGCATTAGCGCGCGCTGAACAGCGCGGCCGTCAGTCGACGCGTGCGCCGGTCGCTTTGACGACCTTGCCCCATTTGGCGATTTCGGCTTTGAGGTGGTCGCCGAATTTTTCGGCGGAACCGCCGACGGGTTCGACGCCGCCCGCCTGAAAGCGTTCGCGCACGTCGGGTAACAGCAGGATCTTGTTGATTTCGGTATTCAGTTTAGTCACCACGTCGCGCGGCATGCCGGCCGGCCCGACCACGCCGAACCACACCAGGACTTCAAAGCCCGCGACACCGGATTCGTCCACCGTCGGGATTTCCGGCGCGAGCGCCGAGCGCTTCAGGCTGGTGACGCCGATCCCGCGCATCTTGCCGGCCTTCACGTGCGGCAGCACGTTGGGTGTGTTGTCGAAAATCATCATCACGTGCCCACCCATCAGGTCAGTCAGCGCGGGCGCGCTGCCCTTGTAGGGCACGTGCAGAATGTCGGTCTGCGTCATCATTTTGAAGAGCTCCATCGACATATGGTTCGAGCTGCCTGCACCCGTCGACGCATAGGTGAGCTGTCCGGGTTTGGTTTTGGCGAGCGCGACGAGTTCTTGCGCTGACTTGACCGGCATCGACGGGTGGACCACCAGCATATTGGGTGTGGAGCCGGCGAAGATCACCGGCATGAAATCGCGCTCGGTGTTGTACGGCAACTTCGTATAGAGCGTCGCGTTGACGGCAAAGGGCACCGCGACGATGAGCAGAGTGTGGCCATCGGCGGGAGATTTGGCGGCGAGGTCGGCGCCCAGTGTGCTGCCCGCACCGGGGCGGTTGTCAACCACCGTCTGGCCAATGCCGCTGTCGCTGAATTTTTGCGCGATGGTGCGCCCGAGAGTGTCGTTAAACGCGCCCGGCGGGAACGGCACGATGATGCGGATGGGCTTGTTCGGATAGCCTTGCGCTGAAACGGCGAACGACAGGGCAGCGATGGTGCAGGCCGCCAGCGATGCCAGAACACTTGAGTGACGCATGGTCGGCCCCGTTAATCGATTTTGACGTTGGCGTCCTTGATGACCTTGGCCCACTTCGCGACTTCGTTTTTCAGGAACGCGGTGAGTTCAGCGGAGGTGCTGCCGACCGGTTCGATTCCGAGCTGCACGAATCGATCCTTGATCTCGGTGCGCCGCATGGCGGTGCCGGCCTCGCGCGACAGCTTGTCGACGATGGCCTTCGGCGTGCCGGCCGGGGCGAGCAGCGCGACCCAGGTGCCGCCGACGACCTGCACGCCGCCTTCGATGAGCGTGGGCATATCGGGCGCGACGGCAACCCTTTTTTCGCTGGTCATGCCGAGCGCCTTGATCTTGCCGGCGCGCACGTGTGGCAACATCGAAGAGGGCGTGTCCAGCATGATGTTGATCTGGCCGCCAATCAGATCCTGCAGGGCCGGCGCCGTTCCCTTGTACGGAACGTGCAGCATCTTGATGCCCGTGGTCGCCATCAGGAGTTCGGTGGTCAGGTGCGCGGCCGCGCCGATGCCGCTGGAGGCGAACGTGAGTTGTCCTGGTTTCGCTTTGGCGAGTTCGACCAGTTCCTTCACCGAAGTTGCGGCGAGCGAGTTGGTCGCGCAGACGATCAGGGGCGAGGTGGCGAGCAGCGAGACGTGCTCGAAGCTCTTGACCGAGTCGTAAGGCAGCTTGGCATACAGCGTCTGGTTCGCCGCGTGCGCGGCGATCACGGTGCCGAGTGTGTAGCCGTCGGGCGTCGCTTTCGACACCATGTCGACGGCCAGGATGCTGTTGGCGCCGGGGCGGTTGTCGACGACGAAGGTCTGGCCGAGGCTTTTTGCAAGTTCGAGCGCGGTGATGCGCGTGACGAGGTCAGTGATGCCGCCCGGCGTGTAGGGCACCAGCACGCGTACCGGCCGGGTCGGATAGTCCTGGGCATGGATTGCGCCGCAAATGGCGAGCGCACTGCAGGCAAGCATCAAGCGCAATTTGTATTGCATGGCTTCTCCTCACTTCGTTGAAGTGCGCGCGCCGAGGTATTTTGTGGGAATGCGGGTCTCGACTGCGCGGTTGCGCAATTTTCGCACACGGTAGGCTTTTGCGCGCGGCCGGTTGCTCACGGCTTTTTGCAGCCGCGTGCCCACGTAGTGCAGCGCAACGCCGTCGTCCGCGGCGATGCCGTCCGTAATCGCTCCGCGCGCGACCAGCCGCTGAAAGGTAGGGCGGCGCAAAGGCTCGCTGTCGTAATGCGGGCAGTTGGTGCCGGCCAGAAAACCGAGGCAGGGCATGGCGGTCAGAGGTCCCGCGATGGAGTCGGTGAGGCCGTGCTCGAACCAGCAGATCGAGCCGGCGCTGGCGCCGCCCAATACGATGCCGGCTTCCCACGCGGCACGCAGATGGCGGTCGAGTTCCCACTCGCGCCACACCGCGAGCATGCTGCGCGTGTTGCCGCCGCCGACGAATATCGCGTCCTGCTCGAGCACGAACGAAGCGAGGTCGCGCGGCGTGCGCGCGAACAGTGGCAGATGCGTCGGCCGGCAGGCGAACTGCCCGAACCCGGCGTAGAAGCGCAGGCGCCCCGCGTCGTTATCGCCGTGCGCGGCACCAATGAACGCGACCTTGGGCCTGCGCTTGCCGGTTTGCTTGAGGAAGTAATCGACGAGCAGCAGGTTGTCGAGTTCGATTGGCAGCGCCGCGCCGCCGATAGCAATGATTTGCCGTTTCTTCATACGTAACTCGGCCCTTCGATGACCGGATGTTTCTTGATGAAGTCTTCGTCGACTTCGACGCCGATGCCGGGTTTCTCCAGCGGTGACACACAACCATCCTTGTTGACGATGTAAGGCGTGGAGGTCAGCGTGTCGCGGAAATGGTTGTTGCGCGACACGTCGCCTTCGAAATAGCCGCCGTTGTCGATGGCTGCGAGAAAATGAATGCACGCCGCCATGTTGATGCCTGTCATCGAGGTATGCGGGTTGATCTGCAGTTTGTAAGCCGACGCCATGGCAGCGATGCGCAGCGCTTCGGTGATGCCGCCGGTCTTGGAGAGGTCGGGCTGCAAAATGGTGATCGCACCGTCCTCGATCACGCGGTTGAATTCAAAACGCGTGTAATGGTTCTCGCCGGCTGCGAGGGGCACGCTGCTGAAAGTCGAGGCGAGCTCGTAGCTACGGTGGTCGTGCGGCGGAAACGGCTCTTCCAGCCAGCCGACATTGAGTTCTTCCATCGCCGGCATCACGGCGCGCGCGTCTTCCACGCTGTAGCCGATGTTGGCGTCCGTCAGTATCACGAGATCGTCGCCGAATGCTTTGCGCACGGCGGCGATGCGTTCGAGATCGCGCTTGGGCGAATCGCCGACGCGCAGTTTCAGTGCTTTATAACCGGCCTCTAGATGCGGCCGCGCTTCGGCGACGAGCGCCTTGGGGTCCTGGTAGCCGAGCGACACGCCGCCGGCATAGGCACGGATGGGCTTGGTGCTGCCGCCCAGTAATTTGTACAAAGGCCAGCCGACCGCTTTGCCGCGAATGTCCCACAGCGCCTGGTCGATGCCGCTCATCGCCAGACAGGTGCCGGCGCCCATGCCGTGGCTCGCGAGTTGTTTATCGTAGATTTTTTTCCAGACGCCGACGACATCCGCGGCATTCATGCCGAGCACGAGCTGACGCAATGTCGTGTTGACGAGATGCGCGACCGTGCCCGGCGCGCGGCCATGATGTGATTCGCCAAAGCCAATGACGCCGCCTGCCGTTGTCACTTTGACGATGACAGCGTCGCGCTTGACGACGCGCCCGACGCCGAGGCTGATGCTGTCCTCGGGCTTGACCGGGAAAGAAGTCGGGAACGCCTCAATGGCGATGATTTTCAGATCGGGGTCACGCACTGTCACTGATTGCCTTCGCGGCGGATGGTCCAGCGCGCATTCTATATGACAGCGGCAATGACGGCGCTCATGGCGGTGGGCTTGTTGTCGTGGTGCTAAACTCCCGCGAAAGCCGCGAAGTGCCTGCGGTTGTCCAACGCAATGCGCTCGCGCAGCGCTCCGAGGAGAGTCGCATATGAACCGTCGCAATAGTGTATTGCTCACCGTACTTGCCCTGCTGGCCGCTTCCCACGCGACCGCGCAAACCTGGGCGCCGGCCAAGCCGATCAAGATCCTCGTCGGCTCGCCACCCGGGGGCAGCAACGACATCATGGCGCGCGCCATCGGGCAGCGCCTGAGCGAGGTGCTGGGCCAGCCGGTGCTGGTGGACAACCGTCCGGGCGCGAGCCAGATGCTCGCTGCGGACCTGATGTCGAAATCGGCGCCCGACGGCAGCACCATTTATATTTCTTCCAGCACGTACACCACGACAGTAGCTCTGCAGCCCAAGCAGCAGTTCGATCCCGTCAACGACGTTACCGGCGTGGCGCTGCTCGGCAACGGTCCGCTGGTTTTGGTGGTGCATCCTTCGGTGCCCGCGAAGACTGCCAAAGATCTTATCGCCATCGCGCGCGCGCGGCCGGGCGAGTTGAATTACACCTCGTCCGGTGTCGGCGGCATCAACCACATGGGAACGGAAGTGTTCGCATCGATGGCGAAAATCAAGATGGTGCACGTGCCGCACAAGGGCATGTCGCCCGCGCTCACCGACCTCATGGCGGGACAGGTGCAGGTCCTGCTGGTCAGCGCTGCTTCCGTGGAAGCGCAGATTAAAAGCAGCCGCTTGCGCGCCATCGGCATGAGTACCGCGAAGCGCTCCTCGTTCGCGCCCAACCTGCCGACCATCGCGGAAAGCGGGCTGCCCGGCTACGACGTCTCGCTGTGGTGGGGAATTTTCGCGCCGGTTAAAACCCCGCGGCCGGTGATCGAACGATTGAACGCCGAGATCAACAAAATTCTCGTCACCGAAGAAATCAAAAAGCGCTTCGCGGATTTCGGGGCCGAACCGACGCCCGCGAGTCCGGAAGCGTTCACCGCAATGTTCAAGTCCGAAATCGTGAAGTGGAGCAAGGTCGTCAAAGAGTCCGGCATCAAGGCGGAATGACGGTGGGTATTTTCAGCCGGTGCGCGCCTTCGCTTCACCTGGAAGGCTGGCTGGCAGGGGGGCTGTCTGTAAAGATAATCGTATTACTTGGTTAGAATCAATTTACCTTTGCTGGTCTGGCGCAGCGAGTAGATTTCGCCCGCATGCTCGATCAGCACTTCGCGCTGGCTGCCGAATAGCTCGTCACTGCGGATTTGCCGGCGTTGCGCCTGGTTGCCGGCGGCAATCACGGGCGTGCCCGTTTGTTCCACCGCGGTTATGGGGGTTGCAGGTTTCAATCGCGCGATGTCCCGGTCCTGGCCTGGCTATTAAATGCGGAGATCGCCAGCCAGGCGGCGGGAATGAGGACCAGCGCGATCGAATAAATCTGCGCGTAAACGCCCTCGGCATACGCTTCGGTCGCCTCGTTCCAGTATTCGTTGTCGATCGGCAACGCATGGGCTTCCGTGAGTTCATGGAAGCTGTACAGCAGCAGTTGCAGCGCAAACAACAACAGGAAAATCGACGTGACCTGAAAAAATAGTGCGAGGTTCACGCGGTGGCCGTAACGCGACCATGCCCAGGCCAGCAGGACGGTAATCGCCGCGCCCGCAAGGCGATTACGCGAGTTGGTGTCGCCCCAGGCCTGAATTCTTCCGGTTAATTCCATTGCTTCGGTTGTGTAATTTTTAAATTAAATCAATAGCTTGTTTTAAAGTCCCGCGCCACATCAAAACCTGGGGTCGACGCTTGACGGAACTATAAATATAAATGCGAATAATTCGCATTGCAATAAAATATTTGGATCGAATCCTTGCAAATGGGCGGGACCTTGTCGCGGGTATTACTGCTTCGCCGGCGCAGACCTGAATGCAACGCACGGGTCCGGCCGCTCCCATCGCGGAGTGAACCATACAAAGTCGAATGGCAATACTCCCGCCGTGGCGGTTTTGAGGTAGTCCCGCGGTTCGCCGGCGCCGGCTTCCACTTCCAGAATGCCCACCGCGCATACCGTTACACCAGACACCGCAGCTTGCAGATAAAGCGGCACAGCGAGGTCGCGCCGCACGTGCCCGTTGCCCGCAATCAGCACCGCGCCATCACTGCCTGCATGTAGCAAAGACCTCGCGAGCGTCGCGTCGCGGGCGCGTTGTGCGGCGGTCATGGCCGGGACCATGGATTCAGGCAACGCACGGCAGTGGCCTTCTATGATGATGTCGCGCAGCACCTGTTCCTTTGCGCCCGACCACGCGGCATCGAGATGCAACGCCGCAATGCGTTCCGGCGTCAGCGCGGCCAACCCGAGTTTGACGATTTGTCCCGCGTCCGCGCGCGAGAGATTCGCCGCGCGCAGCGGCATGCCGAAACGCAATGCTGTTTCTATCAGCGGACGGTAATAGTCCCAGGTCCATCCTTTGCGGTTGAAATTTACTGCGTCCGCGACGGCTTCAGCGTCGATTTTTCCCTGCTGCTGACGTTGCTGCAGTGCTGCGTCATGTTCGAGGTCGAATTGCTCGAGCGCGACAACCGGTTTCAAGGCGCCGGCACCCATGGCCGTCAGCAGGTCCGCCTGTATCGCGTGGTGGTCGGGGTTGTCGTGTACCTCTCCCAGCAACCGGAAGTATGCCTGCCTGAGGCTGCCGATGAGTTCATCCGGGGACACGAAACGTCCTGCGACTGCATGCCAGATTCTTCCAGCGAGGGGATGGTCGCGCAGCAAGGTGGATCGCCAGCGCTTGTCCGGTGCCATCGCGGAGCGCACGCCGGCGGGCGCCAGCAGCGCAGCGAGCGCGGTCCAGCCTAACGCGCGCAGCGCAAATCTTCGATGCATCGGGGAAGTATCACTGGAACCGCTTTGGGACTTACGTGCCCAGCCGTTTTTTGACTGCCGCCAGCAGCTCGCTGCGCAAAAACGGTTTGGTCAGGAAGTCTTCGTCGAGGCGCGCGACGCGGCACACCGCAGGCAGCGCGGCAACGCTTGCAGCGGAACGCCGCGGCCTGGCGGTCGCGGACGGCCGTTTGCGGGCCGGCTTTGCTGTGCGCTGCGGATGCGTGGCCAAAACGGGGATTCCTGTGCGGTGGATTTATCGACTATTCTATACGACCCCATGAATGCGTTGACCTTTCAGGCATTGCGTATGCTCGCCGACGGCGAATTCCGTTCCGGCGAGACGATGGCGCGCGTCCTCGGCGTCTCGCGCGCCAGCGTGTGGAACGCGCTGCACGCGCTCGACGCTTCAGGCATCGAGGTATTCAAGGTGCGCGGCCGCGGCTATCGCCTGGCGGAGCCGTTGTCGCTGCTGGCGGCGGATGCCGTCCTATCCGCGCTGGGCGCGTCGGCGCCGCGGTTTGCCGTCGAGGTGGTCGACAGCGTCGAATCGACCAACAGCCTGCTGATGGGCCGCGCAGCGGCGGGTGCCGCCAGCGGTACCGTGATCGCCGCCGAGTGGCAGACGCAGGGGCGCGGCCGGCGTGGCCGCGCGTGGCATGCGCTGCCCGGTGCTGCGCTCACGTTCTCCGTGCTGTGGCGATTCGAGCAGGGCGCTGGAGCATTGGCGGGCTTGAGCCTGGCCGTCGGCCTGGCCGTGACGCGCGCGCTCGCGCAGTGCGGCATGCGCGAGGCGGGTTTGAAATGGCCCAACGATGTGTTGTGGCGCGGCCGCAAGCTCGCCGGTATTCTCATTGAAATGCAGGGCGACATGCTGGGACCGAGCGCGGCCGTGATCGGCATCGGGC
The DNA here is from genome assembly GCA_947474275.1 of Betaproteobacteria bacterium. Lineage (GTDB taxonomy): Bacteria > Pseudomonadota > Gammaproteobacteria > Burkholderiales > SG8-41 > PALSA-1004. The sequence goes on from CANJHY010000002.1 coordinate 23,031, forward strand.
TGAACTGCCGCATGCCGGCGGCATTGCTCGACCGCATCGACCAGCCGGCGGTCGATGTCGCTACTGCCTGCGGCACGCCGCCTGAGCGCAACCGTTTGCTCGCCGGGTTGCTGACCGAACTCGATACCATATTGACGGAATTTTCCCGTGAGGGTTTCGCATCATTTCGCGATGAATGGCAGGCGTGTCACGTGTTCCAGGGCAAGCCGGTCAAAATCGCGCTGCCCGATGGCGGCATCGTCAATGGCACCGCCGAAGGAGTGGCGGAAAACGGCGCGCTGTTGCTTGCCACGCAGTCCGGGCAATTACGCTTTCACAGCGGCGAAGTCAGCCTGCGGGCGGCAGCATGAAGGCGCCACGTACGCGGAGCAAAGCCGGGCGCACGGTGCTGGCGATAGACGCCGGCAATACGCGCATCAAATGGGGCGTCCACGATGGCGCGCGCTGGCAGGTGCAGGCGTCGCTCGAAACCGCGCGCGCCGGCAAACTGAAAGCCGCGCTCGCCCGCATCGACACGCCGCAAGTCATCGTGGTATCAAACGTCGCCGGCGCAGCGTTGCGAGAAAAATTGTTGCGTGCGTTGCCGGCGAAGCCCGCGCCGCGCTGGATCAAAAGCGAACGCGTGCAATGCGGTGTCCGGAGCAGCTATGCCACGCCGGGGCAACTCGGTTGCGATCGCTGGGCGGCGCTGATCGGGGCCTACCGGCTGTTCGGCGCGGCGTCCATCGTGGTTAATGCCGGTACCGCTCTGACGGTCGATGCGTTGACTGCGGACGGCGTATTCGCGGGCGGCATGATCGTTCCCGGCACGGATTTGATGCGCAAGGCGCTGGCAGCCAATACCGCGGCGTTGAAGCTGCGGCCCGGCGGGTTCAGTTTTTTTCCCGACGCGACCGGCGACGCCATCATGAGCGGCGCGATCAACGCGGCGTGCGGGGCGGTCGAGCGCATGGCGCGGTTTCTCGAGGAGGCCGGCCAGGCCCACCCGTTGTGCGTGCTGTCGGGCGGCGGGGCGGCTTTGCTGGCGCCCCACCTTAGCCTTGAAGTCAAGGTAGTGGATAATCTGGTACTCGAAGGATTGCTGACGATTGCCGATGACGAGACCAAGCGGGCGACCTGACGTGCGGACGTGATGCATACACCATGAGACTGCTGTTTTTGATTTTTTTGCTGCTCAATGCCGCGGCGTTCGGCTACATCCGTTTTGCGGAAAGCCGCACCGGCGCTGCTAACCAGATAGCGCTGCTGCAGATCGCGCCGGACAAGATGAAATTGCTGAAACCCGGCGCGCCGCGGCCCGAGCGCAAGGACGCGGCAAGTCCGCAGCCGGGGCTGGTCTGTCTCGAATGGGGCGCTTTTGCCGCCTATGAGACGGTGAAAGCGACAGCGGCGCTCGAAAAATTTGCGTTAGGCGACAAGGTCGCACAACGCGACGCGGGCGACAGCTACTGGGTGTACATTCCGCCGCTGAAGACCCAGGCCGATGCCGACAAGAAGGCGGGCGAATTAAAGGCGCACAGCGTCACCGATTTTTACGTAGTGCAGGACAATGAGCAGTGGCGATTTGCCGTTTCGCTCGGCATGTTCAAGACCGAAGAGGCCGCCAACAATTACCTCGTTCAGTTGCGGCAAAAAGGCGTGCGCTCGGCGGTCGCCGGCCCGCGCGGGGCGAAAACCAGCATGTTCGTGATTCGCGACCCCGGCGACGCGGTGGCCGCGAAAATCGCCGCGCTCAAGGCGGAGTTTCCCAACGCGCAGTTGAAGGCGACCACCTGCGCCGACGCGCAGCAGGCCGCAAAAAGTTAAAGTCCGCGGATTTTTTTGAGCGTTTCGGTGGTCGATCGTTCGTGTATGAACGGTATCGAATGCACGGCGCCATGCCAGTTTTTGACTTCGGCCGCGCCGACGATTTTGTCCGCCGCCCAATCGCCGCCTTTGACCAGCACGTCGGGTTTGGTCAGCTTGATCAGCGCGAGCGGCGTGTCGTCGTCGAACCAGGTGACGACGCTCACGGCCTCGAGCGCGGCAAGTACCGCCATGCGGTCGGCGAGCGCATTGATCGGGCGGTCCGGCCCTTTGCCCAGGCGCTGCACCGACGCATCGCTGTTGACGGCAACCAGCAGACTCGCGCCGAGAGCGCGCGCCTGCGCGAGATAGCTCGCGTGTCCGCGGTGCAGGATGTCGAATACGCCGTTGGTAAACACCAGCGGCCGCGCCAGTTGCGCGATGCGCGCGGTCAGTTCCGCAGGCGCGCAGACCTTGGATTCAAAGGCGGGGACAGGATGCATGTCACAAGTGTAACTCGCCGCCGCTGCCGCGCCAAACCCGCTTATCCTCATGCTGCCAATTGCAATGTGTGGAAGCGCACCGACTGCCGCGGCGAGCGTCGTTTACGCTCGGTGGCGTGACAGTGAAAGCAAGGCGGGCGACATGAATACAACGATGTGAATCGTGCTGGGCGCGACGGCGGGCGTGGTGCTGATTTATTTTCTGGTCATGCGGGTGTTCTTCCGCCAAAGCCGCGCGCTCGACCGCCAGATCGATTACAGCAAGATGCGCAAGTGGGGCGACGAAGACGGCAAGGATTAAAGCAGCCGGCGAGGCAATTGAGCGCGCAACTCGCGCAATTCCGCTTCAAGCGCGCCGATACGCGAGACGAATGCCAGTGCCAGCGCCAGTGCATGCGGATCGAGGTCGAAGTCGCTGCGCAGGCGCCGCGCGGTGCGCACGGTGACGACGCAGTTTCCGGTGAAGATCCATTCCGTGCTGCGCGGATCGGTCGGGGCGAGCGCGCCGTGCTCGACCAGTTCGCGCAACTCATCTGCCGACGCGCCGGATGACTCCGCGCGCCTTGAATTCGCGCGGCACCCGGCGCAGGCGCCCGTACTCGTCGTACTCCGGAATGCTGAGATTCAGATCCAGCAGCGTTCCGCGGTACGCGTCGTCGAGGGAAATTTGCGCGCTGACTTCGAAGTCCTGGCCCGGGATCGGCACGTCGAAGCGCTGCCCGCCGCCCGCTTGCCCGCCGCGCTGCCGGCCGCCGGCAAGCCCCGCGAACAGATCCGCCAGATCGGCATCGTCAAACGCGAACCCGTTGTCGGCGTAGCGTTTCTCCCAGTCCGGCGGCGGCCGGAAATCCTGCCCCGATTGATGGCTGCCCAACTGGTCATATGCAGCGCGCTTGTCTGCGTCCTTGAGGGTTTCGTACGCTTCGGCGACGTCCTTGAATTTTTCCTCGCCATCCGGGTCTTTGGAGACGTCGGGATGATATTTGCGCGCGAGTTTGCGATACGCTTTCTTGATCGCGTCGGCATCGGCATTGCGCTCGAGGCCGAGGGTTTTGTAGTAGTCCTTGTATTTCATGCGCGCGCTCCGGCGCCGTCGCGCGGGCGCTTGCCGGGCAGGACCACGTTTGCTTGCCTTGGCGCCGGTGCGTCAGCCCGGCTTAGTCGAGATATTCGAACAGCTTGACGACTTTCTGCACGCCGCTGGTGGTGCGCGTGATCTCGACCGCGTCGTCGGCTTCCTTGCGTTTTACCAGGCCCAGCAGGTAGACAGCGCTGGCTTCGGTCACCACTTTGACGTGCACCGGGTTAAACAGCCGCTGGTCGACAAACCGCGCTTTGACTTTCGACGTGATGAACGAATCGTTGGCGCGCGCCGACAGGGGGGTGACGTTGCCGACAGTGATCTCGTTATAAACGCCGCGCACGTTTTCAACCGCGCGCACGATTTTTTCGATTTCCGTCCTCGTCGCGGCGTCCTTCACCTCGCCGGTAATGAGCACCATCCGGCTGAAGCTTGTGATGTTGATGTGCGCGTCCTTGAAGCGGTCGCCGACGCGTTGCCCGGATTTCAGTTCGATGCCCTGGTCTTCGGTGACGGTGCCGACGGTGCGCCGGTCTTCGCCGACCAGCACGGCGGTTCCGGCGCCGCCGACAACCGCGGCGACACAGCCGGACAGCACAGATGCAATGACGGGGAATACGGCCAGCAGTGCCAGCAAACGTAATTTATGCATATTCACTCCACCCCCAGTAGCAGACAATCGATTGCATCGCACAGGCAATGCAGCGTAAGTAAATGAACTTCCTGTATGCGCGCGGTGCTTTGCGCCGGCACGCAGATATGTATATCGGTCAGTTGCAGTGCCTCGGTCATCTGGCCGCCATTGCGGCCGCTCAGCGCCACCACGTTCATGCCGTTCTCATGCGCCGCAACGATCGCCGCCAGCACGTTTTTCGAGTTGCCGCTGGTCGAGATGGCGAGCAGCACGTCGTTTTTATGGCCAAGGGCGCGCACCTGTTTCGAGAAAATCTGTTCAAAATCGTAATCGTTCGCGATCGACGTCATGGTCGATGAATCCGTCGTAAGTGCCATCGCGGCCAGCCCCGGGCGCTCCATCTCGAAGCGATTCAGGAGTTCAGCCGCGAAATGCTGCGAATCCGCCGCCGAGCCGCCGTTGCCACAGGCGAGTATCTTGCCGTCGGCACGCAGGCACTGCACCATGCGCTCGGCGGCTGCGGCAATCGGTCCCGCCAGCGCATCCATGCTCTGGAGTTTGAGATGCGCACTCTCGGAAAAGTTCTCGCTGATGCGACTTATTAAATCCATTTTCGGATCCGTAAAATGCGCGGATTATCCCATAAATCACTCGGTGAACGCATTTTTGAGCCACTCGATCGAGTTATCCGTGCCGTTTATGAGCAGCGCATCGAAGCGGCATGCGGGCGGGCGCGCGATGCCGGCCAGGTAGTGGCGCGCCGTGCGCAGCAACTTCGCGCGCTTGGCGGCGGTGATGCTGGCGGCAGCACCGCCGAAGCGGTTACTCGAGCGCATGCGCACTTCGACGAACACCAGCGTTTTACCTTCGCGCGCGACGACGTCGATCTCGCCGAAACGGCAGCGATAGTTGCGCGCTACCAGCGTCAGCCCTGCTTGCTGCAGATAGGCGGCGGCGAGGTTCTCGGCTTCCGCGCCGCGCGCGCTCATCGGCGGGATTTGAGCACGACGGTCTTGCCGTCGACGAACTGGGCGGGAGTCAGCTCGCGCACGAACCTTTGATCGCGCGTCATGCGGATCTGGCCGGTCACGCCATCGAGCCTGACATCGCGATTGTTGTTCAGGAGTTCGAGCCCGATCCGGAACGCGTCTATTCCAAGCGCGTAGAGGCGCTCGAAGTCGACCGCATCGCCCAACTGCGCGCGCGGGTAGATCATCACGGCCGGGTGATCGGGTTGCAAGAGCCACGGCATCTCGACAATGCGCACGAGGTTCAGCTCCTGCGCGACCGTTTTGCCGCCGGGATTGACCTGCGACGTCGCGTAAATCGCGATGTTGTTTCCGAGATAAGGCCGCACCGTGCGCGCGCGCGCGTAATCCACGGCCAGGAAAATCATGTCGGTGCCGCTGGTGTCCGCGGTCTGGCGCAGTTTGGTAAGGCTCGCCTGGTCGGCGTCAAAATTGACGTCGGCGACGGTGATGCCGCCGCGCCGCGCAAATTCCTCGACGAAAGCCTGGCGCATGCGTTTGCTGAGCGGCGAGCCGTCGACGAGAACGTAGGTGTTGCGGCGGCTGTCATCGCGCGCCATTTGCGCAACCTGGCGCGCCTCCTGTTCGATGCCGAGGCCGAACAGATAAAGGCGAGGCGGTTGCTGAGACCCCGCGTCCAGCGCGTTCAATGCCAAGGTCGGCACGCTCACCAGCGCGCTGGCGGCAATCGCCGCCACGCCGCTGCGCGTGAGCGGGCCCACCACCAGTTGCGCGCCTGACTCAATCGCCTGCTCGTAGATGGTCAGCACGTTGAGTGTGTCTTCGTTGACCGTATAAACCCGGAACGGCAGCGCGTTTTTGCCGGCGGCCCTGGCGCCGGCGGCGAAACCCAGGCGCACGGCGTCGGCATGGCGGCCGAACGAAGGGGAAGTCAGCGGCAATATCAACGCGATATGCGGTTCGCGTGCGGCGGCGTGGGCGGCATCGGTAGCGAACGTGAGCGCGGCCCCGTATAGTAGCGCCCGGAACAAAGTCAGGAAGACAGCCAGGCGATGAACGATACGGCGCATCATGGGCAGGCGGGAATGGAGCGGCCTTCATTATATGTAGTCGCCACACCGATTGGAAATCTCGCCGATATCACATTGCGCGCGCTCGATGTGCTGAAACGAGTCGACGTGATTGCGGCGGAGGATACGCGGCTTGCCTCGCGGCTGCTCAAACACCACGGTATTACGACGCGGCTGATGGCGGTGCACGAACACAACGAGCGCGGTGCGGCGCAGAAAATTGTGCAATTGCTGGCGCAGGGCAAATCCATCGCGCTCATCAGCGATGCCGGCACGCCGGCGATTTCCGATCCGGGCGCGCTGGCGGTTGCGGCGGTAAGGCAGGCCGGTTACCCGGTCGTACCGGTGCCGGGCGCGAACGCGGCGCTGTGCGCGCTGTCTGCCGCCGGCCTCGCGGCGCCGCATTTTCTGTTTTACGGGTTTTTACCGGCGCAGGCCGCCGCGCGCAAACGCGAACTGGCGGCGCTCAAGGCGTTGCCTTACCTGCTGGTGTTTTACGAGGCGCCGCATCGCGTGGTCGCCAGCGTCGCCGACATCGCGGCGGTGCTCGGCGATACGCGCATGGTCACCATCGCGCGCGAGCTGACCAAGCTGTTCGAGACCATCCATAGCTGTGCGCTCGGAGAGGCGGCGGCGTGGTTTGCTCAGGATGCCAATCAGGTCAAGGGCGAATTCGTGCTGCTAGTCGACGGCGCGCCGGCCGCTGATGCGGCGGATGACGGCGCGGTCCAGCGCGTGCTTGCGGCGCTGATGCGCGAATTGCCGTTGAAGCAGGCGGTCAAGCTGGCGGCCGACATTACCGACGCGCGCAAGAACGACGTCTACGAACTGGCGCTGCGCATGAAGAAAAATCCCGATTGAATTTTACTAATCGCGGGGCAGCGCTTAAGATTGATACAAAATCAGGGGAGAATCAATGAGCCGAGTCACCATCACCCGTCCCGACGACTGGCATTTGCATCTGCGCGACGGCGATCATATGCGCGCGGTGCTGCCGGACGTGGCGCGGCGCTTCGCGCGCGCCATCGTCATGCCGAACCTGAAGCCGCCCGTCACGACTACGGAAATGGCGATCGGCTATCGTGAGCGCATTCTGTCGGCGCTGCCCAACGGCATGCGGTTCGATCCGTTGATGACGCTGTATCTCACCGACAACACCAGCGGCAAGGAAATCCAGCGCGCCAAGGCGAGCGGCATCGTGCATGCGGTCAAATATTATCCGGCCGGCGCCACCACCAATTCGGACGCGGGCGTCACCGAACTCGGCAAATGCGAAGACGCGCTTGCCGCAATGGAGGAATGCGGCCTGCCGCTGCTGGTACACGGCGAGGTGACGTTTCCCAATGTTGATATTTTCGACCGCGAGAAACTCTTTATCGACCGCGTATTGATTCCGGCGCTGCAAAAATTTCCCAAGCTGCGCCTGGTTTTCGAGCACATCACGACCAAGGAGGCGGTGCGCTTCGTGCTCGGCTCGCCGCCGCGCATCGCCGCGACAATCACCGCGCACCACCTGCTGCTCAACCGCAATGCGCTGTTTGCAGGCGGCATCCGCCCGCACCATTTCTGCCTGCCGATATTGAAGCGCGAAGACGACCGCCTGGCCCTGATCGAGGCCGCCACCAGCGGCAATCCGAAATTTTTTCTCGGCACCGACAGCGCGCCGCATGCGCGCGACACCAAGGAGGCGACGTGCGGGTGCGCGGGCATGTATACGTCGCATGCCGGGATCGAGCTCTACGCCGAGATTTTCGGCGCTTACAATGCGCTCGAAAAGCTCGAAGGTTTTGCCAGCGTATTCGGCCCGGTTTTCTACGGGCTGCCGCGCAATATCGACAAGATCACGCTGGTGAAAGAAGTGTGGAACGTGCCCAAGGATCTGCCTTTTCACAAGGGCACCCTGGTGCCGTTCCGCGCCGGCGGCACGGTGGGCTGGCGCATGCTATAGGGCGCTTGCCGGCGGGGGAATATCCCGCCGCAACGGTGCGCGGCCCTGGCGGTCGCTGCGTGTTAAAATTCGCGCGGGAGTTGGCCAGGCAGTCGCTGTCGGCGAGCATGTCGCGCCGGTAGAGGAAAGTCCGGGCTCCGCAGGGTAGGGTGACGGCTAACGACCGTCCGCCGTGAGGCGAGGAACAGGGCCACAGAGACGAGTCCGCCGCGGCACATTGCGGCGGGGTGAAACGCGGCAACCTCCACCCGGAGCAACACCAAATAGGCAAGCTATGACGTGACCCACTGAGCTTGCGGGTAGGTGGCTAGAGCGTGCGGGCAACCGTACGTCGAGAGGAATGACTGTCACGGGGGCGCAAGCCTTCGACAGAACCCGGCTTATCGGCCGACTCCCACTTCCGATAATCGCGTGCGTTCGGTTGCAAGCGCCGCGGAACGCGCCGTGTGCTTTAACTGCGAATTGTTAAGGACTGAACATGAAGAAATACAAAATCGCTTACATCCCCGGCGATGGCATCGGCAAGGAAACCGGGCCCGAGGGCGTGCGCGTGCTGGAAGCTGCGGCGCGTAAATTCGGTTTCGAACTGCAGTTCGACGAATACGACTGGAGCTGCGACTACTACGCGAAGCACGGCCGCATGATGCCGGAGGACGGTCTTGAGCAGGTGCGCAAACACGACGCGGTATTTTTCGGCGCGGCAGGCTGGCCGGCGACGGTGCCCGACCACATTTCGCTGTGGGGGCTGCTGATTCCCTTCCGCCGCAATTTCCAGCAGTACGTGAACCTGCGGCCGGTGCGCCTGATGCCGGGCGTCAAATGCCCGCTCGCCGGCCGCAAGCCGGGCGACATCGATTTCTGGGTGGTGCGCGAAAACAGCGAAGGCGAATACTCGTCAATCGGCGGGCGCATGTACGAAGGCACCGAAAATGAATTTGCAACCCAGCAGGCGATCTTCTCGCGGCGCGGCACCGACCGCATCATGCGGTTCGCATTCGAACTCGCGAAAAAGGGCACAAAAAAGCACGTCACTTCCGCCACCAAGTCGAACGGCATTTCAATCTCGATGCCTTATTGGGACGAGCGCTTCAAATTAATGTCAGCGCAGTATCCCGACATCAAGACCGACCAGTATCACATCGACATTCTGACTGCGCATTTCGTGATGCATCCCGACTGGTTCGACGTCGTTGTCGGCTCCAACCTGTTCGGCGACATCCTCTCCGACCTCGGGCCCGCCTGCACGGGAACGATAGGCATTGCGCCGTCGGCCAACATCAATCCGGAACGTGAATTTCCGTCGCTGTTCGAACCCGTGCACGGGTCGGCGCCCGACATCTACGGCAAAGGCATCGCCAATCCAGTCGGCCAGATCTGGTCGGGCGCGATGATGCTCGAACACCTCGGCCATCCGGATGCGGCGAAAGCGATCGTCGATGCGGTTGAGGCTGTTCTGGTGGAAGGCCCGCGCACGCGGGACGTCGGCGGCAAGTCCGGCACCACCGATATGGGCAAAGCCATCGCCGACGCGTTGTAGCGTCAGTAGCGCCGCTCGGCTTTGGGTTCCTCGCCGGGGCCGTAGAAGCGCTTGTCCTGCATTTCGCCGTTGAGAAAAAAGACCACGATGGTGCCCTTGTCGCCGCGCCATTTGCTTTGCGTGCTGGTGTAGTTCTCATCCTGCACCTTGACCGTGGTGTTGCGCGACTCGCTGGCGATGCCGAGTATGGTGGCGACCTGCGCCTCCTTCAGGCCGTCGGTGATCTTGGCGTAATTGGCCTCGGTGACTTTCGAGCTGCACGCGGCGAGCGCCGCGAATCCTCCCCGTGACTGCCGGATCGATCGATAGCGCCACCTGTGCGTGCCTATGTGTGGGCCCTGTTGCTTTTCCGCAACGCCGCTAACGTGCTGTAACTCCTTGATAGTCAAAAACAAAGTTAAGGTATCACTTTCAATTAATACAATAACCAATTGTTTATTAATATTTATTATTTTTATAACTCATTGCGAGCGTGAATTAGCCCTCATAAGTCTTTGTCCTGAAAACAGAAAACTGGTTTTCTACGCTTGACCGTGCGACACGTTTTTCATATAGTGGGCGACGGTGGGAAAAAGTGGGAAAAATCCCACTCCCGCACCTCATAAAAGGGGGAGTCGTGTTTCGCGGTGTAGCCCAGTTAAGTCTCGACAGCAAAGGCAGGCTCGCAGTGCCCTCGCGCTACCGCGAAGGGCTGCTGGTGCGCTGCGCCGGCCGGCTCGTCATCACGGCCGACCACGACAAGTGTCTGCTCGTCTATCCGCAACCCGATTGGGAGCCGATCCAGCAAAAGCTGATGAGCCTCTCGAGCCTCAATCCGCGCATCCGCGATTTGCAGCGCCAGCTCGTCGGTTACGCCGAAGACACCGACATGGACGCGGCGGGCCGCGTGCTCATCTCGCCGGCGCTGCGCGACTTCGCCGCGCTCGGCAAAAGCGTCGTGCTCGTCGGGCAGGGCAATAAATTCGAATTGTGGGACAAGGAAAAATGGGACCAGGTGCTCGAACGCGGCGCCGGTTTCAATGACGGAGATTTGCCGCCGGAACTGGAGGGCTTCTCGTTGTGAGCCTCGGCTCACACACCCCGGTATTGCTGCAGGCGGCGGTAGAAGGTTTGAGAGTGCGGGCGGACGGCGTTTACGTCGACTGCACGTTCGGCCGCGGCGGCCATAGCAGGGGGGTTTTGGCGCGGCTGGGAAAAGGTGGGCGTTTGATCGCGCTGGATCGCGATCCGGCGGCGATTGCAGCGCATGGGGACATCGACGATGAGCGGCTTCAACTTGTTCACAGCAGTTTCAGCGGTCTGCACGACGTGCTGCGCGAACGCGGCATCGCACAGGTCGACGGCATTCTGCTCGATATCGGCGTGTCTTCGCCGCAACTCGACGATGGCACGCGCGGTTTCAGTTTTCGCGTCGATGCGCCGCTCGACATGCGCATGGATACGAGCCGTGGTACTACCGCTGCCGGATGGCTGGCCAGCGCGGACGAGCAGGAAATAAGGGAGGTTATCCGCAACTATGGCGAAGAACGGTTTGCTAAGCAGATTGCAGCAGCGATTGTTGCAGCACGGGCGGGGCGCCCTGTCGCAACCACACGCGAGCTTGCCGGGATCGTGGCCAAGGCTGTCCGCACACGCGAGCCGGGGCAGGATCCAGCGACGCGCACCTTTCAGGCTTTACGGATTCACGTCAATCAGGAGCTTGAAGAGTTGACCCGGGTCCTGCCTCAATGCGTCGCAGCACTGGCGCCTGAAGGGCGGCTCGTCGTGATCAGCTTTCATTCGCTCGAAGACCGTATCGTCAAACGCTTTCTGCGCGCGCATTCACAGCCGCCGCAGATGCCGGCGCGTTTGCCGTTGCGGGCCCGTGACTTGCCGCGGCCGCCGTTGAGCCTCATCGGCAAGTTGCAGCGCCCCGCGCACGACGAAGTCGCCGCCAATCCGCGTGCGCGCAGCGCCGTGATGCGGATTGCCGAACGCACCGGGGAGTTTTTCGCTTGATGGCGCGTCTGAATCTTATCCTGCTCGCGGTGCTGGTGGTCTGCGCGCTGTCGGTGGTGACGTCGCAGCACAAGGCCCGCAAGCTCTATGTCGAATTGCAGAAGGAGCAGGATCTGGCGAAGCAGCTCGACGTCGAGTGGGGCCAGCTGCAGCTCGAGCAGAGCACGTGGGCGATGCACGCGCGCGTCGAAAAAATCGCCAGCGGGCAATTGATGATGCGTGTGCCGCCGGCCTCGCGCGTGCAGGTAGTGGCGCCGGAGACCGCGCAATGAACGCCGCCGCGCCCGGCATGGCGATGACGATGCCGGGATGGCGTTCGCGCGCGCTGCTCGTGCTGCTGCTCGCGGGTTTCGTCGTTTTGCTCGCGCGCGCGGTCTATCTGCAGGGACTGAACAGCGGTTTTCTGCAAAAAAAGGGCGACGCGCGCTATGGCCGCGTAATCAAGCTTTCCGCCACGCGCGGCATGATCACCGACCGCAATGGCGAGGTGCTGGCGATTTCGACGCCGGTCGAATCGGTGAAGGCGATTCCAGCCGACGTTGAAATCGTGCCGGCGCAGGCAAAACGCCTGTCGCAATTGCTGGAGGTCGAAGTGGGCGAGATTTCCAAACGCCTCGCCGATACCAGCCGCGAATTCGTCTACCTCAAACGGCATCTGCCTCCCGAGCAGGCTGCGAAAATCGTCGAGCTCAATGTGCCTGGCATATTTCTGGACCGCGAATTCCGCCGCTACTACCCGGGCAGCGACTACTTCGCGCACCTGATCGGCTTTACCGACATCGACGACCTGGGCCAGGAAGCGCTCGAGCTCGCATTCGACAAGCAGCTCGCCGGCAAACCCGGCAGCCGGCGCGTGATCAAGGACCGCCTGGGGCGCATCGTCGAAGACGTCGAGAGCGTGCGCGCGCCGCAGCAGGGGCGCGATCTTGCGCTGTCGGTCGACGCCCGCATCCAGTACCTCGCTTACCGCGAACTGAAAAACGCGGTTGATGCCAATCGCGCCAAGGCCGGCGGCATCGTCGTGCTGGACGTGCAGACCGGCGAAGTGCTGGCGATGGCCAACCTGCCGTCGTATAACCCTAACAATCGCGGCAAACTCGAACCGCGGCGCATCCGCAACCGTACGGTGACCGATTTGTTCGAGCCGGGTTCGACATTGAAACCTTTCACGGTTGCCGCGGCCATCGAAAGCGGCAACTACAAGCCCGAAACCATCGTGCAGACCGGCTCGGGCCAGCTCGTCATCGGCAACGCGACCATACATGATGCCCATCCCGGCGGCGCTTTGACGGTCGCGCAGGTCATCCAGAAATCGTCCAACGTTGGTGCTGCCAAGATCGCGCTTGCCATGCCGGCAGAGACGTTGTGGGACATCTTCAGCAATGTTGGCTTCGGTACGCAGCCGCGCTCGGGATTTCCCGGCGAGGTGTCGGGCAAGCTGCGCGCCCATGCGAGCTGGCGGCCGATCGAGCAGGCGACCATGTCGTATGGCCACGGCATCTCGCTGAGCCTGCTGCAACTCGCGCGCGCCTACCTCATATTCGCCAGCGACGGCGAAATCAAGCCGGTGACGGTAGTAAAGCTTGACACGCCGGCCGTGGCCACCCGCATCATCTCTGCCGCCACGGCTCAGCAGGTGCGCCGGATGCTGGAACTCGTCGTGCTCCCGGGCGGTACCGCGCCGCGTGCGCAAATCACCGGCTACCGCGTGGCGGGCAAAACCGGCACTGCGCACAAACTCGATGGCGCGACCTACGCGCCGAACAAATACGTCTCGTCGTTCATCGGCTTCGCGCCGGCGTCGGCGCCACGCCTGATTGTCGCAGTGATGCTCGACGAACCGGGCGCCGGCCAGTATTACGGCGGCACCGTCGCCGCGCCCGTGTTCCGCAACGTGATGGAGGGATCACTGCGCCTGCTGGGCGTCAAACCCGACGCGCCGCTCAACAACGTGGTGTTGCCGCCGCCCGACGCCCCGGAGGTGAAAGAAGAAGTATGAACCTCCAGGCCCTCGATCAACTTCAGATAAAACGACTGGCCACAGACAGCCGGTGCATCCGTCGCGGCGATACTTTCGTCGCCTATCCGGGCGAGACGCAGGACGGGCGGCGCTACATCGCGCAGGCGATTGCGCGCGGCGCGAGTGCCGTGTTGTGGGAGAAACGCGGCTTCCGCTGGAACCCCGCATGGCGCGTGCCCAACGCCGGTGTCGCGCAACTGCGCGCGCGTGCCGGCATCATCGCCGGCCGCGTTTACGCAGAACCCAGCGCGCGGCTGTGGATGATCGGCGTCACCGGCACCAACGGCAAGACGACGTGCAGCCAGTGGATCGCGCAGGCGCTCAACCATTGCGGTACGCGCACCGCGGTGATCGGCACTCTCGGCTACGGCATGCGCGGCACGCTGCATCCGCTTGCCAACACCACGCCGGACGCCGTGTGGCTGCAGGCGCAACTTGCGAATTTTCTGCGGCGCGGCGCGCGCGCCGTGAGCATGGAAGTTTCGTCGATCGGGCTCGACCAGGACCGCGTTGCCGGCGTTGCGTTCGATGCCGCGCTCTTCACCAATCTCACGCGCGACCATCTCGATTATCACCGTACGATGCAGCGCTACCGGCGCGCCAAATTGAAGCTTTTCGAGGGCGAGTCGCTCAAGCACGCAATCGTCAATCTCGACGACGAATTCGGCGGCGAACTTGTTGAGCGGGTGCGGCGCCGCGGCTTGAGCGTGCTCGGCTACGGGTTCGGGCCCGGCAGCAAAGGCGCGCGCCGCGTGCCGCGCGTCAGTGGCGGCAATTACGCGGCGGGTGCCGGGGGCATGCAATTCGACGTGAAGACGCCGTGGGGACGCGCGACCGTCGAGAGTTCGATGATCGGCCGTCACAACGCCTCTAACCTGCTCGGCTCGCTGGCGACTTTGCTCGTGAGCGACATCAAGCTGAAAGACGCAGTGGCGACTCTCGGCGGCCTGAAGCCAGTGCCGGGGCGCATGCAAAAAATTGGCGGCGGTCGCCTGCCGCTGGCGGTGGTCGATTACGCGCACACGCCGGACGCGCTCGAGCAGGTGCTGCGCAGCCTGCGTGAACTGCTCTCCGGCGGGGACGCACGCCTCATCTGCGTATTCGGTTGCGGCGGCGATCGCGACCGCGGCAAGCGCCCGCTGATGGGGGCGATCGCTGCCCGGTTGGCGGACCGCGTCGTGATTACCAGCGACAACCCCCGCAGCGAGGATCCGCTCAGGATTATCGCCGACATCCGCAATGGCGCGTGCGGCGATTGCATCGTTGAAGCCGACCGCCGGCGTGCGATCGGGCGCGCGTTGCGCGCGGCGCGGCGTGGCGACATCGTGCTGATCGCCGGCAAGGGGCATGAAAATTATCAGGAGATCGCCGGCGTCAGGGCGCAGTTCGATGATGTCGCGGTGGCGCGCGCGGCCTTGCGGAGATCTCAAACATGATGAGCGTAGCGCAGGCGGCACAGGCGCTCGGCGTGCAGTACACCGGTTGCGATGTGAAATTTAACGCGGTGAGCACCGACACCCGCGCGATCAAGCCCGGCGACCTGTTCGTCGCGTTGCGGGGCGAGCGTTACGATGGGCACACGTTCCTCGCGCAGGCCGCGGCCGCCGGCGCGGTAGCAGCGATGGTCGAGCGCGCGAGCGACATCGATCTGCCGCAGATCGTGGTCGACGACACCACGCGCGCGCTTGGCCAGCTCGGCAACTACTGGCGCCGCCAGTTCAGTATACCGCTGGTCGCGGTGACAGGTAGCAACGGCAAGACCACGGTCAAAGAGATGCTCGCGTCGATTTTGCGCGAGGCATGCAACAAAACTCAATCCTCAATCCTCGATCCTCAATCCTGTGTACTGGCCACGCGCGGCAATCTCAACAACCACATCGGCGTGCCGCTGACGCTGCTCGAGTTGCGCAGCGCGCACCGCTACGCCGTGATCGAGATGGGGATGAACCACGCGGGCGAGATCAGTTACATCACGCGCCTGGCCGAGCCGGACGTTGCACTGATCAACAACGCTGGAGTCGCGCATATCGAGAATCTCGGTTCAGAGGAAGCCATCGCGCGCGCCAAGGGCGAGATTTTCGAGGGTTTGAAGCCGGGCGGTACCGCCATCATCAATGCCGATGAGCGCTTTGCGCAGTTGTGGCGCGATCTTGCGCAGGGCAAGCGGCAGATCGGCTTCGCGCTGCAAGCCAAGGCCGCCGTGACGGCAACCTGCAAGGTGCGCGAACTCGACAGCGAAATCGTGCTCAGCACGCCGCTTGGCACGGCGCCTGCGGTGGTGCCTGCACCGGGTCTGCACAACGTGAAGAATGCGCTCGCCGCTAGCGCTGCCGCCATTGCGCTCGAAGTGCCGGCCGCAACGGTCGCGGCAGGGCTCGCGCGGTTCGGCGGCGTCAAAGGCAGGCTCCAGCGCAAGCGCGGACTGCAGGGCGCAACGCTGATCGACGATACCTATAACGCGAATCCCGATTCGATGCGCGCCGCGATCAGCGTGCTCGCGCGGGCGCCCGGTAAAACGCTGCTGGTGCTGGGCGACATGGGCGAACTCGGGCGCAACGCGATTGCCATGCACGCGCAGATCGGCGAATTCGCACGCGAGGCCGGCGTCGGGCAGCTCTTCACGCTCGGTGAATTGTCCGCGCACACGATGCGGGCGTTCGGCGCCGGCGCGCGCCATTTCACGCGCATCGAAGACTTGCTGGCTGAAATCGAAACCGTGTTGGCGCCGGATGTAACGGTGCTGGTGAAAGGCTCGCGCTTTATGCAGATGGAGCGGGTGGTCACCGCGTTCGCGGTGCCCCGAGAGGAGCGAGGGGAGAGGAGAGAGGTGGTAAAGCCATGAACAGCCTTTTCAATACCGTCTCTCGCCTCTCGCCTCTCGCCTCTCCCGCAGCCGAGGTACTCCGATGCTCTTAGAACTCGCGCAGTGGCTGGCCAAGGACATCCGCGCGTTCAACGTGTTCGGCTATATCACGCTGCGCGCGGTGCTGGCCTGCCTGACCGCTTTGCTGATGACGTTCATGGTCGGCCCGACGATGATCCGCCGCCTGACGTCGTACAAAATCGGCCAGTCGGTGCGCGACGACGGTCCGCAGTCGCATTTGCCGAAGGCCGGCACGCCGACGATGGGCGGCGCGCTGATTTTGGTATCGGTGCTGGTGACGACGCTGTTGTGGGCGGATCTTGAAAACCGCTTCGTGTGGGTGGTGATCGCCGCCACTTTCGGCTTCGGCGTGATCGGCTGGGTCGACGATTACCGCAAGGTTGTGCACCGCAATCCCAAGGGCCTGTCGGCGCGCGTCAAGTTCTTCTGGCAGTCGCTGGTCGGCCTGACCGTGGCATGCATCATTGCGTTCAGCACCAATTTACCGGCGCAAACCGAATTTATCGTGCCGTTTTTCAAAAACGTCGCCTATCCGCTTGGCGTTATCGGTTTCATTTCCCTGACTTATCTCGTGATCGTCGGCACCAGTAACGCGGTCAATTTGACCGACGGCCTCGACGGTCTCGCCATCATGCCGACCGTGATGGTGGCGAGCGCGCTCGGCGTGTTCGCCTATGTCGCGGGCAACGCGGTGTTCGCCAAGTACCTCGGGTTTCCGTATATCCCGGGTGCCGGCGAACTCACGGTGTTCTGCGGAGCGCTCGCCGGCGCGGGCCTCGCTTTCCTGTGGTTCAACGCTTATCCCGCCGAAGTTTTTATGGGCGACGTCGGCGCGCTGGCTCTCGGTGCGGCGCTCGGCACCATCGCGGTCATCGTGCGCCAGGAGATCGTGCTTTTCATCATGGGCGGCGTGTTCGTGGTCGAGACATTGTCGGTGGTGCTGCAGGTGTTGTCTTTCAAACTGACCGGCAAACGCATATTCCGCATGGCGCCGCTGCATCACCATTACGAATTGAAAGGCTGGAAAGAAAATCAAGTCGTGGTTCGCTTCTGGATCATCACGATGATACTTGTATTAGTAGGACTCTCAACATTGAAGCTGCGGTGACAAGAGATGAGTGAAGCGGACTACGGGTTGATTTCGGCGGAGGCTAACTTGCAGCGCAAGTTAAGCGCGCAGCGCGGCCGTAGCCAAAATCAACCCGTGAGGTTTTGGATCATCACGATGATGTTGGTTCTCGTTGGCTTGTCGACTTTGAAGTTGCGCTAGGAAGCAGACGCAGATGAACGCACATGGATTTGAGGGGTAAAAAAGTCTTGGTACTCGGACTGGGCGATACCGGGCTGTCGATGGCGCGCTGGCTCAGGCGGCGCGGCGCCATCGTATCGGTCGCCGATACGCGCGCCGCACCGCCGCACGCGGCGACGCTGGCGCGCGAGCTGCCCGATGTCGCGTTCGAGCACGGGGATTTTCGCGAGGCGAGCCTGCGCGCAGCCGAATTGATCGCGATCAGTCCCGGCATCGATCGCCGCACGCCGGCAGTGGCGGCGGCGATCCGGCGCAATACGCCGGTAGCGGGCGACATCGAATTCTTTTTGCAGGCGTTGCCGCAACACGCGCGCCCGCTGCCGCGCATCGTCGCGGTGACCGGTACCAATGGCAAGAGCACGACCACGCAAATGGCAGGTGATATCTGCGCCGCCGCGGGGCATGACATCGTGGTCGCCGGCAATATCGGCACGCCCGTGCTGGATACGCTCACCGCGATCGAGAACGGCAGGGCCGCGCCGAGTGCTTTCGTGCTCGAGTTGTCGAGTTTCCAGCTCGAGAGCACGGCGAGCCTCAATGCTGATGCGGCGACTATGCTGAACCTGTCGGAAGATCATCTCGACCGCTACGACGGCATGGCCGATTACGCAGCGGCCAAGGCGCGCGTGTTCCACGGCGATGGCGCGCAGGTGCTGAATCGCGACGACACGCGAAGCGCGGCGATGGCTTTGCCTGGCCGCGAGGTGTTGAGTTTCGGCCTTGATGCGCCGGATTCCGACCGTGCATGGGGCATTGCGCAGCGCGACGGCAAAATATGGCTCGCGCGCGGCGACCGCACGTTGATGGCGGTCGATGAATTGCCGATTGCTGGACTGCATAACGCGGCGAATGCGCTGGCGGCCGGTGCTTTGTGTCACGCCATTGGTGTTGCAGATGCACCCATCGTCAAAGGCTGGCGCGAATTCAAGGGACTGCCGCATCGCGTCGAAAAAGTCGCCGCCATCGACGGCGTCAATTATTACGATGACTCCAAGGGCACCAACGTGGGTTCCACGGTGGCGGCGCTGAACGGCTTTACCCAGCCGGTGGTGCTGATCGCCGGCGGCGACGGCAAAGGCCAGGATTTCAGTCCGCTGCGCGAACCCGTCAAGCGCCGCGCGCGTGCCGTGGTGCTGATCGGCCGCGACCGCGAACAGATTGCCATTGCCATCGCCGGCAGCGGTGTCGCGATCGAACGCGCCGGCGACATGGTGGCGGCGGTGCGGCTGGCGCGCGCAGCTAGCCGCAGCGGCGACGCCGTGCTGCTGTCGCCGGCGTGCGCGAGCTACGACATGTTCAAAAACTACGGGCACCGCGGTGAAGTGTTCGCCGATGCGGTGAGAAAAGAGGTGGTCCGTGGCTGAGGCGAGCACGATGTTCTATGCCGATGTGAAAAGCCGTCCGCCGCCCGGGGAGTTCGACCGCGCGCTCGCGTGGAGCGCAACTGCGTTGCTGGCACTGGGCCTCGTGATGGTCTATTCGTCGTCGATCGCGATTGCCGAAGCGAGCCGTGTCAGTGGCCAGCAACCCACTTACTACCTGATGCGGCACGGCATGTTCCTCGCACTCAGTCTTTTCATGGCGACGGTCGCTTTCCAGCTGCCGACGCGCGTGTGGCAAAAAGCGGCGCCTTACCTGTTCCTCTTTGGCGCCGGCCTGCTTGTGCTTGTTTTGGTGCCGGGCGTAGGGCGCGAAGTCAACGGCAGCCAGCGCTGGCTGTCGCTGTATCTCTTCAATCTGCAGCCGTCCGAACTGATGAAGCTGTTCGCGGTGCTTTACGCGGCCGACTACACGGTGCGCAAGTCGGATTACATGCATAGCCTGACCAAGGGATTTCTGCCGCTTTTCATAGTCATGCTTCTGGTCGGCGGGCTATTGCTGGGCGAGCCGGATTTCGGCGCGTTCGCCGTCATCACAGTCATCGCCATGGGCATATTGTTTTTGGGCGGCGTGAACTGGAAACCGTTCGCCGGACTCATCGTGCTCCTGCTCATTGGCTTCGTGCTGCTCATTTGGCTGTCGCCGTACCGCATGCAGCGGGTGGTGGGCTTCATGGATCCATGGGCCGACCCGTTCGGCAAAGGCTACCAACTGTCGCACGCTCTGATCGCGTTCGGCCGCGGCGAATGGCTGGGCGTCGGGCTCGGCGGCAGTGTCGAAAAACTTTTTTATCTGCCCGAAGCGCATACCGATTTTCTGCTCGCAGTGATCGCCGAGGAACTCGGTTTCGCCGGCGTCGCACTGGTGATTGCACTGTTCGTAACTATGGTCGTGCGCGCGTTCGCGATCGGCCGCCAGGCTGCGGCACTTGAGCGCAATTTCCCCGCGCTGGTCGCGCAGGGCATAGGCCTGTGGCTGGGCGTGCAGGCGATCATCAACATGGGCGTCAATATGGGCGTGTTGCCGACCAAGGGCCTGACACTGCCGTTGCTGTCGTTCGGCGGCAGCGGCATCGCCGCCAATTGCTGCGCGCTCGCCGTCCTGTTGAGAGTGGACTGGGAGAACAGGCAGCTCTTGAGAGGTGTGAAAGTATGACCGTCTCACACCCCTCGCCTCCCGCCTCTCGAACCATAATGATTATGGCGGGCGGCACCGGCGGCCATATATTCCCCGCATTGTCGCTAGCCGAAAATCTGCGTGCGCAGGGCTGGAACATCGTCTGGCTAGGTGCGAAGACCGGGATGGAAGCAACACTCGTTGCGCCCAAGGGTTATACGATGGCGTGGATCAGCATGACCGGAGTGCGCGGCAAAAGCCTGCTGCGCCTCGCGTTGCTGCCGCTCGATTTGCTGATCGCATTCTGGCAAAGCGCACGCGCCATTTTCACGCACCGACCGGACGTCGTGCTCGGTATGGGCGGCTATGTGTCGTTTCCGGGCGGCATGATGGCGTCGCTGCTGAATCGTCCGCTGGTGATCCATGAACAGAATTCTATAGCCGGCCTCGCCAATAAAGTGCTCGCGAAAGTTGCGGATCGCGTGCTGGCTGGATTTCCGGCGCCGTTCGGCGCGTCGACGGCGGTCATCTGGACGGGGAATCCGGTGCGCAATGAAATCACCGGCATTGCCGCGCCCGAGGCGCGTTATCGCGCACGCAGCGGCGTACTGCGGCTCACCGTCATTGGCGGCAGCCTGGGCGCGCAGGCGCTGAACGAAACCGTGCCGCAGGCGCTGGCCCTGTTGCCGGCGGCCGAGCGTCCGCTGGTCACGCATCAGTCGGGTGAGCGTCATATCGCGCAGATCCAGGACAATTATCAGCGCGCCGGTGTCACGGCGACGTTGGTACCGTTTATTGCCGACATGGCGGCGCAGTATGCGAACGCCGATCTCATCATCTGCCGCGCCGGCGCCTTGACCATTGCTGAACTCGCCGCCGCCGGTATCGCCAGCGTGCTGGTGCCGTTCCCGCACGCCGTTGACGATCATCAGACGCACAACGCGCGTTTCCTCAGCGAGCCCGGCGCCGCGGTGCTGGTGCCGCAGGGCGAGTTCACCGCGCAAAAGCTTGCATCGTTGCTCAGTGGTTTTACGCGCGAAGCCTTGCTTGCGATGGCGCAGAAAGCACGTAACTTAGGTAAGCCGGACGCAACCCAAGCCGTAGCTTCGGAATGTATGAGGTTGGTCGCATGAGATACAAAGTCAAACGCGTGCACTTTGTGGGTATAGGCGGGACCGACACGAGCAGGAAGCAGGGGCCCGTCGCCTTTGGGGCGACGGGATGCGACCGGCCGCGAGTGGCGTCGGCCGCCGGTTTTACCGTGCCCATCCGTGCCGGTGGTGCGCGATGAGATACAAAGTCAAACGCGTGCATTTCGTTGGTATAGGCGGTTCGGGGATGAGCGGCATCGCCGAAGTGCTGCTCAATCTCGGTTTCGACGTGAGCGGTTCGGACCTGAATGACAGCAGCGTGACGCAGCGACTGAAATCGCTCGGCGCCAAAGTCGTGAAAGGGCACGCCGCAGAAAACATCTCGGCGGCCGATGCGGTCGTGATCTCGAGCGCGGTTAAAGACGACAATCCGGAAGTCGTGGCGGCGCGCGCGCACAAGATTCCGGTGGTGCCGCGCGCGATGATGCTGGCCGAGCTGATGCGGCTGAAGCAGGGCATCGCGGTCGCCGGCACGCACGGCAAAACGACGACGACCAGCCTGGTGGCGAGCATTCTGGCCGAAGCCGGCATGGACCCGACGTTTGTGATCGGCGGGCGGCTGGAGGCGGCGGGCTCTCACGCCAAGCTCGGCAGCGGCGAATTCATCGTCGTCGAGGCCGACGAATCGGACGCTTCGTTTCTGTATCTCGCGCCGGTGCTCTCGGTGGTCACCAATATAGACGCCGACCACATGGAGACCTACGGCCATTACTTCGGCCGCCTGCGCCAGGCTTTCCTCGACTTCGTGCAGCGCCTGCCGTTCTACGGCACCGCGGTGTTGTGTGTCGATGACCCTAATGTGCGCGAAATCATGCCGGCCGTAACGAAACCGATCACGACCTACGGTCTGTCTGAAGCCGCGCAAATACGCGCCGTCGATCTCAAGCCCGATGCGGGGCGCATGCGCTTTCGCGTAACGCGCAGCGACGCGCGCGGCAATAAGCTGCCCGATCTCGAAGTAGTGCTCAACCTTGCCGGCGCGCACAACGTGCTGAACGCGCTGGCGGCGATAGCGGTCGGCATGGAAGTCGGCGCGCCGGATGCTGCCATCGTCAAGGCGCTGGCGGATTTCAAAGGCGTGGGCCGCCGCTTCCAGCGTTATGGCGAAGTGCTACTCGATCCCGACAACAAAGCGGGCGGCCACTACACGCTGATCGACGATTACGGCCATCACCCGGCGGAAATGGCGGCAACGCTCGCCGCGGCGCGCGGCGCGTTTCCGGGCCGCCGCATCGTGCTCGCGTTCCAGCCGCACCGTTACACGCGCACACGCGATTGCTTCGAGGATTTCGTGCGGGTGCTTTCCACCGTCGACGCACTTCTGCTCACCGAAGTTTATGCGGCAGGCGAAACGCCGATAGTCGCTGCCGATGGCCGTGCGCTGGTGCGCGCAGTGCGCGTGCAGGGCAAGGTGGAACCGGTATTCGTCGAGAAAGTCGCAGACTTTCCGGACGCAGTGAGCAATGCGGTACGCGACGGCGACGTCGTGCTGGTCATGGGTGCGGGTTCGATCGGTGCGGTACCCGCGATGCTGAGCGGCGGGCAACGGTGATGCGAACGCGATGAACATGGCGGACCAGAAAAATCTGTTGTGGGGCGAAGCGCGGCGCAACGAGCCGATGGCACGCCACACGAGCTGGCGCGCGGGCGGCAGCGCAGAGCGTGCCTACATGCCGGTCGATCTCGAAGATATGCGCCTCTTTCTCGCATCGTTGCCGCGCCACGAGCCGGTTTACGTGGTCGGGCTCGGCAGCAATCTGCTGGTGCGCGATGGCGGCCTGCGCGGCACTGTCATTTTTACGCATGGCGCATTGAAGGAAATCCGCTCCGAAGGCAATGCGATCTACGCCGAGGCCGGCGTACCGAACCCGAAGCTGGCGCGGTTCGCGGCGATGCACGAATTGGTCGGCGCGGAATTCATGGCCGGCATACCCGGCACGGTCGGCGGCGCGCTGACGATGAACGCCGGTTGCTACGGCGGCGAGGCCTGGGGCATCGTCGAAAGCGTCACCACGCTGGACCGCACCGGCCAGCTGCACCAGCGCACGCCGGCCAACTACGAAATCGGCTACCGCAGCGTGAAGCTGCGCGACGGCGGGGAGGAATGGTTCGCGGCGGCGCGCTTCAAGCTGCCGCCCGGCGACGGCGTGAAGTCGCGCGCCACCATCAAGCAATTGCTCGAGCGCCGCATCGCCGCCCAGCCGCTCAATATACCGAATGCCGGTTCGGTGTTTCGCAACCCGCCGAACGACCATGCGGCGCGCCTGATCGAAGCCTGCGGGCTCAAGGGCCGCGCGCTGGGCGGCGCCATGATCTCGGAGAAACACGCCAATTTCATCGTCAATACTGGTCATGCGCGCGCCGCCGACATCGAGACGCTGATCGAGACCGCGCACAGCGCAGTGCTGGAGAAGTTCGGCATCGATCTCGAACGCGAAGTACGCATTATTGGAGAGGCGAAAGCCGAGAGGGGAGAGGCGTGAAATCCTCCGTCCATATCCCGTCTGGCTGGAGAACAGTATGAATACGCCTCTCGCCTTGCGCCTCTCGCCTCTCGATTTTGGGAAGGTCGCGGTCCTCATGGGCGGCCGCTCGGCGGAAAGGGAGATTTCCCTGCTCTCGGGCAACGCGGTGCTGGCAGGGCTGCGCCGCAAAGGCGTGGATGCGCACGCTTTCGACCCGTCCGAGCGCTCGTTGTTCGAATTGAAAAGCGACGGCTACGCGCGCGTGTTTCTCGCGTTGCATGGCCGTTATGGCGAAGACGGCACGGTGCAGGGCGCGCTCGAGTTGATGGAAGTTCCGTATACCGGCAGTGGCGTGATGGCGTCCGCGCTGTGCCTCGATAAATTGCGCACCAAGCTGATCTGGCTCGCCAGCGACATCCCGACGCCGCGCTACGCAGTGCTGACGGCACAGAGTGATTGGGCGAAGGTCGCTAAAGATCTCGGGCTGCCGCTGGTAGTGAAGCCCGCGCATGAAGGGTCAAGCATCGGGCTTACCAAGGTGGCATCGGTCGAAAAGATCGAAGCTGCGTATGAACTCGCGGCAAAGTGCGACACGCTGGTGATCGCCGAAGAATTTATCGGCGGCCGCGAGCTTACTGCCGCGTTCATCGACGACCGTGCCCTGCCGCTGATCCGCATCGAGGCGCCGCAGGGCAACTACGACTACCAGCACAAATATTTCAGCGACGACACGCAGTACCACTGTCCGAGCGGTCTGCCCGCGGCGCAGGAGCAGGTGCTGCAGGCGACCGTCATGCGCGCTGCCGCCGCGCTTGGTTGCGCCGGGTGGGGACGCGCCGATCTCATGCTGCGTGACGACGGCAAGGCATTTCTGCTGGAGATGAATACCACGCCGGGCATGACCGGACATTCGCTGGTGCCGATGGCGGCGCGCGTTGCCGGCATTGAGTTCGATGATCTGGTAGTAAAAATTCTGGAGTTGGCCCATGTGGGATAAGCCCGACATTCTGAATGGCGTGGCGAACGCGTTCTTCGCTGCAGCGTTTCTGCTGGTCGCGTATGCGACGGTGCACTACGCGATGCGGCTGCCGGGATTTCCGCTGCGTGAAGTGCGCATCATGAACGAGTTGAGGCACGTGACGTCCGAGCAGATCGAGGTAATAGTTGCGCGTGAACTGCAGGGCAATTTCTTCACGGTCGATCTGGAGCGTGCGCGCGCCGGATTCGAAAAGTTGCCGTGGGCGCGCAGCGTCAACGTGCGGCGCCAGTGGCCGGACCGCATCGAGGTCGCGCTGGAAGAGCACGTGCCGCTCGGACGCTGGGGCAGTGCCGCGCTGGTCGATACCTATGGCGATCTGTTTGCTGCAGCTTATGACGGCAGCCTGCCGTCGTTTGTCGGCCCGCCCGGCAGCGCCAAGGAAATCGCCATCCAATACGGGTACTTCCAGCGCAGCCTGGGTGCCATCGGACTGACGCCCGTGCAGGTCCAGGTGTCGGCGCGCCGCGCGTGGCAGGTGCGGCTGGCCAGCGGCATCACGCTTCAACTGGGGCGCGAAAGTATCGAAGCGCGGCTCGACCGCTTTATCGCGGTTTACCCGCGCACGGTCGGCCGCCTGCAGCGCCGCCTGACTTACGTCGATCTACGTTACCCCAACGGTTTTGCCGTGGGCATACCCGAACTCGCGCACGAGCAGGCAGACAAACCGCGAATTGACAAAACCACGCGCAAACCCGCGCGCGCGGCCGGCTGACAGTAAAGAGGAATTGATGAGCAAGGCCAAAGAAACCAAGCACCTGATCGTCGGTCTCGATATCGGCACGTCGAAGATCGCGGCGATCGTCGCCGAAGTCAAACCGGACGGCGGCATCGAAATCATCGGCATGGGTGGGCATCCGTCGAAAGGCCTGCGCAAGGGCGTGGTCGTCAACATCGAAGCGACGGTCAACGCGATCCAGCGCGCCCTCGAAGAGGCCGAATTGATGGCGGACTGCAAGATCAGCGAGGTTTACACCGGCATCGCGGGCAGCCATATCAAGAGCATCAATTCGCGCGGCATGGTGGCGATCAAGGACCGCGAAGTGACGCAGCAGGACGTTGAGCGCGTGATCGAGACCGCTAAGGCGATTCCGATCCCGACCGACCAGCAGGTGCTGCACATACTGAACCAGGAGTTCATCGTCGACGGCCAGGGCGACGTGCGCGAACCGCTCGGCATGAGCGGCGTGCGCCTGGAAGTCAATGTGCACATCGTCACCGGCGCGGTTTCGGCGGCGCAGAACATAATCAAGTGCGTACGTCGCTGCGGGCTCGAAGTGAATGACCTGATCCTGCAGCCGCTCGCATCGGCCACGGCGGTGCTGTCGGAAGACGAGAAAGACCTCGGCGTGTGCCTGGTCGATATCGGCGGCGGCACCACCGACATCGCGATCTTCACGCAGGGCGCGATCCGCCACACTGGCGTGATTCCGATCGCCGGCGACCAGATTACCAACGACATCGCGATGGCGCTGCGCACGCCGACCAAGGACGCGGAGGACATCAAACGCCGCTACGGTTGCGCCTTGAAGCAACTCGCCGACCCGCAGCACATGGTGGAAGTACCGGGCATAGGCGAGCGCAGTGCGCGCCAGTTGTCGCGCCAGACGCTCGCCGAAGTGATCGAGCCGCGCATCGAGGAGCTTTATTCACTGGTGCAGGCGGACTTGCGCCGCTCGGGTTACGAAGAATTGCTGTCGTCGGGGATCGTGCTGACCGGCGGTTCGAGTTCGATGCAGGGCATGGTCGAGCTCGGTGAAGAAATCTTTCACATGCCGGTGCGCATCGGCCAGCCGCAGTACCACGGCGGGCTGTCGGAAGTGGTGCGCAATCCGCGCTACGCGACCGCGGTGGGCCTGCTGATGCTCGGCTTGCAGCAGGAGCGGCAGCACGACCTCGCGCATGCGCAACTGGGTTCGCTGGCGGGACTGATCGATCGCATGAAGAGCTGGTTCAAGGGAAATTTTTGAAAGGCGGGTATGCGTAACGGCGTGCACAGGAAGCAACAGCTGGCGCAGGGATTTGGAATTGGAGTACGCAGCATTTCGCAGTTTTTGTTTTTACTTTAGTCACAGGAGGCAACTATGTTTGAAATCATGGAAGAACCGTCGCGGGAAGCAGTAATCAAGGTGATAGGCGTGGGCGGCTGCGGGGGCAACGCGGTCGATCACATGATCGCCAATGGCGTTAAAGGCGTGGAGTTCATTTGCGCCAATACCGATATGCAGGCGTTGAAACGCTCGCAGGCGCGTACGCAACTGCAACTGGGCCCGGAAATCACCAAGGGCCTGGGCGCCGGCGCGAACCCGGAGGTCGGGCGCAACGCGGCGCTGGAAGACCGCGAACGCATCATCGATCTCATCAGCGGCGCGGACATGTTGTTCCTGACAGCGGGCATGGGCGGCGGCACCGGCACGGGAGCGGCGCCGGTGGTGGCGGAAATCGCGCGCGAGCTTGGCATCCTGACGGTCGCCGTGGTCACCAAGCCTTTCGCGTTCGAGGGCAAGCGGCAGAGAATCGCGCAGGAAGGGCTGGATGCGCTGTCGCAGCAAGTTAATTCGCTGATCGTGATTCCGAACGACAAGCTGATGCAGGTGCTCGGCAACCAGGTGACGCTCGACGAGGCGTTTCGCGCGGCCAACGACGTGCTGCATGGCGCGGTCGCGGGCATCGCGGAAATCATCAGCTGCCCCGGTATGATCAACGTCGATTTTGCGGACGTCAAAACCGTCATGTCCGAAACCGGCATGGCGATGATGGGTTCGGCGAAAGCCGCCGGCACCGACCGCGCGCGCATGGCGGCGGAGCAGGCCGTTGCGTGCCCGCTGCTGGAAGACATTGATATTGCCGACGCGCGCGGCGTGCTGGTCAATATCTCGGCAAGCAAAGCGCTGTTCCAGTTGCAGGAAATGTACGACGTGATGGACGTCATCAAAGCCTTCGCCGCGGAATCGGCGACCGTGATCGCGGGCACCGTCTATGACGATGCGCTGGGCGATGAGCTGCGGGTGACGATAGTCGCGACCGGGCTCGGCAAGGCACACTCACGTATGCAACCCAAGCCGCTGCAGGTGGTGCAGGCGACCGGCACGGACGGCGCAATGGCACCGGGCGCGGTGAACTACGAAGTGCTGGACCAGCCGGCGGTCATCCGGCGCAATCGCAACCAGACGGTCGAAGCGATGCGGCAGTCAGGCGTGGAAATGCTCGATATCCCGGCGTTCCTGCGCAAGCAGGCGGACTGAAAGGGATGTAAGCGAGTGTAAAAGCGGTCGAATCGACGCCCCTTGAGGCGCATCTTGTTTACATATGGAGGCTGACTTCGTTATTTGATGACTCGGCGGTAAGGGCATCACGGCAAAGGGTTGTTAGCACACACTATTGGGCCAGTGACTTCGCAGTGCAGCGCGGGCGCATATCCAGTTTTGCCGGGTCAGGAGCTAACGTGATAAAATTACATTTTAAGTAACTATAATAATCAAAGAGTTAATTCGTGATCAAGCAGCGCACGCTTAAAAACATCATCCGCGCCACCGGCGTTGGGTTGCACACCGGCGAGAAGGTCTACCTGACCTTGCGCCCGGCGGCACCAAACACCGGCGTGGTATTCCGCCGCGTCGATCTGGCGGAGCCGGTTGATATCAAGGCCGATCCCTATCGGGTTGGCGACACGCGGCTCTCGTCCTGCCTCGAACGCGACGGCGTGCGGGTGTCGACGGTGGAGCACCTGATGTCGGCGCTGGCGGGTCTGGGCATAGACAACGTGTACGTCGACGTGTCGGCAGCCGAAGTCCCCATCATGGATGGCAGTGCCGGCCCCTTCGTGTTCCTGCTGCAGTCGGCGGGCGTCGAAGAGCAGGCGGTCGCCAAAAAATTCATCCGCATCCTGAAAGCCGTCGAAGTCAGGGAGGGCGACAAGCTCGCGCGCTTCGAACCGCACAACGGCTTCAAGATCGAATTCAGCATCGACTTCGACCATCCGGTGTTCGAGAACTCGGCAAAATCCGTATGCGTCGATTTCATGACCACCTCGTACATCCGGGAAGTCAGCCGCGCGCGCACTTTCGGTTTCATGCATGAAGTCGAATGGATGCGCGGGCAGGGTCTGGCGCTTGGCGGCTCGCTCGACAATGCCATCGTGCTCGACGAATATCGCGTGCTGAACAACGACGGTTTGCGTTACGACGACGAGTTCGTCAAGCACAAGGTGCTCGACGCGATCGGCGATCTCTATTTGCTGGGCCATCCGGTGATAGGCGCTTTTATCGCGCACAAATCCGGGCACGCCCTCAACAACCTGCTGTTGCGGCGTCTGCTGGAGCAGCAGGACGCGTGGGAATACGTGAGTTTCGACCGCGCCGAAGACGTGCCGGCCTTTGTCGCCTCCAGCCAGCCCGCGCTGGCCTAGTCTTTTGTTTTTAACCCGTACGCCGGCGTTCCGCCCCTAGGCCTAGCCGCATGTTCGTTCTGCGTATCGTCGGCTTTCTGGTGCTCATCACCGTCGGCGCGTCGCTGGTGGTCTACTTGCTGACCAAAAACCGCCGCTACGTGACTTTCGCGTGGCAGCTCCTCAAGTACGGCATGTTGATGGCCATCATAGTGTTGGCCTGCCTCTTGTTCGAACGGCTGATCCTGGTGATCTGACGCGCCGCCGCAAGTTAGCGCTCGCTGCGCTGCCGCACCGCCATCCGGGCCAGTGCCGCTTTCAGCGGGGAGTCTTCAAGCTGTTCGCTGAGGTTTTCTAAATTCTCAATTGTTTCAATGCTTAAGGCTCGGATTCCGGATCTTGCGGTGGGCGCCGGCGGGGCTTCCCTGACTTGCACTTCAATACGGATTGAAGTAATCTGCCAGCGCTGTTTTTGGTAAGTAGCTAACAATCTAGCGGCGAGCTGCTTCAGTTTGGCGGCAATCGCGGCATTTTCAGCCAAAAGGGTGAGAGTTCCATCGCGTAACTGCTTGACGCAGCAGGCTTGTGTCAGGGCAGAGGGCGCGGTGTTCTTAAGGACCTGTTGCAGTTCGGCGAGTTGCCGGGCGTCGCGGGTCAACGAACGCAAGCGGTCCGACGAGTTGAGATAGAAATCGATCTTGCGGGCGGACATGGCGGAGATTGTGGGGCAAAGATGAATATAATTCTAGTTTCCGGAAAACTCGCGAGGGCGCGGACCATCACGCTGTCGTTGCCGCATATGGTACTGGGCGGCGCGGCCGGGCTGCTTGGGCTGCTGGTCCTCGCGTTTGCGCTGCAGTATGCGGTCCTGCGTTGCGCTCCCAGCCTCAACAGCACGCTGCTCAACAACCTGATTTTAAGCGCCCAGCACGAACAGAACGAAAAGACGCAAAGCTATTTGCGCGAAAATCTCAACGCCCTGGCGTCCAAGCTGGGGCAAATGCAGGCGCAGTTGCTGCGCCTCGACACCCTCGGCGAGCGCCTCGCCAAGACCGCCGGTTTCAAACCCCAGGAATTCATGTTCGACCAGCCGCCGGGCCGCGGCGGTGCAGTATCGACCATGCCCACATACGATTTATCGCTCGGCGACATGAACCGCCAGGTCGAGTTGCTGACCAAGCAGATGGACGACCGCACCGAGAAGCTCGGCATACTCGATTCGCTGATGATAGTCGACAGCGCGAAGAAAAAATTGCTGCCGTCGGTGCTGCCAATCGAAGGCGGCTGGTATTCGTCCAACTTCGGATGGCGCATCGATCCGTTCAACGGCGTGCGGGCGTATCACGAAGGCATGGATTTCATGGCGGAGGTCGGCACGCCGGCACGCGCGGCGGCCGGCGGCATGGTTGCCTACTCGGATTTCCACCCTCAATATGGTAATATGGTCGAGATTGATCACGGTAATAGTTTGATCACGCGTTACGCGCATTTGTCGAAGCGTCTGGTCAAGATTGGCGACGTTGTGCTCAGCGGTGGAACCATCGGTCAGGTCGGCAGCACCGGGCGCGCCACCGGGCCGCATCTGCACTTCGAAGTCCGTCAGAACGGAACGCCGCTCAATCCGGTGCGCTTTCTCCGCTTGCCCAGTTAGCGCGCTTAAGGTTTCAGTCATAAAGGGGTGGGGTGTTTCCCCGCCCCTTTTTATTTAATAGAGCCCTGAGCAAGGGTTGTATTTAATCAAATCGTCCTCAAAAGAGGAGGAGGCGCAGGCGGGCTCGGGCCCGTTGGCGTCGTGGATTCTCGGGTGTCGGTAGACATGATCACAGGCCTGCTTAAAAAAATATTCGGTAGCCGCAACGACCGCCTGTTGCGTCAATACATGCATGCGGTGCGCGCAACCAATGCGCTCGAGCCGGGAATCGCAAAACTCAGCGACGACGCGCTGACGGCCAAGACTGCCGAATTCAAGCAGCGCCACGCCGGCGGAGAGTCGCTTGACGCACTACTGCCCGAAGCGTTCGCCGTGGTGCGCGAAGCCGGCAAGCGCGTGCTGAACATGCGCCACTTTGACGTGCAACTGATCGGCGGCATCGTCTTGCATCATGGCAAGATCGGCGAGATGCGCACCGGCGAGGGCAAAACCCTGGTGGCGACGCTGCCCGCGTATCTGAACGCGCTGTCGGGCAAGGGCGTGCACGTGGTGACCGTCAACGACTACCTCGCCAAGCGCGACTCCGAGTGGATGGGGCGCATTTACGGCTTTCTCGGCCTCACCGTCGGCGTGATCCTGTCGCAGATGGACCATGCCGACAAGCAAGGCGCGTACGCCGCCGATATTACTTACGGCACCAACAACGAATTCGGTTTCGATTACCTGCGCGACAACATGGCAACAGCGCCGGGCGACCGTTACCAGCGCAAACTGAATTACGCGATTGTCGACGAGGTGGATTCGATCCTGATCGACGAGGCGCGCACGCCGCTCATCATTTCGGGCCAGGCGGAAGACACCACCGAACTGTATTACCGCATGAACGAGATCGCGCCGCGCTTAAAGCGCCAGGCCGATGAAAGCAGCCCCGGCGACTATACGGTCGACGAAAAACAGCACCAGGTGCTGTTGTCGGAGGCCGGCCACGAGCGCGCGGAAGCGCTGCTCGCGGAAGCAGGAATGCTGCCGCACGGCGGCAGCCTCTACGACCCGAGCAACATCAACCTGATGCATCACCTGTACGCAGCGTTGCGCGCGCACTCGCTGTACCATCGCGACCAGCAGTACGTCGTGCAGGAAGACGAAATCATCATCGTCGACGAATTCACCGGGCGCCTGATGTCGGGGCGGCGCTGGTCGGATGGACTGCACCAGGCGGTCGAAGCCAAGGAAGGTGTGGCGATCCAGCGCGAGAACCAGACGCTCGCGTCGATTACATTCCAGAATTATTTCCGCATGTATTCGAAACTCGCGGGTATGACCGGCACCGCCGATACCGAGGCCTACGAATTCCAGCACATTTACGCCCTCGAAACCGTCGTCATTCCGACCCACAAGCCGATGGTGCGCGACGATCGTATGGACCAGGTCTACCAGTCCCTGCGCGAGAAATACGAGGCGGTCATCAAGGACATCAAGGGCTGCTACGAACGCGGCCAGCCGGTGCTCGTCGGCACCACCTCGATCGAGAACTCGGAATTGCTGTCGAAACTGCTCGACAAGGAAAAGCTGCCGCACAATGTATTGAACGCCAAGCAGCACGCGCGCGAGGCCGAAATCGTGGTGCAGGCGGGGCGTTCGAAAGCGATCACCATTGCGACCAATATGGCGGGTCGCGGCACCGACATCGTGCTTGGCGGCAATCCGGAGCCGGAGATCAGCCAGATCGAAGCGGACACGAGCCTGGACGCATCGACCAGGCAGCACCGGGTCGAGGAAGTGCGCCAGGCGTGGCAGGTTTTGCACAACCAGGTGGTTGCCGCCGGCGGGCTGCATATCATCGCGACCGAGCGCCACGAATCGCGGCGCGTCGACAACCAGTTGCGCGGACGCTCGGGACGCCAGGGCGACCCGGGCTCAAGCCGCTTCTATCTCTCGCTCGAAGACCCTCTGCTGCGCATCTTCGCGTCGGACCGCGTGGCCGCCATCATGCAGCGCCTGAAGATGCCGGACGGCGAAGCGATCGAGCACCCGTGGGTCACGCGCGCGATCGAAAATGCGCAAAGAAAAGTCGAAGCGCGCAATTTCGACATGCGCAAGCATTTGCTTGAATACGACGATGTCTCCAACGACCAGCGCAAAGCGATTTACGAATCGCGCAACCAGCTGCTTGAATCGACCGACATCTCGGAGCGCATCACGGCCATCCGCGCCGAAGTCATCGGCGGCTTCATCACCCAGCACATCCCGGCGGAAAGCCTCGAGGAGCAGTGGGACGTCGAAGGGCTGGAGAAAACGCTGGCTGCCGAAGTGCAGCTCGAACTGCCGATCAGACAATGGCTGGCAGACGAGCCCGATCTGGATGAAGACCAGGTGCGTGCGCGCGTAATCGAATTCGGGAACCGTAAATACGAAGAAAAAACCGCGGGTGTCGAGCCGCAGGCGATGCGCCAGTTCGAGCGCGCGATCATGCTGCAGAGTGTTGATTCGCACTGGCGCGAGCACCTGGCGGCGCTCGATCACCTGCGCCAGGGCATACATCTCAGGAGCTACGCGCAGAAAACGCCGACGCAGGAATACAAGCGCGAGGCTTTCGAGCTGTTTTCGCTGATGCTCGACATGATCAATACCGAGGTCACGAAGCTGCTGTTGACGGTGCAGGTGAAGAGCGAGGCCGAACTGCAGAAGGTCGAGGAGCCCGAGGCGCCGAAGAACGTGCAATACCATCATGCCGATTACGAGCAGGCGCTTGAGGAAGCGAACGCCGAAGCGCCGGCGTCCGACGCGCAGACTTTCGTGCGCGGGGCGCAGAAAACCGGCCGCAACGATCCCTGTACTTGCGGTTCGGGCAAGAAGTACAAGCACTGCCACGGGAAATTGACCTAGGTTTGAACCGCCAAGATTCCTTTCAATACCCCCTTGAGGGGTACGCCAAGGCCGCCAAGGAAAGCGATAGGCGCGAGGCAAGAACATAGAGCCGAGAAGGCCGCCGGGGCGACTGTTGTTGACCCATCACGCCTTACCCCTCACGCCTCACGGATTATAATCTCGCCATGCCCGTCAATCTAGCCGCCCCCGATCCCAAATCCCTGCTGCCCGTCGCTGGCGTTGCCCTTGGCATCACGGCAGCAAACATACGCAAGCCGGACCGCAAGGACCTCCTGGTCATCAAGCTCGACGATGGCGCGAAGGTGGCGGGCGTATTCACGCAAAACCGTTTTTGCGCGGCGCCGGTGGTAGTGACGCGCCAGCACTTGTCGATGCTCGACCCGGCCGCGGCAGTATGCGCACTGGTCATCAATACCGGCAATGCCAACGCCGGCACCGGCAAGGAAGGTCTTGCGCACGCGCGCCAGACCTGCGCCGACCTGGCGAAATTGCTGGGCTGCAACCCGGGCCAGGTATTGCCGTTTTCAACTGGCGTCATCATGGAGCCGTTGCCGGTCGGGCGCATCGCCGTGGGTTTGCCAGGATGCATCGAAAATCTGCGCGAGGACAACTGGTTTGGTGCGGCGCAGGCCATCATGACGACCGACACGTTGCCGAAAGCCGCTTCCCGGCGAGTGCAGATCGGCAAGACGGCGGTGACGATCACCGGCATCGCCAAGGGCGCGGGCATGATACATCCCAACATGGCGACCATGCTCGGCTTCGTTGCGACCGACGCGCGCGTCAGCCTGCCGCTCGTGAAAGCCGCCGTCGCGCACGCCGCGAAGCAGACGTTCAACTGTATTACCGTCGATGGCGACACTTCGACCAACGACTCTTTCATGCTGATCGCGAGCGGCAAAGCGGCGATGGATGAAATCACCGATGCGCGCAGCGCGGAGTTCCTGGCATTCCGCGATGCGGTCACCGCGGTCGCGGCCCAGCTCGCGCAGGCGATAATCCGTGACGGCGAAGGCGCCACCAAGTTCATCACGGTGCGCGTCGAAGGCGGGCGCAACGACGATGAGTGCCGAAAAATCGGTTTCGCGGTGGCGCATTCGCCGCTCGTCAAGACTGCGTTTTTCGCCTCCGACCCCAATCTTGGCCGGATTCTGGCGGCAATCGGCTACGCGGAAGTGGCCGATCTCGATGTCGAAAAAATCGATCTCTACCTGGATGATGTGCTGGTCGCGCGGCAGGGCGGGCGCAATCCCGATTACCAGGAAGCGGACGGCCAGCGCGTGATGAAACAGAGCGAAATCACTGTGCGTATCGCGCTCAATCGGGGTGCCGCTGCAGCAACGCTGTGGACCTGCGACCTGTCGCACGATTACGTCAGCATCAACGCGGATTACCGGAGCTAAACCTTGAACCGCAAAGGACGCGAAGGACGCAAAGGAAAAGCAGAAAATTCGATCCAATGGATCGGTGCGAATGGGTCCGGATCAAAAACGAAGGCGTTTTTTGGATTCTGCGTTCATCAAGTTTCATTGATAATTGCAATAATGCTTTGGGTTCCCTTCGCGTCCTTTGCGGTTAAGGACTTTGATTTCTGATGAGTGATTTCGACAAGCTGATTAAACGCGCCGATGCGCTGCTCGCGCGCGTGGAACAACTGCTGCCGGCAGCGCCTGCGCAGACCGACTGGAAGGCGACGGCGTTTCGCTGGCGCAAGCGCAACGGCCACGGCGCCATCGAAACGATAAGGCACGTGCATCGCATCGCGTTGGGCGACCTGTGCGGCATCGACCGCCAGAAAAAGCTGGTCGAGCAGAATACCCGCCAGTTCGTCGAAGGCCTGCCTGCGAACAACGTCCTCTTGACCGGCGCGCGCGGCACCGGCAAATCCTCATTGATCAAGGCACTGCTCAACAAGTACGCGCCGCGCGGGCTGCGCGTTATCGAGGTGGAGAAGCAGGACCTGACCGACCTGCCCGAAATCGTCGAATTGATCGCGCAGCGCCCCGAGCGCTTCGTGCTGTACTGCGACGATTTGTCGTTCGAAGCCGACGAGCCGGGGTATAAGGCGCTGAAAGTCGTGCTCGACGGTTCGGTCGCGGCCGCTTCCGAAAACTGCCTGATTTACGCGACCTCGAACCGGCGCCACCTGATGCCGGAATTCATGTCGGAAAACCTCGAGGCGAAGCGCGTCGACGACGAAATCCATCCGGGCGAGACCGTCGAGGAAAAAATCTCGTTGTCGGAGCGCTTCGGCGTGTGGGTGTCGTTCTATCCGTTCGACCAGGACGAGTATCTGGAAATCGTCACGCAATGGCTCGCGCATTTCAAGATCGGGGGCGCGGGCACCGAGGCGGTGCGGCACGCGGCACTGCAATGGGCGCTGCAGCGTGGTTCGCGCAGCGGACGCGTGGCCTGGCAGTTCGCGCGCGATTGGGCCGGCCGCGCACGCATCGCGCGCGGCAAACCTTAGTCGTCAATGGCGGAAGCCGCCGCAACGGCGTCCCCGCGCGCGCGCATCGAAGTCGTTGCTGCGGTCATCTTCAACCCGGGTGGAGAATTTTTGCTGGCACAACGCCCGCCGGGCAAGGCGTATGCCGGTTACTGGGAGTTTCCCGGCGGCAAGGTCGAGCCAGGCGAGGACGCCGCCACCGCGCTCGAGCGCGAACTCCACGAAGAGCTCGGCATCGACGTGACAGTTGCCTATCCGTGGCTCACGCGCGACTTCGACTACTCGCATGCCGACGTGCGTCTGCGGTTTTTCAGGGTGCTCGGCTGGTCAGGCGAAGCGCATGGCCGCGAGCAGCAGCAATTGTCCTGGCAATCGACGCGCAGCCTCACGGTCGCGCCGGTGCTGCCGGCCAATGGGCCGATCTTGCGCGGACTCGAATTGCCGGGTGTTTACGGGATTACCTGCGCCGGTGAAATCGGCCGCGACGCTTTCATGGCGCGGCTGGCGCAGGCGCTGCGCCAGGGGCTGAAACTGATACAGGTGCGGGAAAAACAGCTCACCGGCGCCGAGTTATCCGCGTTTGTGGCCGAGGTCGTAGCGGTTGCCCATCCGTACGGCGCGCGCGTTGTCGTCAATGGCGCCGCGGAAATCGCTGCACAAGCCGGCGCCGATGGCGTGCACCTGACGGCGTCGCAGCTGATGGCGGCAACACAAAGGCCCGCTGGCGAGTGGTGCGGCGCGTCGTGTCACGACGCCACCGAACTGGCGCGCGCGCGCGAACTTGGCGTGGATTTCGTGGTGCTCGGCCCCGTCGCCGCGACGCCCAGCCACGCGCATGCGAAGACGCTGGGATGGCCGGAATTCACGAGCCTGATACGCGACTATCCGTTGCCGGTGTATGCGCTCGGCGGCCTCGACGTGGACGATCTTGAAGAGGCGTGGCGCAGCGGCGCGCATGGGGTCGGCATGCTGCGCGGCGCGTGGTCGGGCGCGAAATACTGCTGAACTACTGCGGCGCTTCGCCCGGCCCCGGTGCGGACTCGATGTCGTCCTTGTTGTCCTGCACCGGTATGCGATAGTCTTCGGTCGCCCACGCGCCAAGATCGATCACGCGGCAGCGCTCCGAGCAAAAAGGACGAAAGCGGTTGGCAGGGGCCCACTCGACCGGCTTGCCGCATTGCGGACAATTGACGACGCGCGCGTTCACGTTCGATTACGGCAATGAGCCGGCTCAGAGGTTACAGAACGTCAATTCGAAGTCGACGTCCGATTCGAAAACTTTGGAGCGCTGCCCGGATTCCTGGGTAGTGAAGCGGATGTTGAGTGCGTACTTGTTCGCGCTCATTTCGGGCACGCATTGATAGTCGAGCTTCAGGCGGATGCGCAGCATTTGCGCGATGCGTCCCGCCATCATCTGCTGATAGACGCCCTGCACCGCGGTCTGGTTGGCGCATTTGCCGCTTTCGCGCAAGAGGCGCAGCACGATCGAGATGCCATCGCGGATCGGCAGGAAGGGCGCCAGCCAGCCTTCGAGATCATGCCG
The DNA here is from genome assembly GCA_947474275.1 of Betaproteobacteria bacterium. Lineage (GTDB taxonomy): Bacteria > Pseudomonadota > Gammaproteobacteria > Burkholderiales > SG8-41 > PALSA-1004. Next base: position 60,856 of record CANJHY010000002.1, read on the forward strand.
GCGCTGCTCGGTGCTCAGATGCAGCCAGTAGTGATACGACGGCACGTCGAATTCGCACACGCCGCCCGGGATGTTGGTGCGCTGCTTAATGCTCATCAGCCATTCGTTTTCGCGCAGTTCCTGGCCGACCTTGCCCGACATCTGGAAGAGCCGCGACGAGGTGCGGTCAATTTCCCACAGGATGTTGTCGAGCGCTTCCTGCGAAATATCGGGATTGTCGCGCAGCGATTCGAGCGATTGCTTCTGGCGCTCGAGTTCCTGCAACAGATCGGATTTGAGATCGGCGCGGCCCGCGACTTCGAGGATCTCGAACAGGCACAGCAGTGCGACGTGATGTTCCTGCGGATCGGCCTTGGCGATGAAATACAGCGCGCGCTCGTACAGGTCTTCCAGCCGCAGCAAAGTGCGGATCCGCTCACTCAGAGGGTGTTCGTAGCTGATCACGGCGCGTCAGGGGGCGTAATCGTTATTGGTGTGCGGCCAATTGTTCTACATAATCTGAAAAAAATAAAGACCTTATTGGAGTTTTTGACGGTAATTTGGCGGATTTTCATCGTGTCCCGAGCGGCTTTTCCGGCAGTTCTAGGTATTTACGATGCAGCGCCTCGACTGCGGCACGCAGCCCTGGCAGGTCCCCGTCGTTGCGCACGATGTCATCGGCATAGCGCAACCGCTCGGCGCGGCTGACCTGGCTCGCCATGATGGCCCTGACCGCCTCTGGGGCGAGCTGGCTGCGGCGCACCACGCGCGCAACCTGTTCTTCTTCATCGCAGTCGACCACCAGGACCCGGCGGGCGAGATCGTGGTAAGCGCCAGTTTCGATCAGGAGCGGCACCACTATCACGGCATACGGCGCGGCAGTCGGCGCAGCACTCATTCGCGCTTTCACCTCGGCGCGTATCATGGGATGCAGCAGGGCTTCGAGTTTCTTTTTCGCGGGCGCGTCCGCAAAAACCAGTTCGCGCATGCGCTTGCGGTCGAGCGCGCCGTCCGCCGCCAGATATTCCGCGCCGAACTGTGCACCGATTGCACGCGCACCGGGCTGACCCGCGGCGGTCAGCTGATGGGCAATCTCATCGGTGTCGATCACCGCGGCGCCCAGTTCCGCCAGGATATTGCCGACACTGCTTTTGCCGCTGCCGATGCCGCCGGTAAGCGCGATTACTGGGGGCATGGCGTCGCGCGCTCTAGAGGTTTTGCAGGTAATACTGGAGCAACGGTTCGCCCCAGAACAGCGCGATCAGACCGGCCAGCACGAGGTAGGGGCCGAACGGAATCGGCACGTTGCGCCCGTGGCGCGCGAATACGATCAGCGAAATTCCCACGATCGCGCCGACGAAAGAAGACAGCAGGATGACCACCGGCAGCATTTTCCAGCCGAGCCAAGCGCCGATCGCGGCCAGCAACTTGAAGTCGCCGTAGCCCATGCCGTCCTTGCCGGTCGCGAGCTTGTAGCTCCAGAACACGACCCACAGTGCCAGATAGCCCGCGACCGCGCCGATCACCGCCGACTGCAAGTCAACGAACACGCCGCCCATGTTCACCAGCAGGCCCGCCCACACCAGCGGCAGAGTGATGTCGTCTGGCAGGTAAAAAGTGTCGAGATCGATGAACGCCAGCGCGATCATGGACCATACGAAAAAAAGCGCGGCGAGCGTGTGCCAGCTGAAGCCATAACGCCAGGCGATGAAACCCGACAGCGCGCCGGTCAGGGCTTCCACCAGCGGATAGCGCGGTGAAATGCGCGTTTTGCACGCGGCGCATTTGCCGCGCAGCGCGAGGTAGCTGACGACAGGCACGTTTTCGAGCGCGCTGATCTGATGACCGCAGCCCGGACATTGGGAACGCGGCAGCATGAGGTTGTAGCGCGGCGCGGTGGCGGTTTCCTGCCCGTTCAGTTCGGCCAGTTCATCGCGCCATTGCCGCTCGAGCATTTTCGGCAGACGGTGGATGACGACGTTCAGGAAGCTGCCGATCGCGAGCGACAGCACCGTGACGGCGGTTACAAACAGCGCGGGATACGCTTGAAAAGACTGGAGCAGGGTCATCAGAACGCGAAGCGTGGGGCGAGAGGCGAGAGGCGAGAGGGGAATACCGCAGGGCCGGTGGAGGTATCACCCCTCACCTCTCACCTCGCCCCTCTCCGCTTTTCAAACTGCTTGACCGAGTTTGAAGATCGGCAGATACATCGCGATAACCATGCCGCCGATCAGCGTGCCGAGCACCACCATGATCAGCGGTTCCATCAGGCTCGACAGCGCGTCGACGGCGTCATCGACCTCGGCTTCGAAAAAGTCGGCGACCTTGGAGAGCATGCCGTCGAGCGAACCGGCTTCCTCGCCGATGGCAACCATCTGCAGCACCATGTTGGGAAACATCTCGACGTTCTGCATGGATACCGTCAGGCTGGAGCCGGTAGAAACCTCGGCCTGGATTTTCTTGGTGGCAAGATAGTATTCGTGATTGCCGGCGGCGCCCGCCACCGAGTCAAGCGCTTCGACCAGCGGCACGCCGGCGGCGAACATGGTCGCCAGCGTGCGCGTCCAGCGCGCGACGGTGGCTTTGCGCACCATGTCGCCGAAAACAGGCGCCCGCAGCGCCAGCCAATCCATGAAAATCATCACCGACTTGGAGCGCTTCCATGCGTAGAGGAAACCCCATACGCCGCCGATGACCACGCTAAAAATCAGATACCAGAACTTGACGAAAAATTCGGAAATCGCCATGACTACCAGCGTCGGGCCCGGCAGATCGGCGCCGAAACTTGCGAACACCTGTTTGAACGCGGGAATAACGAAAATCATGATGACCGCGGTGATGACGAATGCCACCACGATAATTGCGATCGGATAAAACAGGGCGGCCTTGATCTTGCCTTTGATCGCCTGCACTTTTTCCTTGTAGGTCGCCAGGCGGTCGAGCAGGCTGTCGAGAATACCGGCCTGTTCGCCGGCGCCGACCAGGTTGCAGAACAGCGCATCGAAGTAGAGCGGGTGCTTCTCGAAAGCCGACTTCAGGTTAGAGCCGGTTTCGACTTCGGTCTTGATGTCCATCAGCAGCTTTTGTACCGCCGCGTTGCTGTGGCCCTTGCCGACGATGTCGAACGCCTGCAGCAGCGGCACGCCGGATTTCATCATGGTCGCGAGCTGGCGCGTGAACAGCGTAATGTCTTTGTCCGAAATCGAGCCGCCGCTGCGCACCGACTGTTTTTTGACCTTGAGGACCTTGACGCCCTGCCGGCGCAGCATCGCGTTGACCACGGCTTCGCCGCCGGCTTTCATTTCGCCGCGCAGCGTCTTGCCAGCCTTGTCGGTGCCGGTCCAGGAATAGGTAAATTCCTTGACGTCTTTCTTGGTGGCAGTCGCGGCTGTGGTCGCCATTAGGTTTTCCCCATAATTCCAATCTAACCAATCGGTTAGATTCCAATCTTCATAATGATGCCCGTGTGCGTTTGCTTTGTAAAGGCACTTAAGCCCGGTCTAGGAACCGGCGGCTGGTTCGAGCGCGGCGTCGGCCGCGGGCGCGAGGCGCACCGCCTTTACCACGCGGTCCTGGGTCTGCACGATGTCCATCCGGTGGCCGGCGATCCTGACGCTCACGCCGGGTTCGGGAATGTCGCGGAAATGCTCCAGTATCAGGCCGTTGAGCGTCTTCGGCCCGTCGAGGGGAAAACGGTAGCTGAGTTTGCGGTTCAGTTCGCGCAGCAGGCTGCCGCCTTCGACCACGTAGGAGCCGTCGTCCTGGCGGTGAAAGTGCGCGGGCTGCAGTGGCGAGTGCGTGGCGAATTCGCCGATCAGCTCCTCGACGATGTCTTCGAGCGTCAGGAGCCCCATCAATTCGCCGTATTCATCGACGACAAAACACAGGCGGTCCTGGTGTTCCTGGAACTGCTGCAATTGCGTGAACAGCGGCGTGCCCGAAGGGATGAAGTAGGGCTCGCGCATGATCTCGCGCAAATGTTCGGCGCCGATCTCGTCGTCCTGGCTGACCGACAGCACTTTGCGCAGCAATATGATGCCGATGATGTTGTCGGGCTGGCCCTGGTACACCGGCAGCCGCCGGTGGTAGGCGGTGGCGATCTGCTGGCGCAGGACCTCGGGCGGCGCATCGATATCGATGGACTCAATCTGGTTGCGCGGCGTCATGACGTCGTTGACCGTGATGCTTTCGAGATCGAACAGGTTGAGCAGGATGCTCTGATGTTTTTTCGGAATGTAGTTGCCGGCTTCAAGCACCAGCGTGCGCAATTCATCGGGTGTCATGGTGTTGTCGGCGGCGTTCGCCGGCTTCAAGCGGAACAGCCACAGCAACGATTGCACGAACAGGTTGACGAACCAGACGACCGGGTAAAGCATCTTCAGGAGCGGTTTCAGCAAGAAGGCGAGCGGCAGCGCGATCTGCTCGGCGTAGGCGGCGCCGATTACCTTGGGCGTGATTTCCGAAAACACCAGGATCAGGAACGTGACGACCAGCGTGCCGAGAGCGAGCGCGATTTCGTTCTGGCCGAACAGTTGAACGGTGATGACGCTCACCAGGACCGCCGCCGCCGCGTTGACCAGGTTGTTGCCGAGCAGGATGACGCCGAGCAGGCGGTCGGTGCGCGCGAGCAGTTCAGTGGTCAGGATCGCGCCGCGGTTGCCGAGCCGCACCAGCGCTTTCAAACGATAGCGGTTCAGCGCCATCATGCTGGTTTCCGCGATCGAGAACACGGCTGAAATCAGCAGCAGGATGCCCAGCGCGGTGAACTGGGCGGATAACGGGATGTCGTCCATCAGGAGCGGAGATTCAGGAGTCAGGACTCAGGATTCAGGCAAAACCGGTTTGTATCCGGGCTTTCGCTGAATCCTTGATCCTGACTCCTGCCTCTCACGTTCTTCCAAGGACGACTTCGAGCACGAACTTGCTGCCGACGTAGGCGAGCACCAGCATCAGAAAGCCGGTCAGCGTCCAGCGCACGGCGATGCGGCCGCGCCAGCCGTAGAGGCTGCGGCCGCCGAGGAGTGCCGCGAAAATCACCCACGACAGGATGCCGAACACCGTTTTGTGATTGAAGCGCATCGCCTTGCCGAACAATTCCTCGGAAAATATGATGCCGCTCGCGAGCGTCAGCGTCAGCAGCACGAACCCCGCGGCGATGATGCGAAACAGCAGCATTTCCATGGTCAGCAGCGGCGGCAGTTTTTGCAGCGCCAGCGGCAGTTCGCCGCCGTGCAGCCGGCGCTCGAGCAGCGCCATCAGCAGCACGTGCAGCGAGGCGATGGTGAACAGGCTGTATGCGAGCATCGAGATCACGAGGTGCGCCTTGAACGCTGCAAGCTGGGTGTTCGGCAGCGCGCGTGTGTCGGCAAAGATGGTGGGCAGCAATACGCACGCCGCCGCCACCGGCATCACCATCGCCTGCAGCCCTTCGACTTTGTAGGCGAGATTGCCCAGCCAGTAGATGGCGACCGTGAGCCAGACAATCGTCGAGATCGCATTGCCTATGCCCAGATGCATGCCGTCGCCCGCGAACGCCGACTGATAGAGCAGCATGGCGTGCAATGCCATCGGTACCAGCACTGCGATGTGTTCGAGGTTGCCCGATTTCGCGCGCGCGGCCGGCGCGGCGGCGGCCGGCAACCAGTGCATGCGCCAGAAATACGCAGCAAGCGCCGCGTACATCAGTGAAGTGATCGGATAGAATACGAAGTCCAGCATGGTCATTAGCCGCCAGTTTACACCAGTGTGTCGCCGCGCCGCGCCATGCAACTAATTACGGATCCCGCATGTTCGAGAGTCTGACAGGACGGCTGTCGCAGGTCATGAAAACGCTGCGCGGCGAAGCGCGGCTGACCGAAACCAATATCCAGGACGCGCTGCGCGAAGTGCGCATGGCGCTGCTCGAAGCCGACGTTGCATTGCCGGTCGTCCGGGACTTTGTCGCGCAGGTGCGCGAACGCGCGCTTGGCCAGGAGGTGATGGGCAGCCTCACGCCGGGCCAGGCGCTGGTGGGTGTCGTGCATCGCGAGCTGGTGGCGCTGATGGGCGAGACCAATGCCGCGCTCGATCTCGCGACCACGCCGCCCGCGGTGATCCTGATGGCGGGCCTGCAGGGCTCGGGCAAGACGACTACCAGTGGCAAACTCGCCAAAATGCTGCGTGAGCAGATGAAAAAGAAAGTGCTGCTGGCGAGCTGCGACGTCTACCGTCCGGCTGCAATCGAGCAGCTCAAAACGCTCGCCGCGCAAATCGAAGTCGATTTCTTCCCGTCGTCCGGCAGCGACAAACCGGCCGACATCGCGCTCGCCGCGCTCGATTACGCGCGCAAGCATTATCACGACGTGCTGATCGTCGACACCGCGGGCCGTCTCGCGATAGACGAAGCGATGATGAGTGAAATCCGCGGGCTGCACGCCGCGTTGAACCCGATTGAAACCCTGTTTGTCGTCGATTCGATGCAGGGCCAGGACGCGGTCAACGTTGCCAAGGCTTTCGCTGACGCGCTGCCGCTGACCGGCGTCGTGCTGACCAAGCTCGATGGCGATGCACGCGGCGGCGCGGCACTGTCGGTGCGGCAGGTGACCGGCAAGCCGATCAAGTTTGCCGGCGTCGGCGAAAAGTTGACCGGCTTCGAAGTCTTTCATCCCGACCGCATGGCGTCGCGCATACTTGGCATGGGCGACGTGCTGTCGCTGATAGAAGACGCGCAGCGTACGGTCGACCGCGATGAAGCGGAGAAATTCGCCAAGAAACTGAAGTCGGGCAAGGGCTTCGATCTCGAAGACTTCAAGCAGCAGATCGGCCAGATGAAAAAGATGGGCGGCGTCACCGCCATGCTCGACAAATTGCCGGGGCAGCTCGCGCAGGCGGCGGGCAAGGCGCAGATGGACGACCGCCAGGTCCGCCGCATCGAAGGCATCATCAATTCGATGACGCCGCAGGAACGCGCGAAACCCGAGCTGCTCAAGGCCTCGCGCAAGCGCCGCATCGCGGCCGGCGCCGGCGTCAGCGTGCAGGAGGTCAACCGCCTGCTCGCGCAGTTCGAGCAGACGCAGAAAATGATGAAGATGATGGCCAAAGGCGGCATGGCCAAGATGATGCGTTCCATGAAGGGGATGCTGCCTGGCGGCATGCGCTGAACGCGCCGGTCGGATGTCTTAACGGGCATCTGCTATCGTTTTATTTCAGATCAGTAAGTTACGTTTTTGAGCCGGATTGCGCGGCACGGCGCAATCGCGGGTTGCCGCAACCGCTACTTCCCTTGCGTTAAAGTCAAAAACTAGCGTAAAATCACGCCCTTTCCGCATTTTCAGGGTCGGATTTCCCATGGTAGTGATCAGACTGGCACGAGGCGGCGCCAAAAAGCGTCCGTTTTTTAATCTGGTGGTTGCTGATTCGAAGCGCGCGCGCGATGGCCGCTTCATAGAGCGCATCGGTTTTTACAATCCCAAAGCGCCGGCAGGTCAGGAAACATTCCGCTATCAGGCCGAGCGGCTGACTTACTGGCAGAGCAAGGGTGCGCAAATCAGCGACACGGCGGCACGCCTCGTCAAACAGTTTGGCGCAAAGCCCGCGGCCTGAGCGCATGGTAGTGATGGGGCGGGTGACCGCCCCGTTCGGAGTCAAGGGCTGGTTCAAGGTGCACGCGCTCACCGCGCAACCGGGCAATCTGTGCGAGTACGCGGTGTGGTGGTTGCGGCGCGAAGGCGAATGGCGCGAGATGAAGGTCGCCGTCGCCAAGGTGCAGGGCAATACGCTGGTGGCGCAGTTGGCGGGCATCGAAGATCGCGAGGCTGCGGCGGCGCTGAAAGGTTTCGAAATCGGCGTGCCGCGCGAGCAGTTGCCGGGCGCCGGGAGCGGTGAGTATTACTGGGCCGATCTGATCGGCCTGCGAGTCGTGAACACGCAGCAGGAAGAGTTGGGGCGCGTCGCCCGCATCATCGAGACCGGCGCGAACGATGTGCTGGTGGTGACCGCGGATGGTGGCAGCAAGCGCGCTCAAGGTGACGAGCACGAAGACGGTAGCAAGCTACAAGAAGCGCGCGAAATACTGATACCGTTTATCGCCGATGCGATCAAGGCAGTGGATGTGGCAGCGGGTGTAATCGCTGTGGACTGGGGCAGGGATTACTGATGCTTCAGTTTGACGTGGTGACGATTTTCCCGGCGATGTTCGATGCGGTCGCCGAAGCGGGCGTGATAGGCCGCGCGCGGGAAAAAGGAATTTATCAGCTGGTGGCGTGGAATCCGCGCGATTTTGCGCAGAACGCGTATCGCACGGTCGATGACCGGCCGTACGGGGGCGGGCCCGGGATGGTGATGATGGCCGAACCCGTGGGGCGCGCACTGGCAGCGGCGCGGCAGCGGCAGAAAAGCGCAGGCGTGCAGAAGCCGCGCGTGGTTCACCTGACGCCGCAGGGGCGTTTGCTGAACCACCAGCTGGTGATGGAACTGGCAGGGCAGCAGGGTTTGGTGTTGCTGGCAGGGCGTTACGAAGGCGTGGATGAGCGTGCAATTGCACGCGGCGCGAACGGGATCGACGACGAAATATCGATCGGCGATTACGTGTTGTCGGGCGGCGAGCTGGCGGCGATGGTGTTGATCGATTGCATCGTGCGCCAGTTGCCGGGTGTGCTGGGCGATGCCGAATCGGCGCACCAGGACTCGTTTGTAAACGGGCTGCTCGATTGCCCGCATTACACGCGGCCCGAGGTGTGCGAGGGACAGAAGGTGCCGCCGGTGTTGTTGTCGGGCAATCATGCCGACATCAGCCGCTGGCGGTTGAAGCAGGCGTTGGGCAGAACGTGGCAGCGCAGGCCGGATTTGCTGGTGAAGCGGGTGCTGTCGGATGACGAGCGCAGTTTGCTCGAAGAATTTAAACGGGAAATGAGCACGCAGGAATTGAATGGAGTATGACGATGGACCTAATACAGAAACTCGAAAGCGAAGAAATCGCCCGTCTCGGCAAGAAAATCCCGGAGTTCAAATCCGGCGACACCGTGGTGGTGAACGTCAACGTGGTCGAAGGCGACCGCAAGCGCGTGCAGGCCTACGAAGGCGTGGTGATTGCCAGGAAGAGCCGCGGGCTAAATTCGGCATTCATCGTGCGCAAGATTTCGTCGGGCGAGGGCGTCGAGCGTACTTTCCAGCTGTACTCGCCGCTGATCGCGTCGATCGAGGTCAAGCGCAAAGGCGACGTCAGCCGCGCCAAGCTCTATTACCTGCGCAAGCTGTCGGGCAAGGCCGCGCGCATCAAGGAGCGCCTCGACATCCGCGTCGAGGACGTATTGCCGCCGGTCGAAACCCCAGCACCGGCACCCCAGGCCGAAGCCAAGCCTTAAGCTGGCGCGGACGGGTTGCAAAGAAAGGCGGCGCAAGCCGCCTTTTTTATTGTGGGTTAATTGAGCTTGCACGACCTGTGCCCCTACAATGGGCGCATGCGCACCATCATTCTGCTGGCCATGCTCATGGCATTCGGCGCCCGCGCCCAGGGCGTGCCCGATGCGTTCGAAATCACGCAGCGCTATGCCGACCAAAACGCGCCGCAGCTGGCGCTCGCGCGCGTAGAGCAGATGCAGCCCGCCGCCATGAACGCGCCGCGCTGGGCCGACTGGGAGCAGTTGCGCTGTGCGCTGCTGTCGCGCCTGTCCCGTCACCAGGAACTCACGAAGCGGGTTGTTGCGCTGCCGCCGGGCGCACCCGACAAGGTGGTGCGGGCCTGTCTGCTGCAGGGCGCACGCGCGGCACTCGCGAATGGACAAGGCGCGATCGCACGCGATTTTCTGGCGCGCCTGATCTGGCGCCAGGACCTCGCCGCGGAAGAGATGCGCCACGCGCGCCTGCTGGTGATCGAAACCTATCTAGCCGAAGACCAGCCGCAGGACGCCTATACGCTGATGCTGCGCTATCAACAGGACTACAAGCCGGTCGACCGCGACACCGCGGCGCGTTTTGTCGATGCCTTGCTTGCGGCAGGCATGGACAGGGAGGCGGTCAACTGGTTTTCGCAGCTCGACGAGGCGAGCCCGCTCAAGCTCCTGATGCGGATCAAGACCAACCTGATAGCGCCGGACGCCGCGATTGCGCAGGCGCGCGCGGCGCTCGCCAAAAGCAACAACGTCGCGTACTGGATAGTGTTGCAGCACGCCGCCGCGCTGCAAAAAAATTCCATGCTGCACGTCGAGGCCCTGGAGAACCTGCTGCAAGTCGCCGGCGACAAGCCGGCAGAGCGCTTGACGGCAATCGCCGCCGAGCTCTGGAAATCGTATGCCGCGGCCGCGCAGGAGGTCGCCAACCAGAACCAGTTGCTGGTCGGCGAGGACGCAGGATGGGCAGATTTCGCGGCACGCCGCAGCGCCACCAGCCCGCTCGCCGGACGCGTGCTGTTCGCGTATCTCGCCCAGCAAAGCAAGGTGCGCGCTACGCGCCAGGACGCACAGCTGCAATTGGCGTTCTCGCTGCAGAGCGCCAAGCTGGCATTGACCGCGATCCGGCTCTTTGACGATGCGACGCGGTTTCCAGTGACGCTGATCGACCCGCAGGCGCGCTTTCTGCTGGGCGGCATGGCCGCCGACAACAACCAGGCCGCGGCGGCGGCGCGTTACTGGCATGGTCTTGCCACGCCGGCGACGCTGGAGCCCGACGAGTGGCGCATACGCCTGGCGCCGGTGCTGGTGCGAGCCGGCATCGCGGAGCCGGGGGGCGATGTGTTGCGCGCGCTGCTGGCGGGCAAGAAAACGCTGCCGGCCGACGTCGTGCAGCGCGCGGTGCCGATGGTGCAGGAGCTGCAGGACACCGGTTTTTTCAAGTCGGCCGACGAGCTGTATCGCGCGCTGCTGCCGCTGGCGGCGCCGCGCGAACGGCGCGAAATCCTGTTCGCGCTCGCGCGCATCGCGGAGACCTTCAACGATTTTCAGAATGCCGCGGATTACTTCATGGAAGCCGCATTGCTGCTGGATGCGCGCTCCCCCGACCCCTTCGCCGTCAATGCGCGCATCGCCGCCGCCGCCAACCTTGGACGCGCGGGCCTCAAAGACGACGCGCGCGCGCAATTCGACTGGCTGCGCAAAAACGTGAAAGACGCGGAAAAGCTGGAAGTGATACGCCGCGAAATGCAGAAGCTCTGATTACTTGATCAGAGCCATGATGCGCGCATCGAGCGCGCCTGCGTTGGCGGCGCGCCAGCGTTCGAAGTGCGCGCTGGTTTCGATCATCATTTCCAGCGTTTCGTTGTCGGCGTTGCCGAGTTTCAGCGCGCGTTCGATCATGCTGACCGCCATGTTCTCCAGCGCTTTGACCAGCCACGCCGTATCGATGCCGGCAATGTCTTTCGCCAGCATGGCCGCGTGCGACACCGCGTAAACGCCGTCCAGCCAGCGCGGACCGCCGCTCAGATTGGTTGAGAGCGCATCGAGCAGCGCTGCGCGCTCGCCGGCGGACATGGCAGGGAAGAACATGTCGACGACTTTCTGCCGCACCCGGCGACCCGAGGCCGCGCACTCGACGGACAGTTTGCTGGTCATGGCGTCGCCGTGCCGGCGATAACGCGTGAGCACGACCGGCAGATTTTCAAAACGCATGCCCACGCGCATCGCATCCACCCACATCGCGTAGTCGGCGGCCACCCCGATGTCGGTCGTATAGCGGATGCGCCCCTCGCGCAGCGGGGCGAGCTTCATGCAGATGGTCGGATTGGCGAGCGGGCAGACGAAGAACAGCAGTGCCGCCTTGATTTTTGCGTCGCCGGACGGCAAAAAATATTGCCCCTCTTCGTCGCCGAAGAATTCGACCGCGCCGCCAATGATGTCGGGGCCGTCCGCCGCTTCGAGCCGGGCGACCTGTTGTTCAAAGCGGCCCGCCACGGCGATGTCGTCCTGGTCGAGCAATGCCATGTAGCGGCCGTTCAGCAGGGACACGCTGCGGTCGCGCGTGGTGACGACGCCGAGGTTGGCCGCATTGCGGTAGAGCCGCAGCGCCGGATGCCTGATCGCTTCGACGACCTGCACGGTGCCGTCGTTCGAGCCGTCGTCGACGACGATCACTTCGAGGTCGGCGAAACCGTTGTCGAGCACCGATTCGATGGCTTCGCGCACGTATTTTTCGCCATTGTATAGCGGTATAAAAACAGATAGCAGCGGAGTTTTGGCGCTCATGCCCGACCGGACCCCGCTTTCCACAGGTCGCTTAAGTACTCATGACGCGCCGTGTTGACCCAGCTCGTGCGCAGTTCGACGGGTTGATCGTGGTACGTATAAGCGACGCGCTTGATGACCAGCACCGGGCTCGCTTGTTTCACGCCGAGCAGGCGCGCAACGCGTGCGTCCGGCAGCGCGGCCGACAGCCGTTCGCTGATGCGCACCACGTTGATACCGTAGCGCGACTGGTAGAAACCGTAAATGGTGCCGTCGCGAGCGCCGAATTTTTCCGCGCTCAAATCGGCAAAGCGCGCTGCTGCGATGAGCAGTTCGTCGAATATGACCGGCACGCTGTTGAGTTTCAGCACGTTCTGGATACGGTGCACGCGTTCGCCGCGTTCAATGCCGAGTTGCAGCGCGGTCGCGTGGTCGGCTTTGGCGGTTTGCAGCGACAGCAGTTCGTGGTCGGGCGGTTCCTTGCCGCCGTCCTTGCCGACCATGTGAAAGAAATAGTAGAACTGGCGGTCTTCGCTGTGCGTGGTAACGAAGGTGCCGCGACCCTGCTGGCGGACGACGATTTTCTCGGCCACCAGTTCGTCGATGGCTTTGCGGATGGTGCCCACCGAAACGCCGAAGTGCGCGGCCAGCCGCCCTTCGCTCGGGATGGCGGCGCCCGGCTTCCACTCGCCGGCAATCAGGCTGCGTGTGATGCGGTTTTTGACCTCTTTGTAGAGGGGGTGGGAGTTCAGGCTGCTGCCTGCCGGGGTGGGGACCATGTTCGATTCGCCGCGAATAGTTCGTCAGGAATCATAGCACCGGCAGTCTGGACGTCATATAGGTCATATAGTTGACTCATATTTAACGCGGCGGCTACTATCTGTGGCGGCCGATAAAAACCATATTGGCCGTACACTGAGGGCGCTTTCATTTTTTTTCGAGTTTGAGGAGTTCCTATGATTCACTTTGTATTGCACGATCCCAAGGACACCGTCGCAGTGGTCGTGGTCGAAGGCGTGAAAGCCGGCCAGGACTGCACCGGCTGGATCATGGACGAAGACCGCACCATCTCGCTCAAGACGCAGCAGGACATTCCGATCGGCCACAAGCTCGCCCTGAAAGACATCAAGAACGGCGACACCATCATCAAATACGGGCACGACATTGGCAAGGCCATCGCCGACATCAAGACGGGCGCGCACGCCCACGTTCACAACATCAAGACCAAGCGCTGGTAGGCGCAGAGGAGCGAGCATGATCTCAAGCACAACCACTTTCCAGGGCTATCGCCGCGAAAACGGCCGCGTCGGCGTGCGCAATCACGTCATCATCCTGCCGGTCGACGATCTGTCGAACGCCGCAGCCGAGGCCGTTGCCAATAACATCAAGGGCGCCATCGCGATCCCGCACCCGTACGGCCGGCTGCAATTCGGCGCCGACCTGGATCTGCATTTCCGCACGCTGATCGGTGCGGGCTCCAACCCGAACGTTGCCGCGGTGGTGGTCATCTGCATCGAAGAAGGCTGGGCCAAGAAAGTGGTTGATGGCATCGCCAAGACCGGCAAGCCGGTCACCGGATTCGGCATCGAGTTGCACGGCGATCACGACACCATCCTGCGCGCATCCAAAGTGGCCAAGGAATACGTGCAATGGGCTTCTGAACTGCAGCGTGTCGAATGCCCGATCAGCGATCTGTGGGTATCGACGAAATGCGGCGAGTCGGACACGACTTCCGGCTGCGGCGCCAATCCGACGGTCGGCAACGCGTTCGATAAAATGGAACCATTGGGCGTCACCATGTGCTTCGGCGAAACCACCGAAATCACCGGCGGGGAAAAGATCGTCGCCGAACGCTGCGCAACACCCGAAGTGCGCAAGCAGTTCATGGCGATGTTCGACCGCTATCAGGAAGTAGTGGAGCGCCACAAAACCAGCGACTTGTCCGATTCGCAGCCGACCAAAGGCAATATCGCGGGCGGGCTCACCACCATCGAGGAAAAAGCGCTCGGCAACATCCAGAAGATTGGCAAGAAGTGCAAGGTGATCGGCGTGCTCGACAAGGCCGAGACGCCGACCAAGCCGGGCCTGTGGTTCATGGATTCGTCGTCGGCAGCGGCCGAAATGGTGACGCTGTGCGCCGCATCCGGCTATGTCGTGCATCTCTTCCCGACCGGGCAGGGCAACGTAATCGGCAACCCGATCCTGCCGGTCGTCAAGCTGACGGCGAATCCGCGCACCGTGCGCACAATGTCGGAACACGTCGACCACGATTGCTCGGGGCTCCTGCAGCGCGAGAAGAACCTCGACCAGACTGGCGACGAACTGATCGAGGTCATGCTGCGGACTTGCAACGGACGCCTCACCGCGGCCGAAGCGCTTGGTCATAATGAGTTCGTGATGACCAGGCTGTATGAAAGTGCATAAAGCGTAAAGCTTCACCGTTAAGGACGCCAAGGACGCCAAGGAAAAACAATGCAAAAATCTTGGGCGACCTGGGGGAACAGTACGAATTGGCCTCGAAGATGGCAACTTTAAAAGAGCCGGTGGATACGCCTCTCGCCCCGCGCCTCGCGCCTCTCCCGCGCACGCTCACCGTGCGCGTCTGGCGCGGCGCCGAGAACGGCGGGCTTCAGCAATTCGAAGTGCCCCGTCTCGAGAACCAGACCGTGCTCGATGTCGTCACTTACATCCAGCGCAACCTCGATGCCACCCTGTCGTATCGCTACGCGTGCCGCGTCGGCATGTGCGGCTCGTGCGCCATGAGCGTGAACGGCAAGGCACGGTGGACGTGCCGCACCCACGTCGCGAACGTCGCGACCGACGATACGCTGGAAATCGCGCCGCTCAACAACCTGCCGGTGATCAAGGACCTCGTCACCGACATGGCGCCGTTTTTCGACAAATGGGCGCAGGCCAAGGGCCAGTTCAAGGGCGCGCGCACGCGCGCCGACGAGTTCGCGCGCGTATTGCCCGATTCGCCGCAGCGCAAGGAAGTCGATGCCGCGATCGAATGCATAGGCTGCGGCGTCTGCTACAGCTCCTGCGACGTCGTGGCATGGAACCCCGCCTATCTCGGACCGGCCGCGCTCAACCGGGCGTGGACATTGGTAAACGACGTGCGCGATACCGCCAATGCGCCGCGCCTCGCCGCAGTTGCCGGCGACGCCGGCTGCCATGCCTGCCATACGCACGTGACATGCAGCGAGCGTTGTCCCAAGCATATTGCGCCGACGGCCGGCATCGCCGGCCTGAAGCGCGCGCTCGCCGTCGCGGCCATCAAGGGCGAACTGTGAGCATCCGCACGCAAGTGCTGCTATGGACGGCTCAGCGGCTCAGCGCCGCCGTGCTCGCGTTGTGCGTGGTCGTGCATCTGGTGACGATGATCTACGCGGTGCGCCACGGGCTGTCGGCGGCCGACATACTCGGGCGCACGCGCGGCAATTACGCGTGGCTGATTTTTTATGCAACTTTCGTTGCCGCCGTCGCGGTACACGCGCCGATAGGCGTGCGCACGATAGTGGGCGAGACATTCGGCCTGCGCGGCGCGTTTGTCGACGTGGCGCTGGTGGTGCTCGGTGCGGTGCTGGCGCTGTGGGGCGGGCGCGCGGTGCTGGCGGTATTCGCGCCGCTATGAAAAACGATTACCGCGCGCGCAATCATCCCGCTTACTGGGCGTTCATCGTTCATCGCGCGAGCGGCTTGCTGCTGGCGCTCTTTTTGCCGTTCCATTTCTGGGCGCTGGGCCAGGCACTGCAGGGCGCGCCTGCACTCGATGGATTTCTGCACTGGACGCAGCAGCCGCTGGTCAAATTCGGCGAGATCGGCCTCGTGATATTGCTTGCGGCGCACATGGCAGGCGGCGTGCGTATATTGATGCTGGAATTCCTGGCGTGGCGCGACTGGCAAAAGAGCCTGCTCGCCGTGGCCGCCGGATTGAGCCTCGCGGCGGGCCTCGCTTTCGCGCTGAATGTGGTTTGATTACGCGTTGATCGCGGCGGGGGGATTCCTTGCCGCGCTGGTGGTCGGCAGTGCCGGGTTCGCGTTTGCCATCGTTGTCACCGGGGTATGGATCTACGTGCTGCCGCCGGCGCAGATCGTGTTCCTCGCGGCGATCTGCGCGACGCTGCTGCACATCGCCAGCGTCTGGCAATTCCGGCGCGAAATCGAATTCGGCCTGCTGTGGCCGTTCGTGCTTGGCAGCCTGTTCGGCGTGCCGCTGGGTGTGTTGGCACTGCAGCGTCTCGATGCGGTTTTGTTTCGTCATATGTTCGGTGCGTTCATGATCGCTTATAGTGGCTATATGCTGATACGGCCACAAATTCGGGTGCTGCGACTCGCGCCCGTCACGGCGCGCATCGCCGATGGTGTGGTGGGGTGGGTGAGCGGCGTGCTGGGCGGATTTTCCATGCTGCATGGCACGCTGCCGACCATCTGGTGCGGCCTGCGCGGATGGGACAAGCGAAAGAGCCGCTGCGTTTATCAGCCTTTCATACTCATCAGCGGCGTGCTCATCATGTTGTGCGTGGGGTTCACCATCGATATCGACAAGTCGCAGTTGGTGATGCCGCTGGCGGTGGGGCTGCCGGCAATGGCGCTGGGATTATGGGCGGGCATGCGCGTGTTTGACGTTATTAGCGAAGCGCGCTTCCGGCGCCTCGTGCTGTGGTTGATACTGGCGTCCGGGATTTCGTTGCAGTTCTGAATGCTTCGGAGGAATATTTATGCGTCGTAAGGAATCAGGTTCTAAAAAGGTGCCGTTCGGCTTCGTCGAGTTGCCAGCCGCGCGTAGCCAAAAGAAGCCGCGCACGACCGGGCTCACGATGGTGGCGGATTTCGGGCTGCCGTATATGCAGGTCGCTGACCTGGTGACGATGGCCGACCGCTATATCGATCTCGCCAAGATCGCGGTCGGCACTTCGCGTCTCTACGATCTCGCGTATTTGCGCAAAAAGCTGGCGCTCTACCGCAAGCACCGCATACGCCCGTTCATCGGCGGCCAGTTCCAGGAATACGTGTTCGCGACCTATGGCGAAAAAATGCTGCGCCCGTTTTTGCTCGAGGCGAAGCGCGTCGGCTTCGACGTGGTGGAGGTTTCAGACAACTGCGTGGAACTGACGCCGCGCCAGCGCCGCGCGCAAATCCGCCTGGCGGTCGATTGCGGGCTCGCGGTGTTCGGCGAAGTCGGCTCCAAGGACATGAAAAACGATTCCGGCCTGCTGGTGTCGCAGGCCGAGGATTGTTTCGCGGCCGGCGCTGAGCTGGTGCTGGTCGAGGCCGCCGAGCTGATCGCCAACGGCAAACCCAAGATGAAGCTCATCAATGGGTTGCGCAAGGGGCTCGACATGTCGCGTGTGCTGATCGAGCTGCCGGGCCCGTGGATTGCGGGAATCACTTTATCGGTCGTCGAAGATATGAAAAAATTCCTCGTCCACGAATTCGGGCCGGACGTGAATATCGCCAACGTGATGCCGGCCGACATCCTCGAAACCGAGGCGCTACGAGTCGGCCTCGGCGTGGTCGGTCCGCAGGTGTCCAGAGGCGCAAGATCAAAATCCTGAACCGCAAAGGACGCGAAGGACGCGAAGGGAAACCAAAGGCGAACCATATATAACGGTCGGTTGTTCAGCATTGCTAAAATATCAGTTTTCTTTTCCTTTGCGTCCTTCGCGTCCTTTGCGGTAAAGCTTTTTTGTAGAGGTTTTAGATGCCGCATTCAATCTATTTCGCCGATCGCATGGGCCACGCGGAGATTTCTCCGCAGGGCGAATTCGAGGCCGGCAGCTTCCAGTCGTTTACGCTCACCTATACCGCCGGTTATTTCGGCATCGACGACACCGGTTCGCTGAAAATCGTGCACCGCTTTGCGTCCGACATGGGGCGCCCGCAGTTCACCGACCCCAAAGGCTGGAACTACACGACCGTCGAGGCCAGCAACGGCGCGATACTCGAAGTGAAGTACGACGGCAAGATGAACATACGGCCGTGGGACAAAACGCTGTTTATCCGTGTGGTGCGGGGTTTTCTGCGCGAGAACGACCAGATCATCGTGCGCTTCGGCGATACGCGCCA
>CANJHY010000003.1:0-64751 GCA_947474275.1 Betaproteobacteria bacterium
CGCGATTTGACGGTGAGCGACTTGCCGTGGCCGGGGCTGATGTACCACGCCGACACATTTGACAGCATCATCGTCGCTGGCACTGCTGCGCACGCGCAGGCTGCCGCCATGCCAAAAGAAATTCCGCCCTGCACGTGGCCGACGCGGTTGCCCAGATGCGGCCCGATGGCAACTCGCATGGCGGCGCCGTGCGCGGTGTGTTTGGGCGCGCCGCCCCAGAAATGCTGGATGAAGGAAGTCTGCGCGGACGCTTTGGCGAGCGCGGCATCGCACGTTTTGAGAATACGGCGCTCGTTCGCATCGAGTGCTTTCACGTCCAGCGGCGGCGGCGGTTGCCCCGGGTTGCGCTGCCACGGCAGCGGCGCCAGCGTGACCCCGGGCGGCGGATTGAGAGTCACGAATTCACCACTGGCGTGACAGACCGGTTTGCCGTTGGCGTGCAGCGTCGCCAGCGTCATGGACTGGCGCAGCGCCGAGCCGCTGCTGAAGCCCAGCAGTTGCGCATCGGCGGTGATTTCGCCGGTCGCCGGCTCGCCGGTGAACTGGATCTGCATGTGGAGAGTTGCCAGCCGCGCACCCGGCGATACCAGTACACGTGTTGAAGTCGCCAGCGCCGTGTCGGCGAGGATGGCGAGTGCCGCGATGTCCATCTCGCTGTTGGCGTCACGACAATGCGGGCCGTCGGCAATGGTGACGCGCGTGGCTTTGTCCGCGACTTTCGGCCATTGAATGTCGAGAAAAAATCCCGGGAAGTGCAGTCCGGGAGTGCGGTTGCCGGCGATGCCGCGCAGTACGTGCGCGCGGATGTCTGCTGCGTCAGGGTAAGGTGGTTGCATGGTAGTCATTCGAGGTGGATGCCGAGTTTTGCATAGATTGGCCGGATGTGCTGACGGATGAGCGGCAGCCGGTGCGCGATGACGGCGGCGACCGCGAGGCAGGCCGCGCCGCCTGCGCATACCGTAACGGTGGCGCCGATGCGGTCGGCGAACATGCCCGCGCCGAGGGCGCCGAGCGGTGC
Source organism: Betaproteobacteria bacterium (assembly GCA_947474275.1). Lineage (GTDB taxonomy): Bacteria > Pseudomonadota > Gammaproteobacteria > Burkholderiales > SG8-41 > PALSA-1004. The sequence goes on from CANJHY010000003.1 coordinate 1,019, forward strand.
GACGCCGAGAAATGCGACGGTATACAGGCTCATCACGCGTCCGCGCTTGTCGTCATCGACGATGGTTTGCAGGATCATATTGGTCGATACCGTGACGACCAGGATGCCGAAGCCAATCACGCCCATGAGGGCGATCGACAGCGGCAGCCAGCGCGACAGCGATAGCGCCACCAGCGCGGCGCCCACCGCCAGTGCGGCGGCCACGATGTAGCCGAGCAGTCCGCGCACGTTGCGGCGCATGCTGAGCAGCAGCGTGCCGGCGACGGCACCCAGGCCCGCCGCGCCAACCAGGAAACCCAGGGTCTGCGCGTCGCCTGCAAAGGCTTCGTGCACGATGGCCGGCATCAATGTGTTGTACGGCGCCGCGGTGATCGCCACCGCCGCCAGCAATATCAACAGCAGCCGGATCGGCAGCACTTGCCACGCGTATACAAGGCCCTCGCCGAGTCCGCGCCACATCGGCGCGTGCGCCGCCGTGCTGGGCTGTGGCTTGACGCGGATGAAGGCGAAGGCGATCAGCACCGCGACGTAGCTCAAAGCGTTGATCAGGAAACAAGTCGCTTCGCTGTAACGGCTGATCACGAGTCCGCCCACTACCGGCCCGATCAGGCGGCCGCAATTGGCGACCAGCGAGTTGGTCGCCACTGCGTTCGACAAATCCTCCTTGCCGTTGACGAGTTCAAGCAGGTAAGCGTGGCGCACCGGCAGTTCGACGGCAACGCACATGCCGAGAAACGCCGTGAGCGCGATGATATGCCACACCTCGATGGCGCCGGTGAACGCCAGCACCGTCAGCACGATCGCCTGCAGCATTTCGAGGACCTGGGTGGCGAGCATCATGCGATGACGGTTGAAGCGGTCCGACCACATGCCGGCAACCGGCGCCAGCAGCAGTATCGGCAGATTGGCCGCGAAGCCGAGCACGCCGAGCAGTGTGGCGCTGCCGGTCATGCGATAGACGAGCCAGGCGAGCGCGATCTGCTGCAGCCAGTAGCCGATCAGCGCGAATATCTGACCGCTGACGAACAGGGCGAAATTGGGATGGCGCAGGGCGCGGGGCATGGGAAGTTATCAGTGCAAAGCTGCCGCTGCCGGTTTGGCGGCCGGCCACGTCAGCATAACCACGGGCACTTAATTTAAAAGCGTCCTGAAGTACCGGATCGTCTCTTTCAGTCCGTCGTCGAGCGCCGTGTGCGGTTGCCAGCCGAGCTCTTTGCGCGCGAGCGTGATGTCCGGCTGGCGCTGTTTCGGATCGTCCTGCGGCAGCGGCTTGAAGGCGAGTTTCGATTTCGAGCCGGTCAGCGCAAGTATTTTTTCAGCCAGCGCGCGCATCGAGACTTCCTCAGGGTTGCCGAGGTTGACGGGGCCGGTGAACGCGGCGGCGCTGTCCATCAGTTTCACCAGTGCGGCGACGAGATCGTCGACATAGCAGAACGACCGCGTCTGCAGGCCGTCGCCATACAGCGTGATGTCATCGTTCTTCAGCGCCTGCATGATGAAATTGCTCACCACGCGGCCGTCGTTCGGATGCATGCGCGGACCGTAGGTGTTAAATATGCGCGCGACCTTGATTTCGAGCTTGTGCTGGCGGTGATAATCGAAGAACAGCGTTTCGGCGCAGCGCTTGCCTTCGTCGTAACAGCTGCGCGGGCCGATCGGGTTGACGCGGCCCAGGTAGTCTTCGGTCTGCGGATGGACTTCCGGGTCGCCGTAGACTTCGGAAGTCGAGGCCTGCAGGATGCGCGCCTTGACGCGCTTGGCAAGCCCCAGCATGTTGATTGCGCCATGCACGGAGGTCTTGGTCGTCTGCACCGGGTCGAACTGGTAGTGGACCGGCGAGGCCGGGCACGCGAGGTTGTAGATCTGGTCGACTTCGACGTAGAGCGGAAACGTGATGTCGTGGCGCATCAGCTCGAAGTAGGGGTTGGCGACGAGGTGCGCGAGGTTCTGCTTGCTGCCGGTGAAGTAATTGTCCACGCACAGCACGTCGCCGCCCGCCGCGAGCAGCTTTTCGCACAAATGCGAGCCGAGAAAGCCAGCACCGCCGGTAACCAGAATTTTTTTCAAGCGTGTTCCCTCATCTCCTGCCGCAGATTGTATGTGAACGGGGCGGGCATGGCTACGCGGCCACTTCTGCTATAGTTAAGGCACTCCCGCGCGTCCCGGCAATGCCGCGACCGCACCAATCGGCGGCCGCGCCGCGGACGCCTTCAGCAATGAACATCTACCGCATTTTTCTCATCGCATTCTGCAATGTGGTCTGCCAGCGTGCGAGCACGGTGGTGGTGGCGCTGCTCGCCATCGAACTCGGCGCGGATCAATTCGTCATCGGCCTCCTGATCGCCATGTACTCGCTGTTCCCGGCGCTGTTCGCGTTGTATGCGGGACGGATTTCGGATCGCCACGGCGCGCGCCTGCCGATGCTACTGGGCTCGCTCGGCCTCGCGCTCGGCATGCTGCTGCCAGGCGCTTTCCCGGTGCTGCCCGTGCTGTTCGTGTCGGCGGCGCTATTCGGCATGGCGTATATTTTTTACCACGTTGCCGTGCAGAGCCTGCTGGGCGCTATCAGCAGCGATGCCGAACGCACGCGCAATTTCAACAACTACACGCTGGTCGTTTCGGCGGGCAGCTTTGTCGGGCCGCTGAGCGCCGGGTTTGCGATCGATCATGCCGGTTACCGGGCGACCTATCTGTTGCTGGCGCTGGTTGCGCTGGCGTCCGTTTTGGCGCAAGTGTTCGTGCGCGCAGTCGCGCAGCCGAAAGCGGGCGGCCAGCGCGCGCCGCAGGGCCAACTCGCCGGCGCGCGTGAACTGCTCAAGCAGGCACCGTTGCGGCGCACCCTCATCGGCAGCGCGGCAGTGTTGACCGGCACCGATTTGTTCCAGTTTTACATGCCGATCTACGGCCACTCCATCGGTCTGTCGGCGTCCAAGATCGGTTTCGTTCTGAGCATGGTCGCCGTCGCTGCGTTCGTCGTGCGTATCGGGCTGCCTGCCATGGTGCGCAAATTCGGCGAGGAGGCGCTGCTCGCGTACTCCCTGTTTTTTGGCGCCGCAACCTACCTTTTTTTCCCGTTTTTCACGGACGTCGGGGTGCTGACGGTCATTGCCTTCATGCTCGGTCTGAGCCTGGGTTGCGGGCAGCCGCTTTCGCTGCTGCTGACGTACGCGCATTCGCCGCCGGGCAGGTCGGGTGAAGTCATCGGATTGCGGCTCACGATCAACAACTTCACCCATGTCGTGGTGCCGCTGGTATTCGGCTCGCTGGGTTCCATATTCGGGCTCGTGCCGGTGTTCTGGATCAATGCATTGTTGCTGGCAGGCGGCGGGGCGGCGAACCGGCCGCGACGGACATAGTTCCCGGGCTTTAACCCCATTCGCGGTGCGCCTGCGTTGATAACGCTGACATCGATGTGATGTCTTATCAACGGAGAGAAAATCGTGAAAAAAGCGCTAATTACAGCGGCCCTCCTGCTGGGCATGACGGGCCAGGCACTGGCGGTGGGCGGGGTCGCCGAGGTCACCGTGTACGACCGCGCCGAGAATCGCACGCTGCCGGTGTACTACCACGAAGGCCGCTACTACATAGCGGGCAAGCCCGGCAACGAATACCAGGTGAATATCCGCAACACCCAGCCCGGCGAGATCCTCGGCGTGATCGCGGTCGATGGTGTCAACGCGGTGTCGGGCGAGACCGCCAACTGGAACCAGACCGGGTACGTGCTGAGCCCTTATACGGCGTTCGGCGTCAAAGGCTGGCGCAAGAACCTGCAGCGCACCGCCGCTTTCTTTTTCACCGAGCTCGACAATTCCTACGCGGCGCGTACGGGCCGGCCTGCCAATGTCGGCGTCATCGGTGTCGCGGTGTTCCGCAAAAAAGCCGAGCCGCCGGTCGGCATCAGCCGCAAGAACGATTTTTTCGAGCGCCGGCGCCAGGCGCCCGCCGCCGAAGAGTCGGCCGGCGAGCTGCAAAACAAGTCCAAGGACGAAATCTCGCAGGACGCGCGCACCGATGCCGCGGCACCGCAGGCGTCGGCCGCCGCGCCGCGGCCCGAGTCGAACAAACTCGGCACGGGTCATGGCCAGAGCGAAACTTCGGTCGTGCGTTATACGAGTTTCGAGCGTGCCTCGAGCACGCCGGACGAAGTGATCACGATTTACTACGACAGCTACCGCAACCTGGTGGCGCAGGGCGTGATCCGCGATAACACGCGGCTGGCGCGGCCCAATCCGTTTCCCAGCCAGTTCGTGCCCGATCCGCGCTGAGAGCGCGTTTTATGCACCCCGCCGCGCGGGTTGCCCAAGTGCCGCGGGTTGCGCATACTGGCAACCCGTTATGCCAGAGAACGCGCACACGAGCGACGAGGATTTGATGGAGCGCTACCGCGACGGCGATGCCGGGGCGTTCGATGCGCTCTACGGACGCCACAAGGGCGGTGTGTTCCGCTACCTCGCGCGCCAGTGCGGCAACCGCGGTGTTGCGGAAGAGTTGTTTCAGGACGTGTGGATGAACCTGATCCGCGCGCGTGCCGGCTACACGGTGCAGGCGAAGTTCACGACTTACCTGTACCGGCTTGCGCATAACCGCCTGATCGATCATTACCGCGCGCAGTCGGGCAACGTGCCGGCGTCGTTCGACGACGAGGCTGGTCCATCGCTCGACGAGGTGGCGGGCGCGCGCAACGACGATCCGGCGGTAGGCGCCGATGCCAGGCAGCAGGCGCAGCGCCTGCTGCAACTGATCGAAAACCTGCCCGCCGCCCAGCGCGAAACGTTTTTGCTGCAGCAGGAGTCCGACATGAGCATAGAAGAAATCGCGCAGGCGACCGGCGTCAACCGCGAGACCGCGAAAAGCCGCTTGCGTTATGCGGTTGCGAAATTACGGGAAGGCATGCAGCAATCAGGCTAGAGATATGAGCAAACCATCGCACAACGAAGCCGAACGCGACGCCAGGCTGACTGCGCTTTACCACGCGGCCGCCGACGATGCGCCGCCGCCCGCGCTCGACGCCGCAATCCTTGCCGCGGCGCGGCGGGAGGTGGGCGCGCGGCCGCGTCCCGCCGGTTTTGCGTTCAGCAGATCGTGGCGGACGTCGCTGTCCATCGCGGCTGTGCTTGTTTTAAGCGTCAGCCTCGTCACCCTGATGCGTGAGGAAGCGCCCGAGCTCGTTGCGCCACCGCGTGCCGACATGCCCGACGCGGATTCGAAGCTTAAATCGGCCGGCATGGCTCAAGAGACGGCGGGGCCGGCTGCATCAGGGCTCATGCGCGAGGAGCAGCGGTCGAAAAACATCGGATTGAAGCCGCCGCAGTCCGCATCGCCTTCCGGTTTGGGCATGCGCCAGCCGGAATTCGCGGAAGCCTTTCCAAAGTCGAAAAAAGACACCGCGGGCAAATTGGAGGCTGACGCAATGGCCCCGGCAGAACTGGCCAAGCGCCGCGTTGAGCCGTCCGCGGTTGCCGACGCCCGTGACAACAAAATTGCAGCGGCGGCCGAGCCGCAGCGCCAGGCGCCAAAACCGGATGTGCTGCGGGACATGGCGCAGGCGCCTCCCGCGGCGCCGGCGAGGATGGCCGGTTCGGTCGCCGGCATAGCAGAAAATAAAGCCCAGGTTAAAACGGATCCCGCCAGGTCGGACCGCGCCGAAACCGAACCGCGCATGCGGGCGCAGGCCGAGTACGCGCCGGCAAAGCAGGTGGCGGAAGCAATGTCCGCGGAAGTGCCGGCCGCCAAGCCGCCGCCTCCGCCACCACGTCCCGCCGCTGCATCCATGGTCGCGCCGCCGCAGGCCAAGCCCGCGCCACCGCCCCCACCGGTCGCCGTGAGCAAACTCGAACGCGCCGCCGACCTGCCTCCCGAGAAGTGGCTGGAACGCATAGAGGAATTGCGCAAGCAGGGCAGGTTCGACGAAGCCAAGACCAGCTTGGCCGAGTTCAGGAAGCGTTATCCGGATTACCGGCTGCCGGATGCTTTGAAGGACTGGGCGAAACCGTGAGCCGGCCGGCCGGCGACGCTGCCGATCCCCCTCCCGTCAAACCGTCCGAGCCGGAGCCCGGCGCCTGCTGCCAAGGCGGCTGCGACCCCTGTGTTTTCGATCTTTACTGGGAAGCCGTGGATCGTTACGAGCAGGCATTGGTCAATTGGCAAAACCGTCAGGTCGCGGGTCCGGGCGCCCTGAAAAATCCATAAATATATGAATTATTGGGTAAATTAGTTTTCGCTTGATGAACATTTCGGTGAACCTCCCCGGTTCATCGCGGTCGAACCAAAGCAACGCACCAAACCAGTGTTTACAGGGCCTTTTCCCGCGTTGACAAGGCCCTGAAAATCCATATAATGCCGCGACCTATTGCAATGCAACACGGGTGTCCCCGGCGGTGGGCGCGTTGTCACAAGAGCGTAAAATTCTTGTTGCGCAACAGTACTTCAACCACTAGAATTGCCTGAATTTTTTTCAGAAACCACAAGCTGTAGTGGTTTTTTGTTCCAACCTGATGCCGATGTATTAAGGAGCGTTGTTACCCCAGCAAGGTAGCATTTGGCCGGGCGTAATCTGACCGGCGATTAACGAAAGGAGGTTTTGCCATGGCAAGATCACACCCCGCACAGTTTGACGATCACGGCGCCCCGCACTTAGCCCAGTGGGCGCGCAACACGGTGGCCAGTTTCACGTTGCTGGCCTGTCTCGTTTCCCTCAGCATCATCCTGCATACCCAGTATGGATTGCGACTAGCCGGTGCCATCGTGCATGGCCTGGGCGCCATCGATCTGACGCAGCTGGTGAACCTGGCGGACACCCCGGCGAATCCGGTGGCGTTGGACGCCAATGCAGGTAAGTATCGCGCCGTCGGCGACTATCTGGCACGCCGCTATCGCGTTTCCGCGGAGATGACCACCAGCGTGGTGGCCAAGGCGCACGACATCGGCGCCGAGTTGAAGGTCGATCCATTATTGATTCTGGCCGTGATCTCGGTCGAGTCGCGTTTCAACCCGGTCGCCGAAAGCGTGATGGGCGCCAAGGGGCTGATGCAGGTAATCCCGCGCTATCACAGCGATAAATTCGAGCCGCTGGGCGGCGAGAAGGTCGCCTTCGACATGCAGGCCAATATCGTGGTCGGCGCCAAGATACTCAAGGAATACATCCGCCGCACCGGCGATGTTGCCGACGCCCTGCAGATGTACGTCGGCGCCAGCACGGCAGAAAACGAGAACGGTTATTCCGGCAAAGTCATGGCGGAACGCGACCGCCTGAATTTCATCCTGCGCCAGTTCCACAGCCAGACCCGCACGGCGCAGCGCCAGCCGGTAGTCAAGCCGGCGGCCGCCTCGATCTAAACGCCTGAGTCAGCCGCTTTCCCCGGCGGCTTTTGCCCGCGGGGGGATCGAATAAGTGCAGGTAACATGCGCGACCGGTTCCGGGTCGCCGTCCGAAAACAACGTCACCTCCCCCACCGCGAGGCGCTTGCCGACTTTCAGCAGGCGCGCTTCGCCGATGACGCCCTTTTGCTCTGGCTTGCGCAGAAAATTGATGTTGAGGCTGGTCGTCACCGCCAGCGGCACCAGGCCGATTTCACCCAGCAGCGCCACGTACATCGCCACGTCCGCCAGCGCCATCAGCGTCGGGCCCGACACCGTGTCGCCGGGGCGCAGGTGCTGCTTGCCGACGCGAAAGCGCGCGCGCGCCGCTTTACCGCCCAGCTTCTCGATGGCGATATGCCCCTCGTGGTCGAGCTGGTAGTCGCGCAGCAGATTCTGCACGTCCTGCGGGGTGATTGTTTTTGGCATGTGCGCGGGTAAGGGAGATCCAGTTTTATTCTGCGCGCAGACGCTATGCTACAGTGGCTGCACAGTGTTCTGACAGGAGGCCGCCATGGCCGAACAAGACGTGCCGAAGGACTGGTTCGAATTCATGCAGAAAATGTGGAATCCCACGTCGTTTCCGATGCCCGGGATGATAACGCCGACCGCCAACGTCGAGGAAATCGAAAAGAAAATCGCCGAATTGAAGGTCGTTGAAAGCTGGCTGACCATGAGCACCGGCTTCGTGCAGATGAGCATCAAGACGCTGCAGATGCAGGTGTCGGCGCTCGAAAGCCTGCGCGCGGCAGGCGAGGCCGCCGCGCGCCCGGTCAATCCGGACTCGTCTAAATCGGGTTAGGCCGCCAGCGTCGCGGGATCGAAGAACGGCTGGTCGCCCCGGATCTGCGTCCGGTGCATCAACCGTCGAGATGCGGGATCAAATGCATCCCTGCTATGCATTTGATGAGTTGTGGCTGCGGCCGCGATGATGTCGCGGCCTACGCCGCAACTGTTGCCGGATCGAAGAACGGCTGGTCGCCCCGGATCTGCGTCCGGTGCATCAACCGTCGCGATGCGGGATCAAATGCATCCCTCCTATGCATGGCGCAACGGTTGTCCCAAATGATCAGGTCGCCGACTTTCCATTCCTGGTACCAGGCGAATTTTTCCTGCGACGCATGCGCCCATAGTTTGTTCAGCAGGTCTTCGCTTTCGTCGAGCGGCAGTCCGATGATGTAAGCATTGCGGCGGCGGCCCAGGTACAGGGCATTGCGGCGCGTCGCCGGGTGGGTGCGGATCAACGGGTGGATGGCGCCCGGCGCTTCGCGCGGATCGCTGATGTCCTTGAATCCCTTGCGCAGTTCGCCGGCGCTGTTGCGGCTCGAATCGTGGCGGCATTGCAGCGAAACGATAGTGCGTTTGAGCGCCGCCGGCAGGGTGTCGTAAGCCTCGTACATATTGGCAAAGCCGGTGTTGCCGCCGGCGGGCGGCACTTCGATCGAGTAGAGCAGGCTGCCGATGGGCGTCATTTCGTTATACGACATGTCGGTGTGCCACTCGGCCTCGTAGTGGCCAAGGTTGCCGATCGATTTTCCGTCCACCTTGATGTTCGACATCACGGTGATTTCGGGATAGGGATTCACGACCTCTTTGCCGGCGTGTATCGGCGCCTTGTCCAGTTCGCCGAAGCGGCGGGCGAAAGTGAGAAAGCGCGGATCGTCGAGCTGCTGGCCGCGAAATCTCAGGACGAGGTACTGGTGCCAGGCGTCCTCGATCTGCTTGAACGCCGCTCCGTCCATGGGCTGCGTCAGGTCGACGCCGATGATATCGGCGCCCAGGCTGGCGCCGGTCGGTTTGACCGTGATGCGGGTTGTCGAGGGTAAATCCATGGTGTCCTCCTTTTGGCTAACCGGAAATTTTGTTGCGCAGCAGACCGAGGCCGCGGATCTCGGTTTCGAACACGTCGCCCGGCCGCATGAATTCGGGCGGCGTGCGCGCATGTCCGACGCCTGCCGGCGTGCCGGTGCAGATGATGTCGCCGGGCTCCAGCGTGAGCCCCGCGGACAGCTCCGCAATGATGCGCGGGATCTTGAAATACATCTGGCGCGTGTTCGACTTTTGCTTGGTCACGCCGTTCACACGGCACTCGATGTCGAGTTCCTGCGGGTTGGCGATTTCGTCGGCGGTCACGATCCACGGCCCCATCGGGCAATGTCCGTCGAGGCTTTTGCCCTTGAACCACTGTTGACCGTGCTGGCGCTGCACGTCGCGCGCCGACACGTCGTTGACCACGGTATAGCCGAAGATATGCGCCAGCGCGTCGGCTTCCCTGATATTGCAGCCGCCTTTGCCGATGACGAGGCCGAGCTCGACCTCCCAGTCGAGTTTTTCAGTTACGCCTTTATGCGCGGGTACGTCGGCATAGGGCCCGTTCACGGACGTCGGCGCTTTGGAGAAAAAGGCGGGATGCGCCGGCATCTCCTGCACGTGCGGGCGCGCTTTCGCGCCTTCCTCGAAATGCTCGAGGTAATTCCAGCCCACGCAGAACACGTTCTTGCGCGGCCGCGGAATCGGCGCCAGCAAGGTGACTTTGTCGAGCGGCATGGCGTCGCGCGCCTTGGCCGCGACATCGCGTAGCCATTTGAGGGCGGCATCGCCCGCGGCGACCAGCGAAATCATATCGGCGGGGTCGAAGGGCGGCTCGCCGCCTATGCCCTTGAGGTCGACCACTTCCTTGCCGTCGCGCACCAGGCCCAGGTGTTGCGGGCCATGCGGCCGCGGGGTGAACGTTACCAGACGCAATTGATTCCCCTCTCCATGTTGCCGGCGCGCTGTGCGGCGATGCCGGCTGTAATTGTTAGTGCAACGTTGTTATTGCAGCGGCTTGGGGCTGCTTTTGAATCTTTCCATCGCTCTCACGAGTTCGGCGCAGATGCCCGGCTCCCACGCCGAATGGCCGGCGTCGGGCACGATGATGTAGTCGGCTTCCGGCCACGCGTGGTGCAGATCGTGGGCGCTGACGACGGGGCAAACCGCATCATAGCGGCCCTGCACGATCACCGCCGGAATGTGCCGTATGCGGCCGATGTCGTCGAGCAGCGAATTTGTGGGCAGAAAAATATCGTGCCGGAAGTAATGCGCTTCCATGCGCGCGAGTCCCAGCGCCACCACGTCGCTCGCGAAGTGGGCAACAGTGTCGGGGCTCGGCAGCAGCGTAGAGCATGAGCCTTCGTACACGCCCCACGCGCGCGCCGCCGGCATGTGCACGGCAGGGTCCGGATCCATCAGGCGCTGATAGTAGGCGCTGAGCAGGTCGCCGTGTTCGCTCGCGGGCAGCTGCGCGGTGAACTTCTGCCACGCTTCCGGAAAAATATTTCTGAGGCCGTACAAAAACCAGTCGATTTCGCTTGGCCGGCACAGGAATATGCCGCGCAGCACGAAGCCCAGGCAGCGCGCGGGATGCGCTTCGCCGTACGCCAGTGCGAGCGTCGAACCCCACGAGCCGCCGAACACCAGCCATTGCTCTATGCCCAGGTGCTGGCGCAGGCGTTCGATGTCGGCGATCAGCAGCGGCGTGGTGTTTTCGCGCACTTCGCCGAGCGGCGTCGAGCGTCCGGCGCCGCGTTGATCGTAAATTACGATGCGATAGTGCGCGGGATCGAAAAAGCGCCGGTGGTTGGGCGCGCTGCCGGCGCCGGGGCCGCCGTGCAAAAACACCACCGGCACGCCATGCGGATTGCCCGACTCTTCCCAGTATATCGTATGGATGCGGTCGAGCGCGAGCCGGCCGGCGCTGAACGGTTCGAGCGGCGGGTAGATTTCGGTGCGTACGCTAGGCGAGATATCCATGGGTGTGCGGCGCGTCTGGAAATGCAATGGAGGCGTGAAAATAGCACAAAAGCGCGTGTGGCGTAGCCGGGAGCCCGCAGTGCCGCTCCGGATTTTGCGAAGCGCTGGGTTATAATCAGCCCCCCCAAACCGCCTGCGTTCCCATGGACGATCAACTGCGAAAAAGCGCGCTCGATTACCACCGTCTGCCCACCCCGGGCAAGATTTCGGTAACGCCGACCAAGGGCCTGCTCAACCAGCACGATCTGTCGCTTGCTTACACGCCGGGTGTTGCTGCCGCCTGCGAATTGATCGTGGCCGACCCCGCCGAAGCACGCAACATGACTTCGCGCGGCAATCTCGTCGGCGTGATTACGAACGGGACCGCGGTGCTGGGGCTGGGCAATATCGGGCCGCTCGCCGCCAAGCCGGTGATGGAAGGCAAGGCGGTATTGTTCAAGAAATTCGCCGGCATCGACGTGTTCGACATCGAAATCAACGAGCGTGATCCCGACAAGCTGGTCGACATCATCGCCAGCCTGGAGCCGACGTTCGGCGGCATCAACCTCGAAGACATCAAGGCGCCCGAGTGTTTCATTGTCGAGCGCAAACTGCGCGAGCGCTGCCGCATCCCGGTATTCCACGACGACCAGCACGGCACGGCGATCACCGTGTGCGCCGCGTTCATCAACGGCCTGAAAGTCGTCGGCAAAGATATCGCGGCGATCAAACTGGTGGTGTCGGGCGCCGGCGCTGCCGCCCTTGCGTGCCTCGATCTTCTGGTCAAGCTGGGCCTGCCCAAGGAACACATCACCGTCACCGATATCAAGGGTGTCGTCTACAAGGGCCGCAAGGAAGAGATGGACCCGGACAAGGCGCAGTACGCAGTCGAGACCAAGGCGCGCACGCTTGGCGAAGTGATCGCCGGCGCCGACGTGTTCCTGGGGCTTTCTGCCGGCGGCGTCCTCAAACCGGAGATGGTCAAAAAGATGGCCGACCGGCCGCTGATACTCGCGTTGGCCAATCCGGAGCCGGAAATCCTGCCCGAGCTCGCCAAACTGGCGAAACCCGACGTGGTGATGGCGACCGGCCGCTCGGATTATCCGAACCAGGTCAATAACGTTTTGTGTTTCCCTTTCGTGTTTCGCGGCGCGCTCGATGTCGGCGCCACCACCATCAACACGGAAATGGAACTGGCCGCCATCAAGGCGATCGCAGCACTCGCGCAGGCCGAGCAGTCCGACATTGTGGCGATGGCGTATGGCGAGCAGAATCTCTCGTTCGGCCCCGATTACCTGATTCCGCGGCCCTTCGATCCGCGCCTGATCGTCAAAATTGCGCCGGCCGTGGCCAAGGCCGCGATGGACAGCGGTGTCGCGACGCGGCCGATCAAGGACTTCGACGCCTACCGCGACTCGCTGCAGCAGTTCGTTTATCACTCCGGCATGATCATGAAGCCGCTGTTCGCGGCAGCCAAGGAATGCAAGCAGCGGCGCATCGTTTATGCGGAAGGCGAGGACGAGCGCGTTCTGCGCGCGGTGCAGGTGGTGGTCGACGAAAAGCTGGCGCTTCCCATCCTGGTCGGCCGGCCCGCGGTCATCGAGCGCCGCATCGAGCGCTTTGGGCTGCGCCTGAAGGCGGGCGTGCATTTCGAACTCATCAACCCCGATCAGGACGAGCGCTACCGCGACTACTGGCAGGAATACTACCGGCTCACCGCGCGGCGCGGCGTGTCGCAGGAGTACGCCAAGGCCGAAATGCACCGGCGCAACACGCTGATCGGCGCTATGACGGTACATCTGGGCGCTGCCGACGGCATGCTGTGCGGCACTTTCGGCCGTTATGACATCCACCTGCGCTATATCGACGAGGTCATAGGGCGGCGTTCCGGGGTCAACAATTATTACGCGATGAATCTTCTGATGCTGCCGCAACGCACGGTGTTCATTTGCGATACCTATGTGAATTTCGATCCGAGCGCCGAGCAGCTCGCTGAAATGACGGTGCTGGCGGCGGAGGAAGTGCGGCGCTTCGGCATGACGCCGAAAATCGCCTTGCTATCGCATTCGAGCTTCGGCACGGCCAACACGCCGTCGGCGCAGAAGATGCGCGCGGCGCTCGCCCTCATCGAAAAGGTCGCGCCCGAACTCGAGATCGAGGGCGAGATGCACGGCGACGCGGCGCTGTCCGGCGCAGTGCGCCGGCAGGCCTTTCCGCTGTCACGTCTGAAAGGCGATGCCAATCTGCTGATCATGCCGACGCTGGACGCCGCCAATATCGCGTTCAACCTCCTGAAGACGGCCGCAGGCGACGGCATTACGGTCGGACCCATCCTGCTCGGCGCGGCGAAGTCTGTGCACATCGTGACGCCGTCGGCATCGGTGCGCCGCATCGTCAATATGACGGCGCTGACGGTGGTCGACGCGGGCGCTGAGCGCGGCAATCTGACGCTGCCGTTCTAGGCAGCGTGCATGCAGTAATTCAAAAACCTGTTGATCAGTCGGGGAACGGCAATGGAAAAATTCAGAATCGAACGCGATACATTCGGCAACATCGAAGTGCCGGCGGAGCGCCTGTGGGGCGCGCAGACGCAAAGAAGCCGTATTAATTTCGCTTTTCCCGGCGAAACCATGCCGCTGGCGGTGGTGCTTGCCCAGGTCATGGTCAAACGCGCCTCCGCGGTCGTCAACATGGCGCTCGGCCTGCTCGACAACAAGAAGGGCAAAGCCATCGTCAAGGCGGCGGACGAGGCGCTGGCCGGCAAACACAATGCGGAGTTCCCGCTGGTGGTGTGGCAGACCGGATCGGGCACGCAGACCAATATGAACGTCAACGAGGTGCTCGCCAACCGCGCGTCCGAAATCCTCGGCGGCGAACGCGGCGAAAAACGCCTGGTGCATCCCAACGACGACGTGAACATGGGCCAGTCGTCGAATGACACTTTCCCCACGGCGATGCACGTTGCGGCGGTGATCGCGCTGGAAAAAGAACTGAAGCCGGCGGTAAAGAAGCTGCGCGATACGCTCAACAAGAAAGCAAAGCAGTTCGCGAAAATCGTCAAGATCGGCCGCACGCATCTGCAGGATGCGACGCCGTTGACGCTCGGCCAGGAATTCTCGGGCTATGTGGCGCAGCTCGACCACGGTTTGAGGCACGTCGACGCCGCAATGCCGCATCTGGGCGAACTCGCACTCGGTGGCACGGCGGTCGGCACCGGGCTCAACGCCCATCCCAAATTCGCCGTGAAGGTCGCGGCGGATCTCGCCAGATTCACCGGGCTGCCGTTCGTCACCGCGCCCAACAAGTTCGAGGCGCTGGCGTCGTGCGACGGCGTGGTGCATGCGCACGGCTCGCTGAAGACGCTTGCCGCGTCGCTGATGAAAATTGCCAACGACGTGCGCTGGCTGGCGAGCGGCCCGCGTTGCGGCATCGGCGAGCTGAGCATTCCGGAAAACGAGCCGGGCAGCTCCATTATGCCGGGCAAGGTCAATCCGACGCAGTCCGAATCGCTGACCATGGTGTGCTGCCAGGTGTTCGGCAACGACGTTGCCATCAACCTCGGCGGCGCGTCGGGCAATTTCGAGCTCAACGTGTTCCGCCCGCTGGTGATCCGCAATTTCATGCACAGCGCGGTACTGCTCACGCACGGCTGCACCAATTTCAACGAGCAGTGCGCGGTCGGCATCGAGCCCAACAAGGAGCGCATCGAGCAGTTGATGCGCGAATCGCTGATGCTGGTGACCGCGCTGAACCCGCACATCGGCTACGACAAGGCAGCGCAGATCGCGAAAAACGCGCACAAGAAAGGCCTTACCCTGAAAGCGTCCGCGCTGGCGCTGGGCCATGTAACGGCGAAGCAATTCGACGAGTGGGTCAAACCCGAGCAGATGGTCGGGAAGATCTGAAGGCCGGCAGCTTGCGCTGGTCGCAGCTTACGCGCGACGACGTCGTGTCGCGGCTGGCGCAGCCCACGACTGCGCCGGGCGAGCTGGACAAGCACATAGTCGCGCTGCCGCCCGGCGCGCGCGTGATGCTCGCCGCGGTGCTGGTGGCGCTGGTGCCGCGCGACGACGAAGTGCACGTGCTCCTGACCCAGCGCACGGCCCATATGAAAGACCACCCGAGCCAGATCAGTTTTCCCGGCGGGCGGGTCGAAGGCGGGGACGGCAATCGCATCGAGACCGCGCTGCGCGAAGCGGAGGAGGAAATCGGGCTCGCCCGCGACCGTGTGGCCATACTCGGCACGCTGCCGGACTACGACATGCCGTCCGGGTTCAGGATCAGCCCGGTGGTCGCCTGGGTCGAGCCGCCGTTCACGCTCAAACTCGACCCCATAGAAGTGGAATCGGCGTTCGAGGTGCCGCTGTCTTACGTGCTCGACCCCGCTAACCACCAGTACCGCAGCTATGAATTCAACGGCCGCCACCGCGATTACCTGGCGATGCCGTACGAGGGACGTTATATCTGGGGCGCGACTGCCGGCATGCTGCAAAGCCTGTCGCGGCAACTCGCCGGCTGAGCGCCGCGAGCGCGGTGGTATCAGCCGGCGGGCCCGGTGTGGCAATATAGGGCATGGTTCAGGGAGGAAGTGATGGATAGCAGCGACAGTCTGCAACCGGCCAAGGTCGGCCTCGTCCTGACGGGCGGCGGCGCGCGCGCCGCGTATCAGGTCGGCGTGCTGCGCGCGATCTCCGAAATGCTGCCGGCGGACGCGCCGTGCCCTTTTCCCATTATTTGCGGCACCTCGGCCGGCGCTTTCAACGCCACCGTGCTTGCCGCCAATGCCGGCAATTTCCGGCAGGGCGTGCGTCAGCTGATGACGGTATGGAAAAACTTTCGCGTCCATCAGGTCTATCGTGCCGACCCGCTGGGCGTCATACACAACAGCGGCAAGTGGATCATGGCCGCGTTGACCGGCGGCCTCGGCCGCAAGACTTCAATCTCGCTGCTCGATAATTCGCCGCTCGCGCACCTGCTCGGCACGCGGCTCGATTTCGGCGGCGTGCAGCGCTCGATCGACCAGGGCGATCTCTACGCGTTCAGCATCACCTGTTCGGGTTATACGTCTGGCCAGTCGGTGACTTTTTACCAGGGCGTGCCGGGGCTGGAACCTTGGCAACGGGCGCGTCGCATCGGCATTCCGGCGACCATCGGCCTCGAACACCTGATGGCGTCATCGGCATTGCCGTTTATTTTTCCGGCGACGCACATCAACCGCGAGTTTTTCGGCGACGGTTCGATGCGCCAGATCGCGCCGGTGAGCCCGGCCCTGCACCTGGGCGCCAACCGCCTGTTCGTGATCGGCGTCGGGCGCCAGCTGCAGGCCCAGCAGGAGCGCATCAAGACCGAGTCCTACCCTTCGCTCGCGCAGATCGCCGGCCATTGCCTGAACAGTATTTTTCTCGACAGCCTGGAAGTCGATCTCGAGCGCCTGCAGCGCATCAACCGCACGCTCTCCATCATGCCGCCGGACGTGCGCGCAAAAAACAACATGCCTTTGCACGAGGTCGATTTCCGCGTGATTTCGCCGAGCGAGGCGCTCGAAAAGATCGCGGTCCAGCATGTGCATGAACTGCCGCGCACTATACGCACGCTGCTTTACACGGTGGGGGCGCTGAAAAAGGGCGGTTCCAACCTGGTCAGCTACCTGCTGTTCGAAAAAGCTTATTGCCGTGCGCTGATCAAGCTCGGTTACAACGACAGCATGCAGCGGCGCGACGAGCTGATGAAGTTCCTCGGCTACGAAGCGTGCTGGCTGTAGCCCGCGCGCGGCGCTCACCGTTTTTCGCGTGAAGCCGTATGCCGAAGCGTGCGAGCGCAATCGCGCGCCCATCCTCGCCGTGCTGCGTGTGGCGTTCGCAGATACGGCTTCCGTGCTGGAGATCGGCTCGGGCACCGGCCAGCATGCGGTCTATTTCGGCGCGGAACTGCCGCATCTCACGTGGCAAGCCAGCGAATTGCAGGAAAACCACGCCGGCATCCTTGCCTGGCTCGCGGCAGCGCAGCTGCCCAACGGGCTGCCGCCGCTGGAACTCGATGTCAATCGCACTGACTGGCCGCAACGCCGGTATGACGCCGTCTTTACCTGCAATACGCTGCATATCGTGGCGTGGAGCGCGGTAGAGCGGATGTTTGCCGGCATCGCGCGCGCATTGCCGGTGAACGGCGTGCTTGCGGTCTACGGGCCGATCAACTATGACGGCCGTTACACGTCTGCCAGCAATGCGCAGTTCGATGCCTGGTTGAAGGCGCGCGACCCGGCGAGCGGGATCCGCGATTTCGCGAACGTAGATGCGCTGGCGCGGTCATATGGTTTCGCGCTGGAGCGGGATGTTGCCATGCCTGCCAACAATCGCACGCTGGTGTGGCGGCGATTGAGCGAAAATGCAGCGTGACTTATAGTTGTGCGGGCGGCTGTAAAAGCGGCGGCACCTTCAACCGGAATATATCGATCATGAGCCGAGCGTTTGTCAAAGAGTCTGACGAAGATGCCGCGTCCGCGGAACTGCCGGAACGGCCGCTCAGCGCGGAACCGAATTACGTGACGCCGCGCGGCTTGCAGTCGCTGCGCGTCCGTCTGAAGGCGCTGCAAGTTGAGCGCGAGCGCCTGGCGGCGCAGGCCGAGTCGATGGCAAAACAACGGCTGCTCGAGGTCAAGCGCGACATCCGCTACTTCAGCGCGCAGCTCGAGCGCGCGACGCTGGTCGATACCGTCGGCCAGCCGCGCGATGAGGTGAGGTTTGGCGCAGCAGTGACAATACTCGACGGGCAGGGAAAAAATCACGCGTTCCAGATCGTTGGCGACGACGAGGCCGACGTGGCCGCTGGCAGCATTAGCTGGGCATCGCCGCTGGCGAAGGCCCTGCTGGGGGCGCGGGTCGGCGATACCGTCAAGTGGCAGCGCCCGGCCGGCGCCAGTGAAGTTGAAATCGTCGAGATCGCGTATTTGGAAAAAACGGCGGCGGCGCGCACCCCATGACTTTCCTCGCGCTGGTGGGCGCGCTGCTGCTCGAACAATGGCGGCCGCTGCGCACGGGCAACCGCCTGTACGTGGCGTTCGCGCGCTACGTCAACCGTATCGCCCAGAACTTCAATGCGGGGCAGTACCGCGACGGCATCATTTCATGGCTGCTCGCGGTGGCGCCAGTGGCGCTCATCACGCTGATCGTCTACAGCGTATCGCACTATGTGAACGGGTTGCTCGCGCTCGCGTGGAACATCGTGGTGCTGTACCTGGCGCTCGGGTTCCGCCAGTTCAGCCACTTTTACAACGACGTCACGCTGGCGCTGCGCGCGGGTGATCTGGTGCGCGCGCGCGAAGTGCTGAGCCGGTGGCGCGGCGAATCCGCGCAGGAACTGCCTGCCGGCGAAATCGCGCGGGTCGCGATCGAACTCGGGCTGATCCGTTCGCATCGCCACGTGTTCGGCGTGATGGCGTGGTTCATCGTGCTGGGGCCGGTCGGCGCGATAGGTTACCGTCTGGCCGCACTGCTCAGCGACCGCTGGGGCGGCGCGCAGGGCGACGAGGCAGGCGCATTCGGTCTCTTCGCGAAACGCGCGTTCGAAATCATCGACTGGCTGCCGGTGCGGCTCACCGCGTTCGGTTTCGCCATGACCGGCGATTTCATGGGTGCGGTCGAGTGCTGGCGCGCGCAGGCAGCGACGTGGCGTTTGCGCTCGCAGGGAATCATTCTTGCCGCCGCCGCCGGCGCGCTGGGCGTCAAGCTGGGCGGCGTGCTGCACGAGGACGGCGGCATAGTCTACCGGCCGCAACTCGGCGAAGGCGACGAAGCCGATGTCGATTACATGCAGGCCGCGGTCGGCCTGATCTGGCGCGCGCTGGTGTTGTGGCTGTTTTTGATCCTGCTCGCTACCATCGCCAGCTGGTTCTAGTAAGCGAGCGTCACTCCCAGCGCTGCGCTTTTTTCATCAACTGCATTACGAGCTTGCGGTACGACGCCACCCGCTGGGCGTCGATTTCGCCGCGTTCGACCGCAGCCGTGATGGCGCATCCCGGCTCGGTCAGGTGCTTGCAGTCGTTGAACTTGCAATGGCCGAGATGTTGGCGGAGCTCGATGAAAGCGTGCGCCAGGTCCTCGGGCGCCACGTGCACGAGGCCAAATTCCTGCAGGCCCGGTGAGTCGATGATGTGGCTTGCTGCATCGAGGTGATAGAGCCGAGCGTGTGTGGTCGTGTGCCGTCCGCCGCCGAGCGCGACCGATAATTCGCCGACGCGCGCGGCAGCATCCGGCAGGAGGCGGTTGATGATGGTCGATTTGCCCATGCCCGATTGCCCGACCAGCACGCTGGTGTGACCGGCGAGGCGCGCGCGCAAAGGCGCGATGTCGATTTTGGCGGCGAGCGGCAGCACGTCGTAACCCAGTGCGCGATAACGCTCCAGCGATTGCAGCGCCTGCGCGGCAGCCGGCAGGTCCATTTTGTTGAGCGCGAGCAAGGCCGGGATGCCGGCTTCCTCGGCGGCGGCCAGGCAGCGGTCCAGCAATTCAGCATGAAAAGGCGGGGAAGATGCGAGCACGATCACGATTTGCGTGACGTTGGCGGCGATCAGTTTTTCGCGCTGAATGTCGGAACGGTAAAAAAGAGAGATGCGCGGCGCGGTGGATTCGATGACACCTTGATCCGGCGCGGTCATGGCGACGGCAACGCGGTCACCGCATGCGATGTCGGTACGTTTGCCGCGTGTCACGCATGCTATCAGCACGCCATCTTCAAGCTCGACGGTGAACTGGCGGCCGAAGCTGGCGACGACCGTTCCGGGCTGGGTGGGGGCGGCAGTCTTTTTTGGGGCGCTGCTCAAAGCGTGAACAGCGCGTCGAGCTTGGCCGCGGTCATGGCGCGCCTCTCATGCCGGCTTGTATGCCTGCAGGCGCGCGATGCGCAGCGTCGCCGGCGGATGTGAATCGTAGAACATGGAATGCAGCGGGTCGGGCGTAAGCGTCGCCGAATTGTCCTTGTAGAGCTTGACCAGCGCCGAGATGAGATCGGTGACCGATGCGTGCTGGGCGGCATAGTGGTCGGCCTCGAATTCGTGCTTGCGCGAATAAAAGCTCGTCAGCGGATGGAGCAGAAAGATGAATTGCGGGAGCACCAGGAAAAACAAAACGAGCGCCATCGCAGTCGAAGGCGTCTGCACGTTGAGTCCGTTGTAGAACCAGGGCTGGTTGATGAGCTGCGCGAGTAGCCACAGGAACGCGAGGCTGGCGGCAAATATCCAGACGATGCGCTTGATCACATGCCGCAGCTTGAAATGGCCGAGTTCGTGCGCGAGCACGGCTTCGATTTCCGGAGGCGTTATCTTGGTAAGAAGCGTATCGAAAAATACAATGCGCTTGGTTTTGCCAAAGCCGGTGAAAAAAGCGTTTGTATGACTCGAGCGGCGGGAGCCGTCCATGACCATGATCCCCTGCAATTTGAAACCGCAGCGGTGAAGCAAGTCATCAATGCGCTGCTTCAACTGCGCATCGTCGAGCGGCGCGAATTTGTTGAATAGCGGCGCGATCCAAACCGGGTATACAGCCTGAATCATTAAAGTGAAGGTCACCCAGATCAACCACGCATACAGCCACCACAGGTCTCCCGCGCGCTCCATTACCCACAGGATGCAGGCGATAAGCGGGATTCCCAGCGCCGCCGCCAGCGCCGCATTCTTGAGTGTGTCGGCAATGAACATCAGCGGGGTCATTTTGTTGAAGCCGAAACGCTGCTCGATGCCGAAAGTGCTGTACCACGCCACCGGCAGATCGAGCAGGCTGGTGATCGTGCCGAGCAGAACCAGCAGCGCCACGCCGCGCGTAACACCCGGCGCCAGCCAGCCGGCAGTCACTTCCTGCAGCCATTGCAAACCGCCGCCAAACGTCAGCACCAGGATCAGCGCGCATTCGAATACGGTGGTGAACAGGCCCAGGCGCGTTTTAGCGCAACTGTAATCGGCGGCCTTGTGATGCGCATCGACGCTGATATCGCTGGAGAATTCGGCCGGGACCGTATTGCGATGGCGCTGGATATGCGCGAGGTGGCGCATGGCGAGCCACCACTTGGTGGCAGTGGCGAGCGCCAGCGCGGCGAGAAAGACGAGGCTGAAAGTGTGCATCAGACGAAGATTATCCTATCAAGACGTTATATGACAAAATACCGCTTCTTTTCGTTCAAAGAAACTATGGCAGCCGACGCGAATAACCTGATCTGGGTCGACATGGAGATGAGCGGGCTCGACCCCGAGATCGAAAAAGTGCTGGAAGTGGCGATCGTCGTTACCGACACCAACCTCAACACTGTGGCCGAAGGGCCGGTGGTGGTCGTGCATCAGACCGCTGCGGTGCTCGATGCCATGGATGCGTGGAACAAGAACACGCACGCGAAGTCCGGCCTGATAGAACGCGTGAAAGCGTCCAAGCTGACGGAGGCAGATGTCGACGGCAAGCTGGTCGAATTCCTGCAACAGCACGTGCCGGCGGGCGTGTCGCCGCTGTGCGGCAACTCGGTACACCAGGACCGCCGCTTCATGGTGAATTACCTGCCGCGCTTCGAAGCGCATTTCCATTACCGCAACCTCGACGTCAGCACGCTGAAAGAACTGATGCGGCGCTGGAAGCCGGAACTCGCGGCCGGCATGACCAAGCATGGCCGCCACGAGGCGCTGGCCGACATTTACGAGTCGATCGAAGAGCTCAAGTATTACCGCGAGCATTTTCTCAAGCTCTAAAGCTATGCCGCAAAGGCGCAAAGGCGCAAAGAAAAACAAGGTTCGTCATTCCGAAGGGAGCCTTAAGCCAACGCCTCTTATTTTCTCGGGATAGACATTTCTGGATGTCGCCCTGCGCTAGGATCACGATGCGAAGAGTAGTGTGGTTATTTCAATCTTTGTTGAATTTTCTTTGCGTCTTCGCGCCTTTGCGGCGCGGTTTCTTGAATATCTGAATGGAAAGCGATAACAATCCCCATCGCCGCGGCGGCACCGTCATGCTGGTAATCGCATGGGCGCTGATCCTGGGCGGCATCTACTGGTTTTTCAGCGGATGGCAGGCGCAACAGGCCAATCCCAATACCGCGCGCGTTTTGAGCCTGCAGCAGGGCGAGGTCACGCTCGCGCGCAACGGCGCGGGTCATTACGTGGCGGAAGGCGAGATCAACGGCCGGCGCGTGGTTTTTCTGCTCGACACCGGCGCTACTTCGGTCTCATTGCCACTCTCGCTGGGCCGTGAGCTCGGCCTGAAGCGCGGAGCGTCGGTCAGTCTGCAGACCGCGAACGGTAGCGCGGTCGGCTACCAGACGCGGCTCGACCGCGTGCGTTTGGGCTCGCTGGAAATCAACGATGTCGGTGCGGTGATGTCGGAAGGCCTCGATGCCGACTTTGTGCTTCTCGGCATGAGTTTCTTGAAGCGCGTGGAGTTCACGCAGCGTGACGGCAAGCTGATTCTGAAGCCCTGACTTCCTACTCCAGCCGGATTTCGCCATCGAGCGTAATGCTGAGCCCGATAGCGTCGATGCGCAGTTGCATGCTCGCCGGGAAAATTTCGTTGCCTTTCAACTTGCCGTCGGCGACAGCCTTGGCGACCGCGCGCTCGATTTCGGATTGCGAGCGCACGCCGACGGTCTTCAGAAACTTGCGTATGCTCATGTTGAAGGCTTCTTCGTTCATGCTGCTTCTCCTTGCCGCTGATTGAATTCCAAAATGAGAGGACCGCCGGCGCGCGGTTTCAATTGCCGCCGTCGCAATGCGCCTTGTAGAAATTGACGAGGCCGTTGGTCGACGCATCGTAGGCCGCCATGGGGTCGCCGTTTTCGAGGTCGGGCAGCAGGCGCGCCGCCAGGCGCTTGCCGAGCTCGACGCCCGGCTGGTCGAACGCGTTAATGCCCCAGATCGTGTTCTGCACGAACACCTTGTGCTCGTATAGCGCGAGCAGCATCCCCAGTGTGCGCGGCGTGAGCTTCTCGACGAGTATGGAATTGCTCGGCCGGTTGCCGGGAAACCCGTCCTGCGGCGCGCCGTTCATCAGCGCTGCGGTCTGCGCGAAAAAATTCGCCAGTAATATCGCGTGCTGCGCGCGCGCCGCATGGTGCGGTTCGCAGGCCGCGATGAAATCGGCGGGCACCAGCCGCGTGCCCTGGTGCAGCAGCTGGAAAAACGAATGCTGCGCATCCGTGCCCGGCGCCCCCCAGACGATGGGCCCGGTGTCGTAATCGACGAGGTCACCCAGGGACGTCACGCGCTTACCGCTGGATTCCATGTCGAGCTGCTGCAGAAAGGCGGGCAGCAGCGCAAGTGATTCGTCATAGGGCAGGACGGCATGCGACGCGGCGCCGAAAAAATTGTTGTACCAGATGCCGAGCAGCGCCAGCACGACGGGCATGCTGTGCTCGAATGGCGCGTCGCGGAAATGCGCGTCCATGGCATGCGCGCCCTGCAGCAACTTGGTGAAATTGTCCATGCCCACGCCGAGTGCGACCGGCAGTCCCACCGCCGACCATAGCGAGTAGCGTCCGCCGACCCAGTCCCAGAACGGAAATATGCGGTCTTCTGCCATGCCGAATTCAGCGGCCAACGGGGTATTGGCTGTCACCGCCACCAACTGGCTGTCGGCGCCGCGGCCCAGCCAATCGCGAACCAGCCGTGCGTTGGTCAGGGTTTCGAGAGTGGTGAAGGTCTTCGACGCGACGATAACGAGCGTGGTTGCCGGATCAAGGCCGGCCAATACCGCATACGCAGCCGCTGCGTCGACATTGGAGATGTAATGCACGCGCGGGCCGCCGCTGGAGTAGGGCGCCAGCGCGCGCGTCACCAGCGCCGGGCCGAGATGCGAGCCGCCGATGCCAATGTGTATGACGTCGGCGATTTTTTTGCCGCCGCGGCCGGTGATCGAGCCGGCGCGCACGCCATCGGTGAATTCGCGCATGCGGGCGAGGGTCGCCTCCACCTGCGGCAATATATCGACGCCGTCAACCAGTAGCGGTCTGTTGTCGCGCAAGGCGGTATGTAGCGCCGGCCGGTTCTCGCCGGTGTTGATCTTGCCGCCGCTGAAGAGGCGCTGCATTTCGTTGCCGACACCGCGTTCGCGTGCGAGAGCCATCAGCAGCCGCATGGTTTCGGCATCGACCAGGTTCTTCGAATAATCGAGCAGCATGCAGTCGTGGCGCAACGAAAAATCCTCGAACCGTTGCGGATCGGCCGCAAACATCTTCACCATATCGGCGCCGGCCATGGCAAGCCGGTGCGCTTTGAGCGCCTGCCATGCGGGTGAGAGTGCGAGTGTCGGCATTTGTGTGCTGGTGATGGGCGGCAGGGAGTGCCGCCGCGCGCCCGATTTTACTTGCTTTCAAAGCGCGTGCCCAAGTCCGTTAGAATGGCAAGCATGAGCGACGTAATGCAGGCATTGGCCAGCGCATTTCGCAGCGTGCTGCATCCGCGCATGCTGATGCTGACGATCTGGCCGATGCTGATCGCGCTGGTGCTGTGGATCGGGCTGGCGTGGTGGCATTGGGGCACCTGGTCGCAGTGGCTGGAAGCGCTGATCACGGGGTCCGACGCCAGCCGGTGGCTGTCGCAGTCCACGCTCGCTTTCATGGCGCACTATTCGGCATGGCTCCTGTTGTCGCTGGCACTCGCGCCGATGATCCTGCTCACGGCGGTGCTGGTCGCGGCGGTGCTTGAAATGCCGCTGATCGTCAGCTTCGTCGCCACGCGCCATTATCCGGCGCTGGAGAAAAAGCACGGCGGCACCGTCCTCGGCAGCAGTCTCAACGCGCTGGCCGCCGTGCTCGTATTTACGGGGCTCTGGATCGTCACTTTGCCATTGTGGCTGACGGGTGTCCTGATACCGGTGCTGCCACTGGTGCTGGGCGCTTATCTCAACCAGCGGCTGTTCCGCTATGACGCGCTGTCGGACCACGCCAGCGCCGAGGAATATGCGGCGCTTCTGGAAGCGGGTTGGAGCCGCATGTACGTATTGGGTCTGCTGCTGGCGCTGCTTTACTTCGTGCCCCTGCTCAACTTGCTGGTGCCCGTCCTGAGCGGACTGGCATTTACGCATTTCGGCCTGGCCGCGCTGGCGCGCCTGCGCGCCGCCAACGGCGGACAACTCGTTTGATAAATATGATCCAGCAACGAAGGAAAGATTCATGACCAAACAACTGGCGGGAAAAATCGCCATCGTCACCGGCGCGGGCAACGGCATAGGCGCGGCCACAGCGCGGCGCTTTGCGCAGGAAGGCGCGCAAGTGGTATGCGCGGACTTGGACGCGGAATCGGCGCGCGCAGTGTGCGCGGAAATCATTGCGGCGGGCGGCAGCGCGGCGGCCTGCGGCGCGGACGTCAGGAAAGCGGAAGACGTCGAGGCCATGATCGCGTTTACGCTGCGCGAGTTCGGACCGCCCAACATCGCGATCAACAATGCCGGCAAGGGTGCGCAAAAACATTTTCTGGAAACCCCGCTTGCCATGCTGCATGAGATGCTCGACACCAACGTGGTCGGCACTTTTCTGTGCGCGCAGGCGGCGGCGCGCGAAATGGTCAAGATCGGCGGCGGCGCCATCGTGAATTTTTCTTCGCACTCGGGCCTGCTCGGCAGCAGCGGGCGCGCCGCGTATGCGGCGTCCAAGGGTGGCATCATTGCAATGACCCGCGTGATGGCCGTCGATCTCGCGGTCCATAACATCCGCGTGAACGCGATTGCACCCGGCCCCATCGACGTGCCACGCAGCCGCAAGCAGCACACCGGGGAGCGCCGCGAATCGTGGCAGCGCGCGGTGCCGGCGGCGCGCTACGGCCAGCCGGAAGAAGTGGCGGGCGCCGCGCTCTTCCTGGCGTCGGATGATGCCAGCTACGTGAACGGGCAGACGATCGCGGTCGACGGCGGATTTACCGCCGCCGGGCTGCGCGTGCAGGACCTGACGGTACTCTAGGTTTACTTAGAAGCTGTCTCGAAAACAGTTTGGAACCGCCGATGAACGCCGATGAACGCAGATAAGCTCAAGGGTATTTGACCCTGATTCGGGGAAAGGTCTGGATTTGTATCGGCGTCAATCAGCGTACCCCTCAAGGGGGTATTAATTAGTCGGCGGTTGCTTGTCGGTGTTGTATTTTTAGATGAGTTTTAGTTACTGGCAGTCATGCCCGACGCCTGCACGATGCGGGCGTTGGTGGCGATTTCTTTTTTCAGGAAGGCCATGAAATCGTCGGGTGTGCTGGCGATGACCGTCGCGCCTTCGTTGACCAGCCGCTCCCTGAGTTCAGGCAAAGCCAGGATGCGCGCGATTTCCGCGTGCAGCTTGGCGACCGAGCTTCTGGGCGTGCCGCCCGTCACCAGCAGGCCGTACCAGTTGGTCATCGCGTAGCCGGGCACGCCCGCTTCCGCGATCGACGGTATTTCGGGCAGCGCGGAGAAGCGCTGCTCGCTGGTCACTGCGAGCGCACGCAGCCGCCCGCCGCGGATGTGCGGCACTGCCTGCAATGCGTTCATGAAATAAACCGGGATCTGTCCGGCGATGACGTCGATGGCGGCGGGGCCGGCGCCCTTGTACGGGATGTGCAGCATTTTCGTGCCGGTCATGTATTTGAAGAGTTCGGTCGCCAGATGCGGCGGCGAGCCATTGCCCGAGCTGCCGTAGTTCACGGAATCGGGATGCGTTTTGAGAAACGCGATCAATTCCTTGATCGAGCGTGGCGGAAACGACGGGTGCAGCGAAACCACCAGCGGGCTCGCCGCCAGTTGCGTGACGGGCGCCAGGTCCTTCAGCGTATCGAACGGCAGATTCTTGTAGATGCTCGGGTTTACGGCAAAGCCGCTCGGCACGATGAGCAGCGTCTGGCCGTCCGGCGGTGACTTGGCTGCGGCTGCCGCGCCTATCGTGCCGTTTGCGCCGCCGCGATTGTCGACCACCACCGGCACCGCCCACGCTTCATTGAGTTTTTGCGCAAGCGCGCGGCCGAGGATGTCGGTGCCGCCGCCGGGCGGAAACGGAATGACCATGCGCATCGGGCCGGATGGATAAGTCTGAGCGCAGGCAGTGGCGACAATCAGCAGCGTGCCGATGAATCCTGCAAGAGTGCAGCGCAGCGCTGAAAAAGAAAAAGCACGCGGCATTGCTGCCGCGTGCTTTCTGGTTTGACACTTCATATTTTTATTTTTGCCCTGCTCCCCACGCCTCACTCCTCCCATATATTCAATTGATGCGCTTTAATTCATCCGCTCGTATACGGCGGCGATGCCCTGGCCGCCGCCTATGCACATCGTGACCAGCGCGTATTTGCCGCCTATGCGCTGCAGTTCGTAAAGCGCCTTGATGGTGATGAGCGCGCCGGTCGCGCCGATCGGATGGCCGAGCCCCACCGCGCCGCCGTTCGGATTGGTTTTCTTCGAGTCGAACTGCAGATCGCAGGCCACGGCCATCGCCTGCACGGCGAACGCTTCGTTCGCTTCGATCACGTCCATGTCGCTCACTTTGAGCCCGGCCTTGTCGAGCGCTATCTTGCTCGCGGGTACCGGGCCTATGCCCATGATCTTGGGATCGACGCCGGCAAAGCCGTAAGACACCAGCCGTGCCATCGGTTTGAGGCCCTGTTTTTCCGCGGCGGACTTTTCCATCAGCACTACCGCCGCTGCGCCGTCATTGATGCCGGAAGCGTTGCCTGCGGTGACGGAACCGTCCTTCTTGAACACCGCGCGTAGTTTCGCCATGCCTTCCACCGTTACGTCGGCGCGCGGATGCTCGTCCTTGTCGAACAGCGTGGTGCCTTTGCGCGTCTTCAGTTCGACCGGCATGATCTGGTCTTTGAAGTAGCCTTTTTCGATGGCGTTGATCGCGCGGCGATGGCTTTCGACCGCGAACTCGTCCTGCTGCTCGCGCGTGATTTTCCATTGCGACGCGATGTTTTCAGCGGTAATGCCCATGTGCACGGTGTCGAACGGGTCGGTCAGCGCGCCCACCATCATGTCGACTACGTTGCCGTCGCTCATGCGCTGGCCCCAGCGCAGGGTCGGCATCAGGTAGCCGCCGCGGCTCATCGATTCGACGCCGGCGCCGACCGCGATATCGGCGTCGCCCAGCTTGATCATTTGCGCCGCGCTGATGATGGCCTGCAGGCCGCTGCCGCACAAACGGTTGACCGTCAGCGCGGTCGTTTCCTGCGGCAGCCCGGCCTTCAGGCAGGCGACGCGCGATACGTACATGTCCTTGGCTTCGGTGTGTATGACATTGCCCAGTACCATGGTGCCGACTTCCTTGGGATCGACCTTGGCGCGTTTCACCGCTTCGCGGATCACTTGCCCGGCGAGCTCCGTGGGCGCGAGGTCTTTCAGCGCACCGCCGTAATCGCCGATCGCCGTGCGCGCGCCGCTCAATACGACAACTTCACGTTCGTTGCTCATGGTGCTCTCCTTGAACCGTTGATTTTGAGGGTGGTGGCCCGTGTGGTCGGGCTAAATTGGAAGCGGTGGGAGTCAGTTTACGCCTGCAAAAAAGGAGTGTCGAGAATGGTGATTAAATCCAGCGCTGTGCGCCGGTTTAATTCTGCGCGTTGGAACGGACAACCGCGCTGCCGTTCAACGCGCAGCGCATGGCATGCGGTGGGGCGGGCGGGGCCGCCCCACGTATGTTTGTACGCTGGACCCAACTATTCAGTGGCGTGTCTCCGGCACCGGCGTGGCGGCAGCGGTCGCAAATACCGCAGCGGCCGCGCCGCCGTCGAAGCAGTAGCGCTGGTTGCAGAACTCGCAATTGACTTCGACTTCCCCGCGTTCGGCGATGATGCCCGCGACCTCTTCGCGTCCGAGCATGTGCAGCATGGCGGTCACTTTTTCGCGCGAACACGAGCAGCGGAAATCGACCTGCCGCGGTTCGAAGATGCGGATGTCTTCCGCTGAATACAGCCGCCGCAGCAATTCGCGCGCGTCGTGGCCGGCGAGTTCCGGGGCCGTGAGGGATGCCGCGAGCGTGGTCGCGCGCTGCCATGCATCGGTGTCGGCACCTTCTGTCTCAGGCAGTTTTTGCAGCAGCAGCCCGGCCGCGCAATCGTCGCGCGCCGTCAGCCACAGGCGCGTTTCGATCTGCTCGGAGCGCAGCATGTATTGTTCGAGCGCCGCGGCGATGGTCGCGCCCGCGAGTTCGACCACGCCCTGGTAGCCGGGCCGGCCCTGTCCGGGGTCGAGCGTGATGGCGAACTTGCCGTCGCCGACCAGATCAGCGAGGGCGCCGCTCGCCGGGACCTCCGACCACTTGGCGGTCGCACGCATGTGATGATCGCTCGTGCACTCGACCACCAGCAGCTTGACCGGCCCGCGGCCCTGGATCTGCATGATCAGCGTGCCGCCGAACTTGAGCGTCGCGGTGAGGAGAGCGGCGGCGGCCATCATTTCGCCCAGCAGCGTGCGCACCGCGGGCGGGTAGTCATGGCGCTCGAGCACTGCGTGCCAGGTGGCTTCGAGATGCACGATCTCGCCGCGCACCGGCGCGTGTTCGAACAGGAAGCGTTGAATGGTGTCGGTCACGGTTCAGGATTCAGGATTCAGGATTCAGGATTCAGGATTCAGGATTCAGGATTCAGGATTCAGGATTCAGGATTCAGGATTCAGGATTCAGGATTCAGGATTCAGGATTCAGGATTCAGGATTCAGGGAAAACCGCTCTACCCAATCGCTGTATCCCGAATCCTAGTTCTTGCTGCGTTGATACAGCCGGTAGCTTTCGAACTTGTCGCCGGGGCGCGCGCCCTGCCAGATTTTTTGCCAGGGGCCGAGCGGCACGTGTTCTTCGCTTGCCACGCCCTGCACCAGGGTGAGATCGCAGTCATCGCGTTTGCGCTGCGGCGCATCGAGGCGCCAGGTGACGATGTTGGCGAAGTAATGCAGCATCGCGCGCTGCGGCTCGCCGAGATTGAGGCTGGCGATGCAGAGGTATTTCGGTGGCAGCGATTTTTGCATGTCGGCGATCATCCCGCGATAGCTTTTGCCGACGTCGATCCAGCTGACGAACAGGATCGCCAGCAGCCCCCAGATCATCGTCATGGTGGCCGCCCACGCGATCACCGGACGGTCGCGGCTCTTCTTGAGGCGGGTAAGCAGCACGATCCAGCCGCCGGTATAAAGCGCGCCGAGGACGAATGGCAGCCATTTGAAGCCGGTCGCGTAGCCGGGCTGCAGATCGAGCAGATGGTCGTGCAGTTTCGGCGGGATGCTCAGTTCGAGCGCGCCCCAGTAGAACCAAGCGACGATCAGGAAGACGGCGCCGCCCATAACGCTGAACCAGTACATCAGGTTGGCCGCGCCGCGCCGCAGCGTGTCGGCTGCCGGGGTGGCGAGTAGCGCGAGCGGCAACACCAGCGGCAGTGCATAGAGTTCGCGCGCGTCGGCCGAAGCGCTCAAGACGACGAAGATAACGCCGAAGCTGACCAACGGCAAAGCGTAGGCCGGCGCGAGCAGGCTCCTGAACCGCGCGCGCCACAATGCCCACACTGCTAGCGGCAGCGCCGGCAGCGCGTACCACGGCAGGATGCGCAGATAGTGCGCCGAGTCGGCGGTCGGGCCGATGTCGTTGCTGCCGAGAAAGCGGCCGAAGTTGTTGACGATCAGCCATTCATTGAACAGCGCCGGCGCTTTGTTGTAGAGCGCGAGCGGCCAGATCAATAACCATGGCGCGCACGCCAGCGCCGCCACGGCGAGGCATGCGACATAACTGCGATTGCGCCAGGCCGGAAACAGCGGCAGCAGCAGCGCGATGATGCCGAAGACGCCAGGTGCGATCAGCCCCTTGGACATGAAGCCGATGCCCACCCCGGTGCCCAGCCAGAAGCCGCCGGTAGCGGGACGCCGCAAAGCGAGCGCGAAGCCGTAAAAGCCGGCGGCGAATCCGGTCAGCAGCGAAATGTCGGTGATCAGCTGGTGGCTGCGGATCAGGATGCCGAGGCAGCCCATCAGCATCAGCGCCGCCAGCCAGCCGCGGTTCACGCCGTAGAGCTCGCGCGCGGCGCCGGCGATAAAGGCAAAAGTGCACGCCATGTAGAGCCCGGTGGTGAGGCGCGCTGCATCGTGCAGCGCCAGCGGCGGCGACAGCAGGGATGCGAGCGCCGCGGCACTCAGGTAAAACAGCGGCGGTTTTTCCATGAACGGCTCGTGCGCCAGCATGGGCACGATCCAGTCGCCGTCTTTGAGCAGGCTGTAGATGAGCCCGAACGTATAGGCTTCGTCGGGCTTCCACGGGTCGTGGCCGACCAAGCCGGGCAGTATCCACGCCGCGGCGAGCACCCAGATCCAGGCGAGGGAAATCGATTGCGCGGCGTACTGCCCGCTGGCGGTTGGTGTCATTGAGTATGCGGTGATGGGCAATGGGTTATGAGCAATGGGTGTAGGAGCGGGCAAGTCCGGCGCTGCTGGAAGTTGTTACCCATCACTCATCACTCATATCCCATTTCCGGTTTTTAGGCGAGTTGGCGCCGATAAATCGCCTCGAGGATGCGCAAAGGCGCAGAGCGCTCGTCCTGCATCGCCGCGACCGGCAGGTAGAACGTCTGCTCGAGCAGAAACTGGCCCGCCAGCGCCGCGTGCATTACGCGGTCGGTGAAGACCAGCCACGTTGTCTGCGCGGGAAATTCGAAATGCGTGCGCGGCGTCGCCTGCTGGTAAGCGTCGTCGAGCTTGGCCTTGTCGTGCAGGTTGAGCATGACGTGGTCGTAGGCGCTGCGCCTGCCCTTGGTGATGCCGAGTTTTTCCAGCAGCCACGCGCTGCCCGGCACTTGCGGTGGCACGCGCGCGGAAAATTTTCCGGCCATCGCGTCGAACGGCTCGCCGATTTCCCACACGCGCGGCTCACGGCGCGGATTGATATTGGAGAACACGCGCAGTATGCGCAGTCCCTGGTTGGGGCGCGAGGCGAATGCGTCGACGTGCAGCCGGGTGTCGTCTTTTTTGCGCGAAGTCTCGCGCCCGCGCGTCTCCACCGGGCGAAAGCTGGCGAGGCCGTAGCGCAGATGCTGCGCGTAATGCGGACACAGGTTCAACACGAGTTGATGCGCGTGGCTGGCGTAGCGTGCAACCAGGGCGGCGAGCTGTTCTCGGTCGGCGCCGTCAGCCGACGTGTGCGCGAGCGTGCTCGAGCGCGGATCGTAGCTTACGTTTTTTGCGTTGCCGGCGAGCCATTGCGGCGACAGGAAACGCTGTTCTTCGGCCGCGAGCGCGAAATTCAATTGCGGCAGGAAGAGCACGTTGCCGGCTTCGAGATCGCGCGTCGCGGCGGCCGCGGCGGCGGGGGCGAACGGCGCGTCCCAGCGCGCGGCATCGAGGGTGATGATGGGGCTCATTATTTACTCTACGATCTTCAGTGCCTGCCCCGCGGCAGGCTCACCTTGCGGGTACAGGCCGTTCAACAGGCGCAGGTACGATACCGCATTCTTGCCCAGGGGTGAGGAGCGCGCGAGTTCAGCAAATGTCGCGCCCGGCGGCGCGTTGATGACGCGCAGCGTTAGCGGCCGCGCTGAGTTCCGTTCCGTTTCGCTCATGGCGTGAAAGCTTGTAATCGTAGCATTGATCGCCGCCAGCGCCTGCTGCATGGCGCCTTCCGTTTTTGCCTGGCCGCCGATCAGGTACGCGCTCTTGCCGAGAAACACGACGGCGGCACGCGTCGGCAGTCCGCGGATACTCGTGGTGGCGATGGCGGCCGGCAGGCCGTTGATGGTGGTGGAGGTGATTTCGCGCGCGTTGCCGATCTGTTTGCGCAGGATGTCGGCGGGCGCGCCCTGCGCGCGGCCGGCCAGGCGCATTTCTATCATCACATCGTCGCCGCGGTTGCTGGCCGACACGCTGTCTGGCTTGTTGCTGATGCGCCAGGTGTCGGGAAATTTGAGGACGAGCCCGAGTTCGCGGTGATAGAAAGTGAAGTTGCGCACGAAGCCCTGGCTTTCGCTGTAGCCGAACGGGACCTTATCGATCATGCGCAGGAATTCTTCCTGGTTGACGCGCCCGCTGCCAGCCAGCTTGCCGGCTTCGCCCACCACCTCCTGCAGGCGCTGGTCGGCGTCGGGGTGCGAGGCGAATACGCCGTGATAGCTGCGTGGCTGGCGGCCTTCCGCTTTCGCGACTTCGGCGTCGAACAACTCCTGGTTTTTGAGCACACCGATGACCTTGATCATCGCCTGCGGATCGTAACCGGTGCGATACAGGTACTCAGCGCCCAGCTTGTCGGCTTCGAGTTCGTGCTCGCGGCCATAGCCCGACAGCAGCACGTTGCCGAGCAGACCGATGGCGGTATCGCCGGCCTGGTTGCGCAGCGCCGGCACGAAAATACCGACCAGCGTGGCGCCCACACCGGCGGCGGTCGCGGCACTCATCTGCTGCACGCCGTGGCGCGCGGTTACGTGTCCGGTTTCGTGCCCAAGCACGGCAGCAAGCTCGGCTTCCGAGTTGAGATAAGCGAGGATGCCGCGCGTGACGTAGATATAGCCGCCGGGCAGCGCGAACGCGTTGATCTCCGGCGAATCGACCACCACGTAGGTATATTGCAGTTGCGGGCGATGGCTCGCCTTGCCCAGCCGCTGGCCGACTTCGTTCACGTACTGCTGCAGCGCCTTGTTGTCGTAGACGCCGTACTCCTGGCGCACTTTGACGTCTTCCTGGCGGCCGGTCTGGACTTCCTGCGTTTCCGACATGGTCACGAAATTGGCGCGCCCGGACACGGGGTTTTGCGCGCAGTTGGTGAGCGCGAGTGCCAGCGGCAGCGCGGTCCATGCGGCAAGCATTCTCGATTTCATGGGTGCGATTTTAACGGTTGAGTCGGCAAAGGACTACCCGTGCGCCCGATTCGGGTGCGCAGCGCACTAATAACGTGCGGCGGCGCCTGCAACGGCAGCGGAACGGGGGTGTTGCGAACTTCGTCGGTGCGTCGATTCGTCAATAAAAACAGATTGCTGATGAGCTGTTCGCGCACGGTGCGCGGCACTGGTATGCATCCTGCTGATAACCGGACGATTCAACTTCAGCGGAGACACCCATGTCCGGTTTCAAGAACCCCTACGATCCGAATATCAAGTTGTCGCGCGGTTGCGGCTGCGGCCGGCACACCACGCAGGCGGAGCACGACGCGGCGGTTGAAACCGACCAGTTGGCGAGCGGCAGCGAAGCGCTGCTGGCGCGTGTCGTCGAGTCCGCGGTGATGCGCGCGCTGTTTCCGCAGGACGAACTGCGCCGGCGTTTCCTGCGCGCGGTCGGCGCCGGCACCGCGCTGTCGGCGATTTCGACGTTTTTCCCGCTCGGCATGGCGAAGGAAGCTTTCGCGCAGGTGGGCAACCTGGAAAAGCAGTCGGTGAAAATCGGCTTTATCCCGATCACCTGCGCTACGCCCATCATCATGTCGCTGCCGATGGGTTTTTACGCGCGCCAGGGCCTCAACGTCGACGTGGTGAAAACCGCCGGCTGGGCGGTGATCCGCGACAAGACGCTCAACAAGGAATACGACGCCGCGCACATGCTGTCGCCGATGCCGCTGGCGATCTCCCTGGGCGCCGGCTCCAACCCGATTCCGTATACCGTGCCGGCGATCGAGAACATCAACGGCCAGGCCATCACGCTGTCGGTCAAGCACAAGGACAAGCGCGATCCCAAGCAGTGGAAAGGCTTCAAGTTCGCGGTGCCTTTCGACTACTCGATGCACAATTACCTGCTGCGCTATTACCTCGCCGAGCACGGCCTCGATCCGGACAAGGACGTGCAAATCCGCTCGGTGCCGCCGCCCGAGATGGTGGCGAACCTGCGCGCCGACAACATCGACGGCTTTCTCGCGCCCGATCCGGTTAACCAGCGCGCGGTTTTTGATGGCGTCGGTTTTATCCACCTGCTGACCAAGGAGCTGTGGGAAGGCCACCCGTGCTGTGCGTTCGCCGCTAGCAAGGAATTCATCACCAAGGCGCCCAATACCTATCGTGCCCTGTTAAGGGCCATCGTGGACGCCACCGCGTATGCGGCGAAACCCGAGAACCGCAAGCAGATCGCGGAAGCCATCGCGCCGGTGAATTTCCTCAATCAGCCGGTGACGGTGCTCGAGCAGGTGCTGACCGGCAATTACGCCGACGGGCTCGGCAACATCATCAAGGTGCCGAATCGCATCGACTTCGATCCTTTCCCGTGGCATTCGTTTGCGATCTGGATCATGACGCAGATGAAGCGCTGGGGCCAGGTCAAGGGTGATATCGACTATGCGAAGGTGGCGCGCGAAGTGTTTCTCGCCACCGATGCCGCGAAAATCATGAAGGAGGCCGGCATGAAGGTGCCGTCGTCGGCGACCAAGAAGTTCTCGGTGATGGGTAAGGAGTTCGACTCCGCCAAGCCCGACGCTTATCTCGCGAGCTTCGCGATCAAGAGGACGTAGGGCAATGCCGCGTTCCGACCGCCTTGGGGCGGCCTTGTTGTCCCTCCTGATGTTCGCGTTGTTCATCGCGATCTGGCATGGCGCGACCATGCCAAGCAGCAGCGGCGGCCAGGCGGCTGATTCGGAATACGCGAAGATGCTGGGCTCGGCTGCCGCGAGCGGGCAGAAATCCGCGATGCCTACCCCCAAGGACGTGGCGCTCAAGTTGTGGGCGCACGCCAGGGACCCGTTCTACGTGCGCGGCACCAACGACCAGGGCATAGGCATCCAGATTGCATATTCGATAGGACGCGTGCTGCTCGGCTTTGGTCTCGCCGCGCTCGTCGCCATCCCGCTGGGCTTTTTGATCGGCATGTCGCCTTTGCTCTATCGCGCGTTCGATCCTTTCATCCAGGTGCTGAAACCGATTTCGCCGCTGGCCTGGATGCCGCTTGCGCTGTATACGATCAAGGACAGCGCGACCTCGTCGATATTCGTGATTTTCATCTGCTCGCTGTGGCCCATGCTGATCAATACCGCATTCGGCGTGTCAGCCGTGCGGCGCGAGTGGCTGAACGTCGCGCGTACGCTTGAAGTGTCGCCCATGCGCAAGGCGTTCCTGGTGGTGTTGCCGGCGGCAGCGCCCACCATCATGACCGGCATGCGCATTTCGGTCGGCATCGCCTGGCTGGTGATCGTGGCCGCGGAAATGCTGGTCGGCGGCACCGGCATCGGCTACTTCGTGTGGAACGAGTGGAACAACCTGTCGATCAGCAACATCCTGTGCGCGATCCTGCTGATCGGCCTGGTCGGCATGGTGCTCGACCAGCTCCTTGCACGCCTGGCGCGCGCCGTCACCTATCCTGAGTAAGGCTTAGAGCGTGGAATTCCTCAGGGTCGAAGGTCTGAAAAAATCGTTTGTGCCGCCGCGCGGCGGCGCGCCGTTCGTGGTGTTCGACGAAGTCAATTTCTCGATCGACAAAGGCGAGTTCGTCTGCATCGTCGGCCATTCGGGCTGCGGCAAGTCGACCATACTCAATATCCTCGCCGGGCTCGACGAAGCGAGCGCCGGTGTCGTGATCATGGCCGGCCGCGAGGTGGCGGGCCCGAGTCTGGATCGCGGCGTGGTGTTCCAGGGCCATGCCCTGATGCCGTGGCTGTCCGCCAAAAAGAACGTCGAGTTTGCGGTGAAGTCGCGCTGGCGCGACGCCGACCGCGCGAAAATAGACGAAATCTGCCAGCGCTATCTCGACATGGTCGGTCTGACGGGTTCCGAAGACAAAAAGCCGGCTGAACTCTCGGGCGGCATGAAGCAAAGGGTCGGCATTGCACGCGCGTTTGCGATCGCGCCCAAGATGCTATTGCTGGACGAGCCGTTCGGCGCGCTCGACGCGCTGACGCGCGGCGTCATCCAGGACGAGCTGCTGAAAATCTGCGCAGCCACCCACCAGACCGTGTTCATGATCACGCACGACGTCGACGAAGCGATCCTGCTTGCCGACAAAATCATGCTGATGTCGAATGGCCCGAACGCGCGCATCGCCGAAATCGTCGTCAACACGCTGCCGCGAGACCGCAGCCGCAACACCATACACAAAGATCCGCAGTACTACCCGATACGCAATCATCTGGTCGACTTTCTGGTCAGCCGCTCGAAAGAATTCACCGAGCAGCCGCCGGCGAATTTCGACCCGCGTCATCCGCCGCAGGTGACGCCGGGTCTGCCGCCCGCTGCGCCGGCAAATCCCCTGTCGTTGGTGCAACCGCACGGTGCGCCGTCGCCCGTTCTGGCCGGCAGCAAAAACTGAATCAGATCACTTTTAAAAGGAGAGAGAAGCATGAGCATAACGAACCGCACGCAAGTTACCGAACTGATAGTCATGACGAGGATCAAAAAGGGTCTGTCATGGGCCAAAATCGCCAAAGCCGTTGGCCAGAGCAAGGAATGGACGACCGCCGCGCTGCTGGGCCAGATGCAAATGACCAAACAGCAGGCCAAGGCTGCCGGCAAATTGCTCGACTTGCCTGCGGACGCAGTGCTGCTGCTGCAGCAGGTGCCGTACAAAGGCTCGCTGCCGACCGCCGTGCCGACCGACCCGCTGATCTACCGGTTCTACGAACTGGTGAGCGTCTACGGCACGACGTTCAAGGAACTGATACATGAAGAATTCGGCGACGGCATCATGAGCGCGATCGACTTCAAGATGGACATGACGCGCGAGGCCGACCCCAAGGGCGACCGCGTCAAGATCGTGATGAGCGGCAAATACCTCGCGTACAAGACTTATTAGAACCCACCTCCATAACGCAACTCGGACAAGCAACCGTCGATAGACGCCGATTAACGCCGATATAATTTCAGACCTGACCCGGACGATGCCTAAATCCCTTTAGGCTATCTGCGTTCATCCGCGGTTCCAAGTTGATTTGGAGGTGGTTTCTAGCTGCTTGAAGCGGACGTTTTAGCACGGCTTAAATATCGTTGTTCAACCTGACAGGGAGCCAATATGAAAGTCACGCGTAGAAAATTCATGACCGCTGCGGGCGGTGTTGCTGCTGCGACCATCGCCGCGCCGGCGATCGCGCAATCCGTGCCCGAGGTGCGCTGGCGCTGCGCGTCGAGCTTTCCGAAAAGCCTCGACACCATCTATGGCGGCGGCGAAGTCATCGCCAAGCGCGTGGCCGCGATCACCGGCGGCAAGTTCCAGATCCGCGTGTTCGGCGCCGGTGAAATCGTGCCGGCGTTCGGCACGGTCGATGCGGTCCAGCAGGGCACGGTCGAATGCACGCACACCGCGGGCTATTACTTCGTTGGCAAGAACAAGGCGTTTGCGTTCGACACGACAGTGCCGTTCGGCATGAACCAGCGCCAGCAGAACGCGTGGATCTACTGGGGCGGCGGACTGCAGTTGATGCGCGACTTCCTGAAAGACTACAACATCATTTCCTTTCCGGCCGGCAACACCGGCACGCAGATGGGCGGCTGGTTCCGCAAGGAAGTGAAGACCGTCGCCGACCTGAAGGGCGTCAAAATGCGCATAGCGGGTCTCGGCGGCGAGGTGATGGCGCGGCTGGGCGCGGTGCCGCAGCAGATCGCGGGCGGCGATATTTATCCGGCGCTCGAACGCGGCACCATAGACGCCGCCGAATGGGTGGGGCCGTACGATGACGAGAAGCTCGGTTTCTACAAGATCGCGCCGCATTACTACTATCCGGGCTGGTGGGAAGCGTGCTCGATGTACGGGCTCTACGTGAACATCAAGGAATGGGAAAAGCTGCCCAAGGAATACCAGGCCGCGCTCGAGGCCGCATGTTACGAGGCCAACACCGACATGATGGCCGAATATGATTTCAAGAATCCGCAGGCACTGCAGCGCCTGGTCAAAAACGGCGTCAAGCTGCACGCCTACTCGCCGGAAATCATGAAGGCCGCCTACAAGGTTTCGTTCGAGTTGTACGAAGAAGAGGCGATCAAGAACCCGGCGTGGAAAAAAATCTACGAGCCGTGGAAGAAATTCCGCGACGAAGAGTTCCTGTGGCACCGCGTCGCCGAGCAGACGCTGGCAACTTTTCTTTACAGCCAGCAGGTGGCCAAAACCGCGGCCGCCGCAAAAAAGAAATAGCCATAATTTCCCGGATAAATGCCCCGCAGTCGCGGGGCATTTTTTTGTGCGGTGTCGCCGAATCCCGGATATCATCGCGGCTTTTCAGCGGCGGGCTGCGTTTGGAAGCTTTTTTGACCTCGACACTGGTGGTTGCGCTCGCCGAAATCGGCGACAAAACGCAACTGCTGTCCTTGTTGCTGGCGGCGCGCTATAAGCGTCCTCTGCCGATAATTGCAGGCATCCTGGTGGCAACGCTCGCGAACCACTTCGTGGCGGGTGCCCTGGGTGCGTGGGTGAGTTCGCTCGTGGCGCCCGCAATGCTGCGCTGGATCGTCGGCGTGTCATTATTGGCGATTGCCGCGTGGACGCTGGTGCCGGATAAATTCGACGGCGAAGTAAAAGAGTCGACGCGGTACGGGCTGTTCGCGCTGACGTGCGTGGTGTTTTTTATTGCGGAGATCGGCGACAAAACGCAGATTGCGACCATCGTGCTTGCCGCCAAGTACCAGTCATTGGTGGCGGTCGTGCTGGGCACTACGCTCGGCATGATGATAGCCAACGTGCCGGTAGTGTTTCTCGGCAGCGTTGCCTCGCGGCGTATTCCGTTCAGATTGGTGCGCACTGTGGCAGCGTTGCTGTTTGCCGTGCTGGGCGTGGCGGCGCTGCTCGGCGTCGGCGCGTGAATCCCCGGTCAAAAACAATTCACCGCTAAGGACGCGAAGGAAGAGCAATAAGCAAAAGGGCCAAGAATTTAGCGCAATAGATTCAGGATCCACGACGGTCGGGAAATTTCCCCACTTTTAAATTGTTTCTCGTCGGGTGCCTTTGCGTCCTTCGCGTCCTTTGCGGTTCAAGATTCAGATTCAAAAATAAAAAAAGCAGCCGCAGCTGCTTTTTTTAATTGACGTGAAAACCGCTTACGCAGTGGTTGCTGACTTGCCTTTGGAAGTCGGCTTGTGCGCGTATTTCTGCTTGAATTTCTCGACGCGTCCCGCGGTATCGACGATCTTCTGCTTGCCAGTGTAGAACGGATGGCATTCCGCACAGACTTCGATATGCAGGTCCTTGGCCATGGTCGAGCGCGTTTTGAACGAGCTGCCGCAACTGCAGATAACGCTTATCTCTTTGTATTCAGGATGAATTTTTTCTTTCATCGGAGTGCTCCTTGTGTCGCGTGTTAGGCGCGAAAGGCGCGGATTATCCGCTAAATAGCGGGGTGTGGCAAGCCGCGTTATAAACCGGGTATGCCGGTCCGCGACTGGCCGGGCCGCCAGGTTTCGAGCAGGGTGCAACATTGCGTAATGACCCGCTTGGCGGCGTCCGCCGGCACGCTGCGGAAAATCGTGGTGTGGTCTGATTCCGATTCGCCGAGCACCTGCATTTCGACGAAGTAAACACCTTCTTCCCGGGTGTCGACGTCGATGCGCCCCATGTCATTGCCGGCGACGCCGATGCGGTTGCGCCCGGGACGTACCGCCACCCGGAAGTAGGTGCGAGGCACCGTTTGCCCCACCAGCCGGTCGTTGATCCAGATGGTAGCAACGCC
The DNA here is from genome assembly GCA_947474275.1 of Betaproteobacteria bacterium. Taxonomy (GTDB): domain Bacteria; phylum Pseudomonadota; class Gammaproteobacteria; order Burkholderiales; family SG8-41; genus PALSA-1004. The sequence goes on from CANJHY010000003.1 coordinate 41,642, forward strand.
GCCGCGCTGGTCGCCGCGGTAGAGGTAAATGATCGCGCCTCGTAGCGCCGGGTCGAAGCGCTTGGCGTCCGCGTCTTTCTCGGGTGACGCTTCGGGCGTGGCTGCGCAGCCGCCCAGCAAGGCCAGCAGCAGGAGCAGCGACAGGGATTTCAGGAAGCCTAGCATGGCTGCAAATCCTGGTGGATTACAGGTGGTGATCCAACTGCAGGGCTAAGAATTTCATCGGAGCACGGTCTGCGCGTTAACGCTAACCCCTGCGCATTGAGTCGAAAAAGTAGCCCTGTGACCCGTTAGCCGCAGGCCCGCTTGCGGGAACAGGGCCGTGATTTTTTCGTTCCAGAGAGGCATATCGAAGTGTGGACTTGAAATTACTACTAACCCCTGCGCATTGAGTCGAAAAAATCAGCGTTGTTCTTGGTGGAACGCAGCTTGTCGACCAGGAATTCGGTCGCTTCGAGTTCGTCCATCGGGTAGAGCAGCTTACGCAGCACCCAGATTTTCTGCAGGATGTCGGGTTTCAACAGCAGTTCTTCGCGGCGCGTGCCGGAACGGTTCACGTTGATCGCCGGGTAGATCCGCTTCTCGGCCATGCGGCGGTCGAGATGGATTTCCATGTTGCCGGTGCCCTTGAATTCTTCGTAGATCACGTCGTCCATACGCGAGCCGGTGTCGATCAGCGCGGTGGCGATGATGGTGAGCGAGCCGCCTTCCTCGATGTTGCGCGCGGCGCCGAAAAAGCGCTTCGGGCGCTGCAGTGCGTTGGCATCGACACCGCCGGTGAGCACCTTGCCTGACGCCGGCACCACGGTGTTATAGGCGCGCGCGAGACGCGTAATCGAATCGAGCAAAATTACGACATCCTTCTTGTGCTCGATCAGGCGTTTTGCCTTCTCAATCACCATTTCGGCGACCTGTACGTGGCGCGTGGCCGGTTCGTCGAAGGTCGAGGCGACGACTTCGCCTTTGACCGAGCGCTGCATTTCGGTGACTTCCTCCGGCCGCTCGTCGATCAGCAGCACGATGAGGTAGACCTCGGGATTGTTGGCGGCGATCGAGTGCGCGATGTGCTGCATCATCACCGTCTTGCCGCTTTTCGGGCTGGAGACCAACAGGCCGCGCTGGCCTTTGCCGATGGGCGCGATGATGTCGATGATGCGGCCGGTGAGGTTTTCTTCCGACTTGATGTCGCGCTCCATGATGAAGCGCTCGTTCGGGAACAGCGGCGTCAGGTTCTCGAACAGGATCTTGTGTTTCGAATTCTCGGGCGACTCGTCGTTGACCTTGTCGACCTTGACCAGCGCGAAATAGCGTTCGCCTTCTTTCGGCGTGCGGATTTCGCCGTTGATCGAATCGCCGGTGTGCAGGTTGAAGCGCCGGATCTGCGAAGGGCTGACGTAAATGTCGTCGGTGCCCGCGAGGTACGAGGTGTCGGGCGAGCGCAGGAAACCGAAACCGTCAGGCAGCACCTCCAGCGTGCCCTCGCCGAATATCGCCTCGCCTTTCTTGGCGCGGTTTTTCAGGAGCGCGAATATCAACTCCTGTTTGCGCAGGCGGTTGGCGCCCTCGATCTCGTTGGTGATTGCCATCTCCACGAGTTCAGTGACGTGGAGGTTTTTCAGGTCGGATAGATGCATAGGGTATAGATACAGTGAGGGCGGGGCTCGGCTACGGGGACTGCGGGAAAGTTGGGCGGGCGGAGCGCAGTTTGCGCTCTTCCGGCATGCCCCCGAGTGGGTCAGGCTGCCGGATAATTTGAACCTAGATTAACCAGTTCAGATATTGCTGTCAATAAACGCCATGAGTTGGGATTTTGAGAGGGCGCCGACCTTGGTCGCCGCCAGAGTGCCGTTCTTGAACAGCATCAGGGTAGGGATGCCGCGGATGCCGTATTTTGGGGGGGTGGCCTGGTTCTCGTCGATGTTCAGTTTGGCGACTTTCAACTTGCCTGCGTAGTCCTTGGCGATGTCGTCGAGCAGCGGCGCTATCATTTTGCAGGGGCCGCACCATTCGGCCCAGTAATCGACCAGCACGGGCTTGTCGGCTTGCAGCACTTCCGGTTCGAAAGTGTCGTCGGTCACGTGATGGATATGTTCGCTCATGCTGTGTGCTCCTGCTGCTGGGGTGCGGGGAATGTCGCCGTGATGCGCGCGGGCGGAGAGGGGTAGATGGCGCGTATGCTAACCAAAAACCGCAAGTTTGTGAAGCATCGCCCCGGCGGCCGAGGGCGGCGAGATTGTTTCTGCTAAAATGGCGCCCTTCAACCGGTCGCGGGCGGCATTCATTGTGTGCGTCGACCCCTCGCGCAAGAACTGGCTGGATTAGCCAAGGATTACCATGACTTACGTCGTTACCGAAACCTGTATCAAGTGCAAATACACCGACTGTGTAGATGTGTGCCCGGTGGATTGCTTTCGCGAAGGCCCGAATTTCCTCGTCATCGATCCCGATGAATGCATCGACTGCACGTTGTGCGTCGCCGAGTGCCCGGTCGAAGCCATCTTTGCCGAAGACGACGTGCCTGACAGCCAGAAAGAGTTTACCGCTCTCAACGCCGAACTCTCCAAGGTCTGGCCGGCTATCATCGAGAAGAAAGACGGGCCGCCGGACGCTGCTGAATGGGAAAAGGTAAAAGAGAAGAAGCATCTTCTCGAGAAATAGTAGGTCCTGAACGTCGCCTGAGTAATCCACACCACGGCGTGATGTAGCGACTGTTCGGCGCTATCATGCGCCGGATGCCCGCCGAAGCCGCTTTCCCGCAACTCACCAAAGCCGACGTTTTTGCGCGCCTCGCTGAAGGCGTGCAGGGCGGCGTTACCGTTGTTACGCCCAACCGCCGGCTGGCGCAGGAACTCGTGCGTGAGTTCGACGCTGAACGCGCGGCGAGTGGTCTGCAGGCGTGGGAGGCGGCGGACATACTGCCGATCGGCACTCTGGTAGAACGCTGGTGGGAGAGCGCGGTTTATTCCGGGCTGGAAGACGTCCCGTCTTTGCTGTCCCCGGCGCAGGAGCAGGCGCTGTGGGAAGAAATCGTCGACGCCAGTCTGTGGAGTGCGCAATTGCTGACGCCAGCGCGCGCGGCGGCGCAGTGCCGCGATGCGTGGCGCATCGCACACGCATGGCGCATCGCGGGCGCGCTCGGCAAATTTCCCGGCACCGACGACGCAGCCGCGTTCACAGAATGGGCGCAGACCTATACGAAGCGCACCGCGCGCGAAGTTGATGCCGCGCGTTTGCCCGACCGCGTGGCGCAGTCACTCAACTCCCCCGCGCTTGCCAAACCGCGTTTGCTCGTTGCCTACGCATTCGACATCGTGCCGCCGCAGACCGCGGAGTTTTTCCGTGCCTGCAGTGCCGTGGGTGTCGAAATCGCGCAGTGCGGGCCGCGCAAAAAAGATGCGGCGGCCGTCCGTGTCACCCGCGCCTCTTCGCGCGACGAGCTTGAGGCCGCTGCGCAATGGGCGCGCGCGCGGCTGGAAGCGGCGCATTCGCAGTCGGCGCCGCAACAGTTGGTCAACTATCCGCGCATCGCGGTCGTCGTGCCGGACCTGGAACTGCGCCGGCAGGAAGTCGCGCGTGTTTTCGCGCGCGTCATGCAGCCGGGCTGGAACCTGCCGGGCGCCGAAGCGCTGCCGCTGCCGTTCAACATTTCGATCGGCGTGCCGCTTGCCACCTATCCGCTCGCGCATGCGGCGCTCGGCTTGCTCGCGATCGCCGCCGGCGAAGTCGATTTTGTGCTGGCGAGCAGGCTTATGCGTTCGCCGTTTGTCGCGGGGGCGGACCGCGAGTTCGCGCGCCGCGCGCGGCTGGATGCGGACTTGCGTGAAACGTTGCCGGCACGCGTCACGCTGGTGAAAATCGTCGGCGCGGTCGAAGGCAGTCCGCTGCTGCGCGAGCGGTTCGAGGCCATGTACAACTACGCGAGCGGCAACCTTGCCGGCATGCAGTCGCCGCACGCGTGGGCGCGGCATTTTTCTGCATTGCTCGAAGCTGCGGGTTTTCCGGGCGAGCGCGTGCTCGATTCAGCCGAATTCCAGACCCGGGTGAAGTGGTACGAGGTGCTCGGCGAATTCGCGCTACTCGAACGCGTGGTGCCGCGCATGAACTGCCAGCAGGCACTGGGGCGTTTGCGCCGGCTGTGCGCCGACACCTTGTTTCAGCCGGAATCCGGCACGGCGCCGGTGCAAATCCTCGGCATACTCGAATCCGCGGGCCTCGAGTTCGATCATTTGTGGGTGAGCGGGCTTACCGACGACGCGTGGCCGCTGGCCGCGCGCCCCAATCCGTTCATCCCGGTCGCGCTGCAGAAAAAGGCGGGCATACCCGAAGCCGGCGCCGATACCGCGCTGGTGCTCGACCGGCGCATTACAGAAGACTGGCTGCATGCGGCTGACGAAGTCGTGGTGTCGCATCCATTGCGCGAAAAAGACCGCGATTTGCTGCCGAGCGCGCTGATTGCCGGTGTCGCGCCCGGCGATGTCGATCTGCCGCATTACCCGCACTATCGCGATGTATTGCACGCGGCGCGCGCACTCGAAAGCGTAGTCGATGGCGTCGCGCCGCGGTATGCCGCGCTCGAAGTGCGGGGCGGCACGCGAGTGCTCGCCGACCAGGCTGCCTGTCCGTTTCGCGCTTTTGCGCGCCACCGGCTGGGCGCGCAGGGCATAGCCGAACCCACAGACGGACTCGATGCGCGCGACCGCGGCAACCTTTTGCACGCACTGATGGCGCAATTGTGGGAAGCGTTGCGCACCAAGTCGCGTTTGGATTCGATGGCGCCCGACGAACTCGCTGGCGCTATCGACGACGCGGCGAAGGTTGCGGTGGCGAAAGTACACGCGCAGCGCGCTGGTGTGCTCGACGGGCGGTTGGCTGAACTCGAGCGCGGCCGTCTGGCGCGCCTCGCGCGGGAATGGCTCGCGGTGGAGGGCGCGCGCGGGGAATTCGAGGTGGTCGCGCGCGAGGAGCGCCGCACGCTGAAAGTCGCGGGACTCACTTATACCGGACGTATCGACCGCATGGATCGCCTGCCCGACGGCAGCGGCGTGTTGATCGATTACAAAACGGGACGCGCAACCCCTAACGAATGGCTGGGCGAACGTCCGGACGATCCGCAGCTTCCGCTCTATGCGATCGCGGCGCAGGAAGACATTGCCGCGGTTGCGTTCGCGCGCATCAAGACGGGCGGCATGCGTTTCATGGGCTTCACGCGCGAGGCGGACGTGCTGCCGAAAGCAAAGCATGCCGAATCGTGGGCGGGGCTGCTCGACCAATGGCGGCGCGAACTGGAATCGCTCGGCGGCGAATTCGCGCAAGGCGCGGCCGCGGTCGATCCCAAGCGCGGCCTCAAGACCTGCCGCCACTGCGACCTGCAGCCGTTGTGCCGCGTGCATGAGCGCATCGCGGCAATGGAAGACGAAACCGACGACGAGGACGAAGAAGAATGAGTGCGGGCGACATCGTGCAATCCGGCATCGCCGACGCGCGCGAGCGCGCAGATGCGCTCGACCCGCGCCACTCGTTCATCGTGCAGGCGCCCGCCGGCTCGGGCAAGACTGAATTGCTGGTGCAGCGCTATCTGCGGTTGCTCGCCACCGTCGAACGGCCGGAGGAAATTCTCGCCATTACCTTTACGCGCAAGGCCGCGGCAGAAATGAAGCGGCGGGTTTTGCAGGGGCTGCCTTCCGTGCTTGCGCCTGAACGGATTGCGGACATCGCGCCGCGCTTGCGCGTGCAGACCATAGACGCGTTGTGCGCATCGCTTACGCGCCAGATGCCGATACTCGCGCGTTTCGGCGCGCAGCCGGACATCGTCGACGACGCGCGCGAACTCTACTTTGATGCGGCGCGCCGCGTGCTCGCACTCGAACCGCCGAATGCGCCGGCAGAACGTTTGCTCGCCCACCTCGACAACAATCTCGACATTGCGCGCGGCCTCATGGCCGACATGCTGAAACGCCGCGACCAATGGGTGCGCAAGACCGGCGGCGCGCCGGGCCGCGCCGAACTCGAAGCGGTGTTTGCAGCGGAGCGCGAACGTTTATTGGCGCGCGCGCGCGAACTGCATCCGGCGGCGTCCGAGGATTTCGCGAATGAAGTGCTGACCAAGAAAGGCGAATGGCGCAAGCGCAACAAGGCCGCGCAGGCGCTCGATGGCAACGAGCCGTTGCGGCTTGCGCTCGTTGCACTGCAGGCACTGCCGCCGGCGGCATACACGGAGACGCAATGGGAAGCGCTGAGCGCGATGCTGGAACTGCTGCCGCGCGCGGTGGCCGAACTGACCGTCGTGTTCGGCGAGCGCGGGCAGGCCGATTTCACCGAAATCGCGCAGGGCGCGGTGCGCGCGCTGGGCGACCCCGAGGCGCCGACCGATCTGCTGCTGGCGCTCGACGTGCGCATCAAGCACATACTCGTCGACGAATTCCAGGACACTTCGATCAGCCAGTGGGAATTGCTCAAGTGCCTCACCGCCGGCTGGCAGGCGGGCGACGACGGCCGCACGGTATTTGCGGTCGGCGATCCGATGCAGTCGATCTATCGATTTCGCGAGGCCGAAGTCAGGCTGTTCCTGCAAGCGTGGCATGCAGGGCTCACCAGCGTGCCGCTGGTCCCGTTGCGCCTGGCGACCAATTTCCGTTCCGAGGCCGGCATCGTCGATTGGGTGAACGCGACTTTCCCTGAAGTGCTGCCCGCCGAAGAGGATGAAACTTCCGGCGCGGTGCCGTACGCGCCGTCGGTTGCGCATCACGCCGCGACCGCGGGCGACGCCGTGCAATGGCATCTTTTCGACGAGCGCGCCGACGAAGCGCAGCGCGTGGTCGAGATCGCGCGGGCGGCGCGTGCCGCGGATGCGAATGGATCGATCGCCATACTGGTGCGCAACCGCAGCCATCTCGATTACATCGTGCCGGCGCTGCAGCAGGCCGGTGTGCGCTATCGCGCGGTCGAAATCGAGCGGCTGGGTCAAAAGCAGGTAGTGCAGGACTTATACGCATTGACGCGCGCGCTGGCGCATCCCGCTGATCGCGCGGCGTGGCTCGCGGTATTGCGTGCGCCGTGGTGCGGATTGTCGCCCGTGCAGCTCGCCGCACTCGTCGAAGGCGTTCGCAACACGTTATGGGAAGCGATGAACGATGCGGAGCGCATTGCACTGCTCGATGACGACGCGCGCAGCCGGCTCGAACGCGTGCGCGGCGTGCTCGATGCGGCCCGCGCGCAGCGCCTGCGCGGCAATCTGCGCGATCGCGTCGAAGGCGTGTGGCTGGCACTCGGCGGGCCGGCGTGCTGCAGCAATGCCACCGAACTCGAAGACGCCGAAATTTTCTTCGACGTGCTGGCGGACGAAGACGATGCGGGCGATCTTGCCGCGCACAGCGCGTTGGCGGAGAGCCTCGCCGGAATTTATGCGTTGCCGGACATGAATGCCGGTGACGATGCAATCGAAATCATGACCGTGCACAAGGCGAAGGGGCTGGAGTTCGACACCGTCATCATGCCGGGGCTCGATCGCCGGCAGCGTCACGGTGATCCGCCGCTCATCATCTGGAAGTCGCTGGCGGAAAAGGCCCTCCTGCTCGCGCCGATACGCGAGGCGGGTGCGGCGAAAGATGCCGCCTATGAATACGTGCGCAGTCTCGAACGCGATGCCGAGGACATCGAGGCCGGGCGCCTGTTCTATGTGGCGGCGACGCGCGCCGCTTCGCGTCTGCATTTGACCGGATGCATCAGGCGCGACGACCACGGCGAGGCCAAGCCGCCGATGAAGCGGACCTTGCTGAGCAAAGTCTGGGCTATTGCGTCGGCGCACGTGGGTCCGGCACAGGCGCCGCACGCGGCCACTGCTGCGACTGCCGTGCCGCCGCAGACTTTCAAACGTTTTGCGCCAGGATTTGTGTTGCCGGATTCGCCGCCGGCCGCGCAATGGCAGGCGCCGGCCGCCAGCGCGCAGGACAACGAGGTAATCGAATTTTCATGGGCGGGAGAAATGGCACGGCATGTCGGCACCGTCGTGCACCGCTGGCTGCAACGCCTCGCGGACGACGCGCTTGAAGGCTGGACTCCTGCCCGCATAGAGGCGCTGCGACCGCGGCTCGCGCGCGAACTCGAGCGCCGTGGCGTACGCCCGGCGGATTGCACAGAAGCCACCGCGCGCGTCGTGCGTGCTCTGGTGCAGACGCTGAACGACGAACGCGGCCGCTGGCTGCTCGGCCCGCGCGCCGATGCGCGCAGCGAGTACCGTCTGCGACGCATGGTCGGCAACGTCCTGCATAGCTATGTGATCGACCGCACTTTTCGCGACGACGACGGCAAGCGCTGGATTGCGGACTACAAGACCAGCAGCCACGAAGGCAGCGCCGTCGACGCGTTTCTCGACCGTGAGCGCATACGCTATGAAGCGCAGCTCGCGCGCTACGCCGCCGCGCTCGGCGAGCCTGACACCATGCTGGGATTATATTTTCCGCTGCTCGGCGGCTGGCGCGAGTGGTGGCATTGATTTTGTAACTCTGCTCAGTCGCAGCGGTTGGCTTCCATGCTGCGCCGGATGCGTGTTTCGGCGGCGCGCGAGAAAGGTGTCGCGTAATTGAGGTTGCTCAGGCGGATTTCGTCCGCCGTCACCAGGCCGCTGCGACCTTCAGGCTTGGCGGAATTGATGGCGACAAGGATGTCGCCACGGTCTGAAGTCTGCAGCGTAACCGGTCCGCCCGACTGTCCTTCTGTCATCGAACACGCCATGCGCCAGCGGCGGTCCTGGTCGACTCGCGCGAGACGGCAACCGACATGCGCCATGAGGTCGGGTGACTGTCCCGGGTAGCCCGCGGATATGAGTTGCTTGTCCACGATTGCGGCGGGTGGCGCCGCGACAAAGTCAAAGTAGCCGACCTGTTCGCCCAGCTTGTTGCTCCGGTTAGTCTTCGGATCGATGAGTTTGACGAGCGCCCAGTCGTCGACGGTATCGCGCTCCGCCCAGAAGGCGCCGGCATCCACAATGCGGCCGACCGCTTTGTATGCGAAGCCCGCGGCCTTGGCGGGGCGCTGTCCGACTTCGAACAGGACTTCCTTGCGGCTCGCTTCGAATGCAACGTGGTAATTCGTCAGCACGTGGCAGGGTGAAATCATCGCGCCGGTGCCGCGGTATTTGCTCATAACCTGGATGCCGTCGGTCTGCGCAATCGGATACACCACGCCGACCGCTTTGAATTGCCGGTAACCCGGATCTAGACGGTTGATAAGTACCCGCGGGTCGGCGCCCTGCGGCGCCTGCGCCCAGCAGGCCGCGCCAGTCAGGACGAGGGTGAGGAATCCGCCAACATGAAACCAGCATCGCACAACGGTGTTCGCTTTCACGTGCGGCTGGCTTTGTGCCGCGCGCGGGGTCACGTCTATCCGGCGATGACCGGGTCGCCCTTGACCACCGTGCGGTAGAGCACGCGCGGCTGCGTTGCATCGACTTCCGAGCGGTAATGCATGCAGCAACGGTTATCCCACAGCACGAGATCGCCGACGCGCCACTTGTGACCCCAGGAATATTTTACCTGCGTGGCATGCGCCCACAGTTTGTCGAGCAGCGCTTCACTGTCGTCGTTCGACATGCCGATGATGTAATTCGACGGCCAGTCGCGCCGGCGGCCAAGATACAACGCGCGTTTTTTGGTAACGGGATGCACGCGCACCAGCGGATGCGCCGGCCCCGGCACTTCTTCGGGTTTGGTCGGCAGCTTCACGGTGGGGCGCAGCACGCCCGCGCTATTGCGCGTGGAATCATGGATCTGCGATTTGCCTGCGATCGCGTGCTTCAAGTCGGCGGGCAGTTCGTCGTAAGCGAGGTATTGGTTGCTGAAATGTGTATCGCCGCCGCCGTTCTCGGGGATGACCACGGCGTACAGCATGCTGCCGGCGGGCGGCACTTCGACGTACGAATTGTCGCTGTGCCAGATGACTTCATAGCTGCCGAGCGTGCCGTTGTCTTTGACCGGTTGGCCGTTCTCATCGAGGTTGGAGATCAGGCTCACGTGCGAATGCAGCGGCACGATCTTGCCGCCTATTTTGTAACCACCGGCGACCTGGTACTTGCGCGCCGCGGGCTCCTTGGTGACGCCGAATATCCCGGCCGCTTCAAGGAAGGAAATATCCGGTAGTTTCTGGTCGCGCCACAACAGCACGCCGTGATCGGCCCACGCCTGGCGCATCAAAGCCCTGGTTGCTTCAGGTACCGGCTGCGAGAGATCGACGCCGCGGATTTCCGCGCCGACGGCGGCGCCGCTCGGCACGACCTGCAGATTTTCCGGCGCGTTCACGCCCGCCCCGGATTGCGCTGTTTTTCTTTCAAGGTTCGCTGCCATGTAGTTCTCCTCAATCCAATCAACCGTTGACTATCTTAGGCGCTTTTTCCAGCCATGTAGCTGTAATGCGATTTGCGATGCATGCCGCGCCGGATGGCGTCGACCGCCACCACGTCGGCCGGGCTCACGCTGGCGAAATTGATTTCGAAGCCGTAGCGCTCGACCAGCCACGCGGCTTTTTCCTGCGCCTCGATGAGGCCCAGCTCGAACAGCAGGTACTGGTTCTTGCCGAGCGCGGCGATCGTGTCCAGTGCTTTCGGATCGGTCCGCGTCATGGCCTGGATCTCGCTGCTTTCCAGGTAAATTTTCGAAACACCGAGTTCGAGGTCGCGCAAGATCTGCTTGCAGACTTCATCCGCGTCGAACGGGATGTCGACGTTCTTGCGTCCCATCTCGGTCATCACCTTCAGTCCCATTTCCAGCGCCTGCGCAATCAGCTCTTCGCGGTAACCGGTTTCCATCGGCGCCATGGTGTCTTCGCTCATTTCGACGCCGGCAAAACCGAGATCGCGCACGGCCTTCAGGTAATCGCCGACCTTGTGCTGGATAACGGCGAGCTGAAACGGGATGCCGCCCGGCAGCACGTCGATGCCGCTCTTGTTGTACAGCGCGACTTTCTTTTTGATCCACTCTGCGGAAAGGCGGTCGGCGAGCCCCGCGTGGTCGGTAATTTTCGCGTAATCGATCAGGGGTGCGGCGATTTCAATAATGTCCTCGGTGGCGCGCATGGGGATGCCGACTTCGGACATCAATATCATGCAATCTTTGCGCGGCTTGGGTGGCAGTTGCAGGACTTCGAGCATCGGAAACGCAGTGGGCTTTTTCATCGGGTTCTTCTGTATAAAAGTGGTTAGAGGGTATGTTTACTCGAAACGGATCTTCGCGGTCTGTATCACCTTGGCCCACAAAGAGCTCTCTTTTTTGATACGCGCTGCGAATTCGTCGGGCGTATTGGCGACCGGCTCGGCCCCGATGTCGAGCAGCTGCTTGCGCACTTCGGGCATGGCGACGACGCGCGCGATGTCGCGCTGGGTCCTGGTCACGACGTCAGGCGGCGTGCCGGCGGGTGCTACGAGTCCAAACCACACGTCGATATCGAAGCCGGCTACGCCGCCTTCGGCTATGGTGGGCACGTCGGGCAGCAGCGTTGAACGCTTTGCGGTGCTTACGCCGAGCGCGCGCAACTTGCCGGCTTTCACATAAGGCAGCGCTGCAGGCGTGTTGAAGAACAGCAGCGCGATCTGGCCGGCGATGAGGTCGGTCGCTGCCGGTGGCCCGCCTTTATACGGCACATGCACGATGTCTATGCCCGTCATCGACTTGAAGAGTTCCATCGCGAGATGCAGCGAGCCGCCGGCGCCCGACGAACCATAATTCACTTCGCCCGGCCGCGCCTTGCACAGTGCGATCAGCTCGCGCACGTTTTTCACCGGAAAAGCCGGGTTGGTGACGAGCAGTTGCGAAGTCGAGGCGACTATCGTAATCGGCGCGAATGCTTTGTCCGGATCGTACGGCAGGTTCTTGAAGAGACTGCGGTCTATCGTGAACGAGGTGTTCAGGGTGAAAAGCTGGGTATAGCCGTCGGGTGTCGCCGCAGCGCCGGCTTGGGTGCCGAGCCGGCCGCCGCCGCCCGCGCGGTTGTCGATGACGACTTGCTGGCCCCACACCTCGTACAGTCTCTGGCCGACGACGCGCCCGACGAGATCGATGCTGCCCGCTGCCGGAAACGGTACGATCCATCTGACCGGGCGCGCAGGAAAGGCGCCCGTGCTGTCTGCAGCGTGCGCGGACGCTGCAAGGATGTTGCATGCGATAGAGAGCGCTGCGCCGACGCGACGCGACGTTAAGCAAAGTTTGTCCAACAGAAACTTCTCCTCGCGGGGCGCGATACCCCAATTTGAATAAATGCCGGGTGCTGAAAACCGCCACCCGCTGATACGTGGACGCTAGAATAACATCGCCGCCGCTTCGACGTACGTGGCCAGCCGGGCTGCGGTAGTATGGCGCGATGCCGAAATCCGCCAACCGGTTCGATGCATAAGCACTTGCGAGTTGCACTCGCCGGTTTTGCGCTGGTCGTTGCCGGCGCGACTTCTGCGCAGCAGCCGTTGTCCGCCGGTGTCGAAGCAACGGCGGCGGAGATCGTGGGCAATTTCAGGCGCATGATCGTGCTGCACGAAACGGCAGGGCGCGCGCGCGACCTCACGCAGGTCGGGCAGTACTCTTCTTTCGCAATCGTGAACTCACGGCGCAGCTGGTTGCCGACTTGCTCGTGCCGCCGCAGACGGACAGCGATCAGCGCATCGACGTGCTGCTCGATCTCATTGAAACGCGCAAAGACTGGCGCGACGTCGACAAGCTGGCGTTGCTCGGCGTGGTCAACGAAACCCGCGTGCGCCTGCCCGCCGCCTATCCGCTGGCCGCGCGGCTTAACAAGACCCGCGATGAGATCGTTGCCATCCGCGCCGGCTACAACAGCGAAATCACCGCGGCGTTTACCGATCGGCCGCTGGCCGCGCGCCGGCGCCCCGGTTGGGACGCTTATGTTGCTTTCCTGCACGAGGAATACCCGCTGGCGCGCGTGATGGAGGATTTGAAGGCGCAGCTCCCCGCGCCCGAACAGCGCGCAACACCCTCGCCCAAGGGCGCAGCGATCGCCGAGCATGCGCAGCGCGACGAATGGAACGACGGCGGCCTGCCGGCTAAAACCGTGCTGCTGACGTTCGATGACGGGCCGCATCCGCGCTACACCGCGGAAATCCTGCGCATACTCGACTACTACAAGGTGAAGGCGATTTTCTTCCAGGTCGGCCAGAACCTCGGCACCCTGCGCGACGGCCAGGCTGATTTCTCGCGCAACGCCAGCGTGGTTGAAGCGATACTGCGTGGCGGCCATGCCGTAGCGAATCATACCTATACGCATCCCTTTTTGCCCAAGCTCAGTGCCGCGCAGGTCGACGACGAAATCGAAACGACGCAGGCCCTGCTGCTTGCCGCAGTTCCCGGCAGCGGCCGCGCGTCGCTGTTCCGGCCGCCGTATGGCGTGCGCAACCCGCTGGTGCTTGCCGAGATTGCGGACCGCGGCCTGCGCTCGGTAATCTGGAACATCGATTCGCGCGACTGGGCGGATCCGATTCCGCAGTCGATCGCACAACGGGTGTTTGCCGAGGCCGAACGCGAGGGTCGCAGCATCATTCTCTTTCACGACATTCACGGACGGACCGTGCAGGCGCTGCCGCGCGTCATCGAAGGCCTGCTGAAGCGCAGGTTTCGGTTTGCGTATTGGGATGGCGGCGGACTGAAAACAGACTGAGTGGTGTGCAATCCCGCCATCGCTGCGCCTGATTTCAGTCTATGTTCAGACTTAACCAGTCGCGCCGGGTGGTGTTTTCAAAACGGCCACCAGATACATACGCAGCATTCGTTCAATGCCAATCGGCGGTCGGCCATTGCCCGCCTTTGGGGAATGCGGTTCAATCAACGCACAGAACTCGCTCTACGGCACCAGCGCTTCCATGCGCGCCAGAAATTCCGCCTTGCGCGTCGCCCTAACGTGAACCTCGAATCCTTTTGTTGCCGCCAGTGTCATTTGCTGCATGATCATGTCCTCCCGTTTACTGTCCATACTGTGACAAAGCAATCGGGGACTTGTTCAGTGTTTCCTTAGCGCGCGGATGTTCGATCTGCCCTGACACTGGCCCTATTCAACGCGGGTGTTCGCGGTTTCGATCAGCGTGTCGAACTTGATATGTAGCGATTTCAGGAAATCGGCGAATTCAGCCAGACAGCGCATTCGAGGGCCGTCAGGTCCCGGTAAATCTGGGCTCGCGGCGGTCGAATCCTGCCTTCACGCCTTCCTTGAAGTCGTTCGTTTCGCGCAGCATCTGCTGCTGGAAGGCCTCGCGCTCGGTCGCGGCCCGAAACGCGGGAATGAGATCGTTGTTCAGCGTTTCACGCGTCGCCTGGACTGCGAGCGGCCCCGATTGCGCAAGTTGCGCGGCCATCAACTGCGCGGTCTCGCGCACCTTGTCCTGTTCGACCAGGCGGTCCGCGAGCCCCATCGCGACCGCTTCGTCACCCGGCACGCGGCGCCCGGTCAGGAACAGCCATTTGGCCGTTTGGTGGCCGACTAGCCGCGGCAGTGTGACCGTCATCCCAAAACCGGGGTGATAGCCGAGGGCGGCGAAATTGGCGGCAAGCCTCGCTTCCTTGCACGTTACGCGGAAATCGGCGACTAGCGCCAGTCCCAGGCCGGCGCCGATCGCGCTGCCGTGAACCGCTGCGACGATAGGCTTGCGCGTCTGCACCAGACGCTGTGCCTCATGGTAAAGATGCCGCGGCCGCGCGGTGGGTTTGCCCGCCGCTTCGTCTTCGATGCGTTTTTTCAGGTTCGCGCCGGCGCAGAAGTGCTTCCCGGCAGCCGCCAGCACGATGCTGCGACATTCGATGTCCTCGTCGAGAGCCTCCAGCACTGCGGCGAGGCTGGCGATCAGATCGACGTCCAGAAAGTTGTTGGGCGGTCTTTGCAGTTCGACCGTCGCAACGTGTCCGTTCATGCTGACGCCGATATCCGCATTGCTCAATGATTTTTCCATTTGCTGGTGTCCCCGTATGTGGCCGCCCCCTTGACTGTCAGCCAGAGTTGCCGGTCACTAAATCAATTAAATCCGTACGTTCGTCGGTTTCAGCCGCATCTTCCATGAGATGCGTAGACATCCGCGCGGGCCACTTGTGCTCAGTTCGAGGCGCAATGATACCGCCGTTAGCGAAGGGGGCAAAATGATTGGCCTCAAAAATCCGGGGTGGCCGGAGAGTTTCAAGACGTCTTCCGGGTGCCCGCGAGCGTCTGCCGGTGCCGCGCCGACAACTGGAAACCTGTGAAGCCAATATGTATGGTTTAACAATAGCTCTACTAGCATACGCAATGAAATTTCGTTTTACGCGGTTAGTGCCATCGGGCACAATTGCAATTGTCCGCGTTTGCCTGTCTCAAGAGCCGCCGTCAGCGCTCGAAAAATAAAATATGAAGACCAGAAAGTTAAGTCCGGACTTTTTCCTGCCTCGATCAGTAGCGCTCGTTGGCGCGTCCGGTGAACCGGGAAAGGTAAATTCCCGGGCGCAGCAGCTATTACGCATACACGGTTTCACCGGCAAGGTATTTCCGATTAACCCGCGGTATAAAGATCTGTTCGGTTTGCCGGCTTATCCAACTTTGTTGGCCGTTCCCGAGAAAATAGACCACGCTTTGATAATGGTGCCCGCCGCTGCCGTGCACGAGGTGGTGCGTCAGTGTTGTGAACGCCAGGTTGCAGCAGCAACCATATTCAGCTCCGGTTTTGCAGAACTGGGCGAGGAAGGGGCGGAACTGCAGCGACAGATCGTGGCGACAGCCCGGGATGGGGGAGTAAGACTATTGGGGCCCAATTGTCTTGGCCTGGTAAATGTTCCCGGACACACAACCCTTTCCCTGAACGCTGTTCTTGAGCAAGAACAATTGCGCTCCGGTCCGCTCAGTGTAATTTCGCAGAGCGGCAGCATGCTAGGCGCCTTGATTTCACGGGCGCAGGCGCGTGGCCTCGGCTTCTCCAAGCTTGTATCCGTGGGAAACGAATGTGATATCGGTGTGGGGGAGATCGCAGAACTTCTGGCGGATGATGCAGATACCGGCGCAATACTGCTGTTTCTGGAGGCTTTCCGGGATTCCACCCGACTTGCTGTCGCGGCACGTCGCGCGTTTAAAAAGGGTAAGCCGGTCATCGCATACAAACTCGGACGTTCGGAAATCGGGCGCCGGGTTGCGGTGTCGCATACCGGCGCCATTGCGGGAGCCGCTGAGGTTTCAGACGCTTTTTTTCAGGCGCACGGCATTATGCGTGTAGACACAATGGAGAGCCTCTTCGAATTACCGCAGTTGGTCATGGGACATAAGCCACCGGCACACCGCAGAGTGGCCATTCTCACAGGATCGGGAGGACCTGCCGGGATGATTGCAGATCGCCTGGGTACGCTGGGCGTCGAAGTCGCGGGTCCCACGGAAGAAGTGATAAGAGATTTAAATGAAAAAGGCGTAAAGATCTCGGCGTCCCCCGTCACCGATATTCCTATGGGAAGAAATGATAGCTCATACAACATGATACTGAGTGCGCTATTGTCTTCGGATCATTGTGATGCGGTGATCTCGGTGAGTGGTTCAAGCTCGCAGACGAACCCACAAAAGATTGTTGATCGTGTGTTTGTGCCTGAACGAAGCAAGAAGCCTTTGGCCGTATTTCTGGCGCCACGCGCCGATGAAGCGCTCGCTTTGCTGGGAAAGCAGGGAATAGCCGGATTCCGAACGCCGGAAGCATGTGCAGATTCGATGCGTGCATATCTCAACTGGCGGAGCCCCCAGAGTAACGAATCTATCCGTGCTGGAGAACTGGCGGGGCCGAATGCTATGCTGGCAGCTACACAACGGGATTCCCTGAACGAATGTGAATCACTGGGTTTGTTTTCGTCGCTCGGCATTCCATCCACGCACTGCAGGGTTGTATCCGGGCCGGCTGAAGCGGTCGATTTCGCGGATCCTGTCGCGGTCAAGATATTGTCGCCTGACATTGTCCACAAGACCGAAGCAGGTATGGTCGCGCTTAATGTCGTGCCGGCTGATATCGCGTCGGTCGTTTCCACGATGTTGGGCGATGCCGCGAAGAAATTTCCAAAGGCCGGCATCGATGGAATTCTCGTGCAGCGCATGGAGAGCGGTCTCGCGGAAGTGATCGTTGGCTATCGCCGGGATCCCGAGGTCGGGCCGATCGTTCTCCTGGGACTGGGAGGCATTGCAGCGGAGGTTCATGCTAACCATAGCGTGCGCGTGGCGCCGGTCAGTCTGCGGACCGCGGAAACCATGGTCAGTGAAATACCGCAACTCAAGACGCTGGCGGGTTTTCGCAATTTGCCGAGAGGGGACTGCACTGCTCTTGCGCACGCGATTCGCGCAATGTCTCTGCTGGCGCTCGTTACGCCGCGCGTCGTGAGTGAAGCCGAGATAAACCCATTGATCGTAAAGCGCGACGGCGAAGGAGTGGTAGCAGTCGATGGCCTGGTCGTGCTGGAACCAAGTTCTTCTCCGCAGCAAGAAGCGGCAGGTGAGAATTAAGCTGGATCAGACGTCGGATAAGTGTATGGAAGCCGGAGGAGAAGTAATGAGTGTCAAACGCATTGCGCGTTGGTTTGTTACCGTGATCTGGTGCGCTTCGAGCTTGGCTGGCGCGCAGCCCTATCCAATCAAGCCTATTCGATTAATCGTACCGTGGCCGCCGGGAGGGACAACGGATGTGCTTGGCCGCATGGCCGCCGCAAGACTTACGGAAACGTGGGGCGTACAGGTTGTCGTGGACAATCGCGCGGGCGCGGGCGGTAATATCGGATTCGAAGGTTGCGCAAAATCCCCCCCTGACGGCTACACGCTGTGCATTATGACGGTCGCCCAGACGATTTCGCCCAGCATTTACACCAAACTCGGTTTCGATCCCATCAAGGATTTCTCGCACGTCACTCTTATGGCTATCGTGCCAAGCCTGCTATTGGTGCATCCCTCTCTGCCGGTTAAGAATGTCAGGGAATTTACAGCACTTGCCAGGGCGAAACCCGGCGCTCTTAACTATGCCTCTACGGGCAACGGCACCAGCCCGCATATGATGATGGAAATGTTTAAGACGATGACAAACACCAACATCGTGCACATCCCATATAAAGGTGTTTCATTGGCGATGATTGATCAGATTTCAGGTCTCGTGGAATCTTCGTTCGGCACCGCCATCGGTACGTTGCCTTTTGTAAGGCAGGGAAAGATCCGCGCGCTCGCGGTAACCACGCGTGACCGGTTTCCCCCGCTTCCCGAACTGCCGACAATGGTGGAGGCCGGCGTCAAGGGCTTTGAGGCAAGTTCATGGACGGGCATGTCGATGCCCGCGGGCACCCCGCGCGAAATGGTATTGAAGGCCAATGCAGAACTGGTCAGGATGCTGACGGCACCCGAGATGCGGGAAAAGCTGCTTGCGATGGGCGGCATTGCTGTCGGTGACTCTCCGGAAGAGTTCTCAGCGTTCGTTAAGCGCGATACCGGACAGTGGGGCAGAGTCGCCAGGGCCGCCAAAGTTCGCGTTAACTAGCCTGGCACCGGATCTTTTACAGCAGTTTGCAAGGCATGTGCTTTCACTTATGGATTAAGCGATGGAAAACGTAGTCTTGTACGAGGTCACGGGCAATATCGCGGTTATCACAATTAACCGCCCGGAACGGCACAACGCAATCAGCCTGGCCGTGCGCGAGCAGCTAAGAGAGGCCTTCATCCGGTTTGAGGCGGACGCCACGTTGCGGGTTGCAATATTGACAGGCAGTGGAGACAAGGCTTTTTGCGCCGGTATGGATCTGAAAGAAGCGGCCGAACTGAAACTCCAGAAAACTCCCCCACTGCCGGTCCTTGGTAACAACATCAAAGTTTCCAAGCCGGTAATTGCCGCGGTAAACGGTCATACCTACGCCGCCGGATGGTTACTCGCTCAAATGTGCGACCTGTGCATCGCGTCCGATAACGCGTTATTTGGCATTACCGAAGCCAAAGTCGGTCGCGGGTTTGCCTGGGCGGTCCCTTTGCTGGAAATGCTTCCGCAGCGAATCGTGGTCGAGCTGCTAATGACTGGCCGCGTAATAGATGCAAAGCGCGCTTGCGAAATCGGGTTCGTAAATTACGTTGTACCGGCGGCCGAATTGATGGACAAAGCCCTCGAACTGGCGAGGGAGATCGCCGCGAATGCGCCGCTGACGGTAATGGCAGTCAAAGAGTTAGTCCAAATTTCCCGGGAGATGGGCCAAAGCGCGGCGTTAAAGTATGCGCGCCAGATGTTCGATGAGAAAGTGTATTTGAGTGAAGATGCCATCGAGGGGCCGAAGGCGTTCAAGGAAAAGCGGCCGCCCGTATGGAAAGGCCGCTGATTGTGCTGTCGGTAAACTCGTATGCAGTTGGTTAGTGCAGGCAATGAAGATGGAGTGCAGATCATGATTGAAAAAAATGTGCGGTGGGTGACGCCTGAAGCTGCGTCTCCCCAGACAGTCAAAGCGCGGGAGTATCGGCGTCCGGACAAAATTACTTTTCGTCTCGGCATTTTGGACAATGCAAAAAGCAATGCAGATCACTTATTGCGCATGGTATCCGAATCATTGCAAGCGACGATTCCTGTCGCCTCAGTTATTCGCCGGCGCAAGCCTGGCCCGGCCAGGCCGGCAGAAACTGCACTGCTGGATGAACTCATGAAGGAGGCTGATTTCGTTGTCAGTGCGATGGCTGATTGAGGGGCCTGCACGTCGTGGAGTGTCCACGACATGTCACAGCTTCGTCATAAAGGCGTCGCAGCAGCGGTCATTTGCTCGGAGCCTTTTGTCCGGCTGGCAAAAGCCCAGGCAGCTATTGCTGGCGTGCCTGATTTGCCTCTGATCGTGATCCCGCATCCGCTCGGAGGGGCGACGCAGGACGAAGTTAAGGCGCGTGCCGAGGTTGCAATGAGTCAGCTTATTATTCTGGTTCGGGAACTAACGCAATGAGAGACTCAGGGATCCCCGGCGGCCTCCAGGCATACACCGATGGGCCTGACGATATCGAGGAGGCCTACGAGTTTTGCGCCGTGCGCGGTTGGTGCGATGGGTTGCCGATTATTCCGCCCACACCTGAGCGTGTCGAACGCATGCTCATGTTTTGTGACAGGGAGCGCGACAAACCGGTAATAGCGATACCCCCGCGTTACGGCGACGCAACCCCGATACTACTGGCCGCCAATGCGGTAATGGCGGGTTGCAAGCCAGAGTATTTTCCGCTGGTCATTCTGGCTCTGGAAGCGATGGCGGAGCAGACCTTCAACCTTTACGGTATCCAGACAACGACGCATCCGTGCGCGCCGCTCATAATTGTGAACGGGCCGATAGCGCGCGAGCTGAAAATTAATTCAGGCCATGGCGCTTTCGGACCAGGCAACAGAAGTAACGCGAGCATAGGGCGCGCAATTCGCTTTGCCCTGGTCAACATCGGCGGCGCAAATCCGGGAGCCGGTGACATGGACACCTATGGTTCGCCGGCAAAATATACTTATTGCATAGCGGAAAACGAACAACAAAGCCCGTGGCAACCATTGAGCCTCGATGAAGGACATACTCTCGAAGTCACTACGGTGACCGTGGTTGCTGCAGAATGTCCCCATAATGTGAACGATCACGAAAGCACAACTGCGGAGGGAGTACTGAAGACCATGGCCGGGACCGTCGCCACTACTGGTTGTAATAATGCCCATCATGCATCGCGTCCGGTCGTCGCGTTTTGCCCGGAGCATGCGGCGACCATAGCCGGGGGCGGCTATACAAAGGACGACGTCAAGGCCTATTTATACGAACATGCACAAATACCCTTGTCGAAATTTTCCACGGAAAATGTCGAACGCCGCCTGCGCTTGAAGTTTCCCCTTCGTTACGCGAATGCACCGCTGGACGCCCTCGTCCCGATGGTGCAACGTCCGGAGGACTATATCGTTATCGTTGTGGGCGGCGCCGGAAAGCATTCGGCATATATACCTACTTTCGGTTCCACCCGCCCGGTAACGCGTGCGCTTCGTCACGCAGATGGGCATTTGGTGCGGTCGATACAAGAGCTGCGAAACGCCCGTTAGTTGCCGGGAGTCAATCAAGTTTCACAATAGGTGTAAGCTAAAGTCCGGGAAGTCCAGTTGATCCAGGATGCAAAAGTCAGATCAACAATAAAGGTTGACGCTGATGGACTTGCAACTCGATATACACGCGGGCGGCACGCGCATCGCGGTATTTTTCCGCGCTACGCTCAAGGTTTAAACGCACACCCATCGCATATGGCCAAACTTATCCCCCAATCCGCGGCGCCTTCAGAGGTTGAATCTGATTTTGTCGTTGCGCGCGACGTCATGGTCGCCATGCGCGACGGCGTCAGGCTCGCCACCGACGTTTACCGCCCCGCGAGCAAAGGTATGGCGGCCGCCGGCAAATTTCCGGTCATCCTCGAGCGCACGCCGTACGGCAAGGCGCAGGTCTCGCGCTCCGAGATCGACGTCGGTATGACGGTCTCGCGTCCGCGTCCGGAAGTCGCCGCATGGTTCGTGCGCCAGGGTTACGTCGTCGTCTACCAGGATTGCCGCGGCCGCTATGCGTCCGAAGGCGAGTTCGTCAAATATCTGAGCGATGGCGAGGACGGCTTCGACACCATGGCGTGGCTGATGGCGCAGCCATGGTGCAACGGTAAAGTCGCGACCATGGGGCTTTCATACGCGGCGCATACGCAAGGTTCGCTCGCCTGCCTGAACCCGCCGGGGTTGGCCGCGATGGTGATCGATTCGGGAGCGTTTTCCAACGCTTACCTGTCCGGCATACGCAGCGGCGGCGCGTTTGAAATGAAACAGGTGACGTGGGCATTCAACCAGGCGAAGGAAAGTCCCCTCGCCAAAGCCGACCCCGCGGTGCGCGCGGCCCTCGAAGCGGAAAATCTCATCGAGTGGTTCAAGGTCATGCCGTGGAAGCCCGGCCATTCGCCGGTGCGCTGGGTGCCGGAGTACGAGGATTACCTGTTCGAGCAGTGGACGCACGGCGCGTTCGACGGCTACTGGAAGCAGCTCGGCATTTATGCCGAAGGCTTTTACAAAAAATTCGCCGACGTGCCGCAGATTCACATGTCGAGCTGGTACGACGCCTATATACGCACCGCGACGGACAATTACGTTGCGCTCAAAAAACTTAAGCGCGGCCCCGTGCGCCTCATCATGGGGCCATGGACGCACGGCGATCGCGCCAAGACTTTTTCGGGCGACGTCGATTTCGGCGCGGCGGCGACCATAGACAACAATCTCGCGCAGCACTGGCGCGAATTCCGCCTGCGCTGGTTCGATCACTGGGTCAGGGGTGTTGCCAACGGCGTGGACAAGGAACCCGCGGTGCGGCTGTTCCTGATGGGCGGCGGTTCCGGCCGCAGCAATGTCGACGGGCGGCTCGATCACGGCGGGCGCTGGATTGCCGGCGACGACTGGCCGCTGCCGCAGACGAAATACACCAATTACTATCTGCACGCGGACGGGCAATTGACGCCGGCCAAGCCGGCAACGAACGCCGCGCCGCTGGCTTACGATTACGATCCCGCAAACCCGGTGCCGACGATGGGCGGACCGCTGACTTCGGGCGCGCCGGTGTTCGTCGGCGGGGCGTTCAACCAGCGCGAAGATGCGCGCTTTTTCGGCGTGCGCCATCCGGGTCTGCCGCTTGCCGCGCGCCATGACGTGCTGGTGTTCGAGACTGCGCCGCTCGCGGAAGACGTCGCAGTGATCGGCCCTATCGTCGTGCATCTGCACATCGCTTCGAATTGCATCGATACCGATTTCACCGCCAAATTGATCGACGTGCATCCACCGAACGTGGATTACCCGCGCGGCTTCGCGATGAACCTGTGCGACGGCATTCTGCGCTGCCGTTACCGGGCCTCATGGGAAAAGCCGACGTTGATGAAGCCGGGCAAGACGTACGAAATCACCATAGAGCCGTTTGCGACCTGCAACCTCTTCAAGGCCGGGCACCGCATCCGGCTCGATATTTCGTCCTCCAACTTTCCGCGCTACGACGTCAATTCGAACACCGGCGAACCCGAAGGCCGCGCGCAGACCAGGCGCGTTGCGACCAACACAGTGTTCGTCGACCGCAAGCGCGCATCGCATGTCGTGTTGCCGATAGTGCCG
>CANJHY010000004.1:0-56096 GCA_947474275.1 Betaproteobacteria bacterium
CACCGAGGGCGGCAGCAGATAGGGCGTAGCGCGGTCTATCGGGCGGAAATTAACCATGGCAACACTCTCGGCAGCGTTAAACAGGATAATCTTATGACATTAGCATTGATCGATAGTTCCGGGCAGCTAAGCCCGACAGGCTGCTAGTGCGCAATCTTCCCTACGATACGGAAAAGGATTTCGCCGCCGTTTCGCTGCTCGCCACCTCGCCCAGCGTGCTGGTCGTGCATCCATCGATCCCGGTGCGCTCGGTCAAGGAAATGATTGCGTTTGCCAAGGCCAAGCCCGGCCAGCTCAGTTATTCGAGTTCCGGCGCCGGCACGACCGGCCACATGGCAATGGAACTCCTGAAGCAGATGGCGGCAATCGATATGGTCGCCGTGCACTACAAGGGCGGCGGGCCTGCTCTCATCGATCTCATCGCGGGCCGCGTCTCGCCAGGCTTCGCGACCATATTGTCGGCGGCTCCGCATATCGAAGGCGGAAGGCTGCGCGCACTGGCCGTTTCCACGCCCAAACGCTCGTCCGCCCTGCCCGATCTGCCGACGGTCGCCGAGGCCGGCGTGCCGGGATACGAATTCACCGGCTGGTGGGGTGTCGTCGTTCCCGCGCGCACGCCGCACGCCGTAATCAGCAAGCTGAACGGCGAGCTGGTGAAAATACTCGCTCAGCCGGACGTGCGCGAGAGGCTGGTGCGCGAAGGCGCTGACCCGGCGAGCACCACGCCGGAAGCTTTCACCGCCTACATGCGGTCGGAAGTCGCCAAATGGAGCAAGGTCATCAAAACGGCGAACATTAAAGCCGAGTAGCCATGCCGCCTGCGCCGGCGGCCCGATTCCGTTTATCATCCGTTCTCCGCACGTCGATACGCAAACAATGAAAATCGCTGAACTGCTGCTGCAAACGCTCGAAGCCAACGGTGTACGCCATATTTTCGGCAACCCGGGCACGACCGAAATCCCGCTCGTGCGCATGTGCGAGAACCGCAAGAAACTGCGTTACGTGGTCGCACTGTCGGAAGTTTCCGCGGTGCCGATGGCTGACGGCTACGCCCGCGCGACGCGCAGCCTCGGCGTGGTCAACCTGCACGTCGCACCCGGTCTCGGCAACGGCAGCGGCGCGCTGTATACCGCAGGCATCGTCGGCACGCCGCTGCTGGTGCTGGTCGGCGGCCAGGACCGCAGATTTCTGCACACGCAACCTATTCTGCATGGGCCGCTCGAAGCGATGGCCAAGTCGGTCACCAAAGCGGTCTACACGTTGACCGATGCCGCGAGCGCGGAGTTCTATATACGCAAAGCGATCCGCACTGCGATGACGTCACCGACCGGGCCGGTCGCGCTCATCTGTCCGCCAGATTTACTCGAAGAGGAAATCGATGCGGAGCCGCAAGCCGTCACGGTACCGACGCTGGGCGGCCTCGCATCCGAGGACGTGCACGCGTTCGCCACGTTTCTAGGCAACGCAAAAAAGCCTGCCCTGATAGCAGCCGAAGACGCGCATTGGGCCAATGCCAGCGGCGAATTGCAGCGTCTCGCGGAATCAATCAACGCGCCGGTTTACGTCGCGCCTTATACCGGCGTGTTGCCGCTGGCCGCCAGTTCGCGCGCCTACGCCGGCTATCTGTCGCCGAGCCGCGCCAGCATCGTCAAACAACTGGCCGGCCACGACGCGTTATTGATGGTCGGTGGCAATGGTTTTCGCACCACGCTGTTCAGCGATGCCAAGCTGCCGCAAAAGAAAGCGTGGCTGGGCGTAGACGCCAATTTCGCCTGGGACGAGGATGAATTCGCGCTGGCGCGCGTTGCCGATCTCAAGCACGCACTGGCACGGATCGCCGACGCAGCCAAGCCGTCGCGTGCACCCAAGACCGCAATGCGGGCGCCGCTCGAAATTCCGGCAGCCAAAAAAGATGCAACGCTGCACCCGACGCGCGCGGTTGACGCCATTCTGAAATCTTTCGGCAACGCGCTATTGATCGACGAGTCGGGCCTTTCGACGTCGGACGTGAAAGCGCTGATGCAGGTCGCGGGCGGCGAATACCTGATCAACGGCAGCGGCGGCATAGGCTGGGGCCTGGCGGCGTCGGTGGGCGCAGCCATCGGCCAATCCGCACGCACTATTGTCGCGCTGATTGGCGACGGCTCGGCACTTTACGCCAGCGAAGCGATGTGGAGCGCCGCGCATTACAACGCGCGCGTGCTGCTGGTGATTTTCTCGAACCGGCGTTACGCGACGCTCAACGAAGCCGCCGCGCGCATCACGGGCCACGAACTCGATTTATTTACGATAGAGCCGCCGGTGATGGACTTCAGCGGCCTGGCAAAACTGTACGGGTGGAACTACACAAGCGCTGCGAACGAAACCGAGCTCACCGCATTCCTCGCGCAAAGCAAAGGTGTTATCGCTGCCAATACCGTGCTCGATCTGCAACTCGATCCGGCGGTAAAGCCGGTGACTGCCGCGCGGCATTTCTAAGCACCCACAAACAATTGTCATGCCCGCGCAGGCGGGCATCCAGAAACCTTTCCTGGGTTCCCGCCTGCGCGGGAACGACAAATATTTTTCTGCCCCTCACCCCGGCCCCTCGCCGTTGCACTTGCCCTCCCCGCGAACGCGGGGCGAGGGAGCATTTTTAAGACCGCTTGCTAGTCGACTTTCGCGCCCGAGCGTTTAACCACATCGGCCCACTTCGCGGATTCGCTTTTAATATGCGCCGCGTATTGCTCCGGCGTGCCGCCGACGATCTCCAGCCCCATCTCGGGAAATTTCTCACGCACAGCGGGCGCCGCAAGCGCTTTGTTGATCTCTGCGTTGAGCCGCGCAATGACGGCTTTCGGCACGCCCGCCGGCACGATGGCGCCCGCCCACGCGCTGACGTCAAAGCCCGCTACGCCGGCTTCCGCGACAGTCGGCAGTTCTCCGAACGCCGGCACGCGGCGGCCGCTCGTAACGGCGAGCCCACGCAGCCTGCCCGCTTTCACGTGCGAGCCAATTGACTGGATGTTGTCCGCCATCAATTGCACGCGGCCCGCGGTGAGATCGGTGATGGCGACTATCGCCGCCTTGTACGGCACGTGCACCATCTGCGTAGCGGTCATCAGCTTGAAGAGTTCCATGCCGACGTGCACACTGGAGCCGTTGCCGGTCGACGCGAATATCAATTTGTCCGGGTTCTTTTTCGCGTAGTCGATCAGCTCCTGCACCGACTTCACCGGCAGCGACACTGTCACCGCCAGCAGATTGGGCGAGTTGTACATCAGGATGACCGCCTGTAAGTCGCGGTCGATATCGTACGGCAGCTTAGCCAATACGCTGCGGTTGATGGCCATCGTGTTGATGTTACCGTGGCCCATGGTGTAGCCGTCGGGGGTTGCCCGCACAATCAGTTCCGTGCCGAGAATCCCGCTGGCGCCGGGACGGTTATCGACGACTACCTGCTGCCCGGTCTGCTTGCTCAACTCAGCCATGACGACCCGCGACGCCACATCGGGCCCGCCGCCGGCAGCACTCGGCAACACGTAGCGGAACGGCCGCTCCGGATAAGCTGCGACCGCAACCGAGGCGGCAAACAGCAGCCCTGATGCACATGCCATGCGAATAGAACCGACCATGCTCTCCTCCTGCCCAAAACGCGTCGGGCTTTAGCTTAAAAACTTCCAAAAACCAGCACTTCCGGCATTCCCGCGCAGGCGGGAACCCAGGAGATTCAACTGCTCTGGATACCCGCCTGCGCGGGTATGGCGATTAATAGGG
Organism: Betaproteobacteria bacterium; assembly: GCA_947474275.1. Classification (GTDB taxonomy): domain Bacteria; phylum Pseudomonadota; class Gammaproteobacteria; order Burkholderiales; family SG8-41; genus PALSA-1004. The sequence goes on from CANJHY010000004.1 coordinate 3,757, forward strand.
GTTCCCTGGAAAGGATATCTTGGCATACTACGGGAATCATTTCAGAGGAAACCAGCGCCATGCCCGCCAACGAAGAACTGCTCGCCGCATCCGCCGTCGAACTACGCCGCCGCATCGGCTCCCGTGAAATCTCGCCAGTCGAACTGCTGGAAGCGTGCATAGAGCGCATCGCGCGCATCAATCCGGCGGTCAATGCGGTCACCGCGACCTGCTATGACCGCGCACGCAAGGAAGCCAAGGCCGCCGAAAAAGCGGTGCTGAACGGTGAAACGCTCGGTCTCCTGCACGGCCTGCCGACCGGCATCAAGGACCTCGAGGAAACCGGCGGTCTGCTGACGACATTCGGCTCGCAGTTGTACCGCGACTTCGTGCCCAAACAGGACAGCGCCATAGTGGCGCGCGTGCGCAAGGCCGGTGCGGTCGTCGTCGCCAAAACCAACGTGCCGGAATTCGGCGCCGGCGCCAACAGCCGCAACGTGGTGTGGGGTGCGACCGGCAACCCGTTCAATCCGATGCTTAACGCCGGCGGCTCGTCCGGCGGCTCAGCCGTGGCGCTCGCATGCGACATGCTGCCGGTATGCACCGGTTCGGATACCGGCGGCTCGCTGCGTATTCCCGGCGCCATCAACGGCGTCGTCGGCTTTCGCCCGTCACCCGGTTTGGTGGCGGTCGAGCGGCGCGGACTCGGCTGGACGCCGATCTCGGTGGTGGGCCCGATGGGCCGCACCGTGGCGGATGCGTGCCAGTTGTTCGCCGCGCAGGTGGCAATGGAAGACTGTGATCCTTTGTCCTACCCGGTCGATGCGCTTTCATTTGCGGTACCTGAACTGCGCGACCTCGCGTCTTTGCGCGTGGCTTACACGGAAGATTTCGGCATCTGCCCGGTCGACAAGACGATACGTAAAGTCTTTCGCGACAAGGTTGAGGCCATGCGCCATCTGTTCAGGTCGTGCGACGAAGTCGAACTGGATTTCAAGGAGTCCGACCGCTGCTTCGACGTCATCCGCGCCGCGAACTACGTGGCCAAGTATCGCGACGCTTACGAGAAAGACCCCAACACCCTCGGCCCCAACGTGCGCGCCAACTATGAAATAGGCGCGAAAATGTCGCTGGCCGACATGGCGTGGGCGCATCTGGAGCAGACGCGCATCTTCCGCCGCTTCCAGCTGACGTTCCGCGATTACGACCTGGTGCTGGCGCCGACGACCCCGGTTTCACCCTTCCCGTGGTCGCAATCGTATCTCGCCGAAATGGACGGCAAGCCGCTGAACAATTACTACCACTGGCTCGCCCTCACCTACGTCGTCACCCTTGCCACCAACCCGGCAATCGCGCTGCCCTGCGGCACCGACCACAAGGGCATGCCGTTCGGCCTGCAAGTCATAGGACGGTTTCGCGGCGACCGCGAGTTGCTGGGTGCCGCGCACGCGATGGAGCAGGCGTTCAACGCAGTGCCCGCGCTCAAGCGTCCGCTGCCTGACCTCGGCAAACTGACAAAACCGACACCCGAACTGAAATCGATCGTCACGCACCCGCCGGTGCTGTGATGCCACGCTTATGACAACCATGGTGCACCTCCAATGAGTTCCGATACTCCTGACTCCAGCCGCAAGGCGCAAATCGACGCCGTACTGCTCAAGCTCCCGGGCGTCAGCGCAGGCAAGATCAACAAGCTGGACGCCTACTTCGTCAGCGACAAGATGTTTGCGTGCATCAGCGGCGACGGCGTCGGACTGCGTCTGCCCGTCGCCACGGCGACCGAGCTGCAGTTTTCACGCGACAATATCGTGCCGTTTCAGCCCGGCGGCATGGCGAGCACGCGGGAATGGATACAGATCAACCGCGCCGAGGCCGCCGATTACGAGAAAGATCTCGAGCTGTTTCAGACCTCGCTCGCATTCGTGAAAGGCGGGCGCACCCGCTAGACGCGAAAACAGCGAGCAGCGTTACGCCACTTTGCGCGGTCGGAAAATCGCCGTATGCAGGATCTCCGTCACCACACGCCCGCCGCGCAGTATGCACACGTAGAGGCGGACGAACGCGTGGCCTTTGCGCTGCCACTTTTCTTCGGGAATCGCGCGCACTTCGAATACCTCACCGGCGCGGGCAATAGCGTGGAATGCGATGCGGCTGTCCGTGTGTATCCATGCCGGCAGCGTGAACCGGTTGCGTAACACCAGGTTGGCTTGCCGCAGGACGAACCCCGGATGCAGTACGGGCGCGGCGCCTTCGCGATAGATGGGCAACTCGTCGCGCGAATCGGCACACCACTGCAGATTGTCGGCGCGCGTCGGCTTCCACGCGAGTGCCGGGAACGGCTTACCGACTTCCATCAGATCCCACGTGACCTCCGGACGTTCGCCAGTCGCTGCAGCAGGCTCAATCGCGGCGCGCTTGTCCGCGACAGGCGATGCATCGTGCAATTGCGCCGACATGCGCGCGAGTTCGACGCCCTGCTCGTTCACGCAAGTCAGCGCATATGAATTCGCGCCGGCGGCAGATGCAGTATTGATGCTAAGGAGTTCGCCCTCGTAAGCCGGCTTGGCAAATTCGACTTCGGCGCTGCCGCGCGCCAACCATTCCGCACCATACTTCGCCACCAGCGGCTGCGTCATGTGACTGAACACCGTGACGCCCGGCACCAACGCGCCCTTGAAGCCATAAGCGGCGGCAACGTCGTCGCTGTGCATGCGGTTCTCGGAACTCGAGTGCGTGTTGTGCGTACGCACCTCGTACAAAGGCAGGGCTGTCGGCTTCATGAGAAATGGGGAATGGGGAATGGGGAATGGGTTAGCAGCTTCAATCGGTTCTTATTCACTCATCGCCCATCGCTCATTACACATCACCCCCTCTTTACCCCACCGGCGTAAATCCCGGCGGCAACGTCGATGTGAACGAAGGCCGCGTGCATATGCCGCTGAACCATTCTTTAAGCCGCGGATACTGGCTGCGCCAATCATGCGCATACCGCAGGTCTATGTACTGGCATGCCACGCCCATCGACAAGTCGCCGAGCGAAAAGCGGTTTCCCGCCAGAAACTGGCCGCCAGTGTATTCGTGATCTGCTGCGGCAAATGCGCGCGCAATACGCGCTTCCTCGCGCTGCATTTTCTCCGGCATCTGCTTGTCCGCGGGACGGCGCGTCTCGAACACGCGCATGACCGCCGCGTCTATCATGCCGTTGCCGAGCGCCTGCCACCATTGCGATTGCCAGTAACCGGTGGGGTCTCCCAGTTGCAGCGGCTTGCCGTCCAGGTTGTCGAGATAATGCGCGACCGCCACCGACTCAAACAAAAATTTCTCGGGGCCGATCTGCAGCACCGGCACCTTGCCGAGCGGATTCAGCGACGGTATCTTGCTCTCCGCCGACCACGGGTCTTCGATCACGAATTCGTACGGAATGTTCTTTTCGCTGAGTAGCACGCGCACTTTGCGCACATAGGGTGAAAACGGCGAGCCAAACAATTTCATGTTCTTTCCTCCAGATGGATATAACTGTGCGGCCGGGCTACGACTTGCCCGATTTTACCCCGGGGACCGGTTGACGGTTGTTGACGCCGCACTGGCGTTGTAGCCGCAAGTGTAGAAGAATGGCCGGCAAGGAGAACGCGCATGAGCTCATACGTCGACCAGGTATTGATCAAGGATGAAACGGTGCTGTACCGCGGCCACCTGACCGTCTGGTCGTTTTTCTGGTGGATATTCTTCGGCGTGCTGCTGCTGGCTGCCTTCGGCCTCGGGCTGCTGCTGTGGCTGTGGGCCTGGCTGATCTACCAATCGACCGAACTGGCGGTCACCAACAAACGCATCATCGTCAAAGCGGGTTTGATTCAGCGCAACACGACGGAGATGTTTCTCGAAAAAGTCGAAAGCATACAGGTCGACCAGGGAATTTTCGGCCGCATTTTCGACTTCGGGTCCATCACCATCTCGGGAACGGGTGGCGACAAGTCCCCAGTCAAAAACGTTTCGCAGCCGCTCGAATTCCGCAAAGCCTTCATGACCGCGGTCGACCAGTCGAGAGGCGGAAGGTGAGAGGAGAGAGGCGAATTAATGCCCCAATGCTTTTTCACCCCTCTCACCTCTCGTCTCTCGCCTCTCCTGCTTCTAATCCACCTTGGCGCCGGTCAGCTTGATGAGCTTGGCGTACTTCTCGTAATCCAACTTGATGCGCGCGTCGAATTCCTCGGGCGTGCCACCTAAAGCATCGAGTGCCTGACTGGCGAGCAGCTGGCTGACGTCCGGCGATTTCAGTGCCTTGTTGATTTCGCCGTTCAGGCGGACGATCAATTCCCTGGGTGTCGCAGCCGGCACGAAGACGCCTATCCACGGGCTCATCTCGTAGCCCGGCACGCCGGCTTCGGCGATGGTCGGCACCTCGGGCATGGTAGCTGTCCGCTTGGCGGACGACACGCCGAGCGTACGCAACCGTCCCGACTGCACGTGCATCAGCACCGTCGACACTGTCGCTAGCGAAGCCTGCGTTTCGCCTGAGACGAGCGCGGTGACCTGCGGCGCGCCGCCTTTGTATGGGACGTGCACGATGTTGATGCCGCTCATCGACACGAACAGCGCCATCGAAAGGTGCGGAGCGCTGCCGTTGCCCGAGGACGAATAGTTGATGGTGCCCGGGCGGTTTTTCGCGAGCGCGATGAAGTCTTTCACCGTTTTTACCGGCAACGAAGGATGCACAGTCAGTGCGCCCGGTTGCGCGGCAAGCAAAGCGACGCCGGTGAAATCCTTCAGCGTGTCGTACGGAAGTTTCTTGTAAAGGTGCGCGTTGCCGACATGGCTGGTCGAATGCACCATGAGCGTATAACCGTCGGGCGGTGCCTTGGCGGCCACGTCCGCGCCTATGCTGCCAGCGGCGCCGCCGCGATTGTCGACGATGAATTGTTGCCCCATCAGTTCGCCGACTTTTTGCAGCACGATGCGGCCGACCACGTCATTGGAGCCGCCGGGCGGCCACGGAATCACGACGCGCACGGTTTTGCTTGGATACTGCTGGGCCACTGCTGCGCCAGTCAGCAACGCGAGCGACACAATTGCGAGTAAGCGTTTCAATTACTCCTCCTATTATTTAATTCTTGAACCGCAAAGGACGCGAAGGACGCAAAGGAACCCTAAGGGTGAATGCTTCAAAAAGCCTTGATATTTTTTAGCTGCTGTCGAGCATTGTCACTATTTGTCGCCTTCGATTTTCCCTGTTTTTGCCTTTCCTTCGCGTCCTTTGCGGTGAAGCTGTCGACTTTGTCTTTTGCCGTGAACGGCGCCCATTATCGGGATAATCGCGCACGGTATCAACGTGGATCGCGCAAAGCAGATAAAATCGTGCCTCACGATAACACGCCATATCACCCCTGGAGAATAAACGATGTCGCTGCCACTCGATGGAGTGAAAGTCCTGGATTTCACCGCCATCATGGCCGGCCCCTATTGCACGCTGATGCTGTCGGACATGGGCGCCGACGTAACCAAGATCGAGACCTTTCCCGAAGGCGACGGCTCGCGCCGCTTCGATCCGAAAGTGAACGACGAGAGCTACTGCTTCGCCGTGCTCAACTGCAATAAAAAGAGCGTGGCCCTCGATCTGAAGCAGCCGCAGGGCAAGGAAATTTTCCTGAAGCTCGCTGCCCAAACCGACATCTTTGTCGAAAACTTCCGTCCGGGAGTCACCAAAAAGCTCGGCATCGATTATGAAGCGATCAAAAAGATCAATCCGGGCGTCATTTACGCGTCGATCTCCGGCTTCGGCCAGACCGGCCCTTACGGCAAAAAAGGCGGCTTCGACATCATCGCCCAGGGCATGAGCGGCATCATGCGCATGACGGGCGAGCCCAACGGCCGTCCGGCGAAAGTCGGCATTGCGATGAACGACATCGCCGCCGGCACCACCGCGCTCTACGCGATTCTCGGCTCGTACATCAAAAAGCTGAAGACCGGCGAAGGTATTTATCTCGAAACCTCGTTGCTGGAAGCCGGGCTGGCGTGGACGTTCTGGGAATTCGGCGCGTACTACGGCGGCGGCGAATTACCGCTGCCCAGCGGCACGCGCCACCGCCGCTCGACGCCCTACCAGGCTTACAAAACGCAGGACGGTTACGTCACCGTCGGCGGCAACAACGACAAGCTGTGGAACAATTTCTGCACGCAGGTGATGGACAAGCCGGAACTGCTGAAAGACCCGCGCTTCAATCCGCGGCAGGCACGCATGGAAAATATCGACGCGCTGCAGGACGAAATCGAAAAGGTGTTCAAGACCGCGCCGACGGCGCACTGGGTAACCAAGCTGGACGCCGCCGCAGTGCCCGGCGGCCCGGTCTATACCTATGAACAGACGTTGGCCGATCCGCACGTCGTCGCGCGCAACATGGTGACCGAAATCGACCATCCCCAAATCGGGCGCATGAAGAACATGGGTTCGCCGGTGAAAACCAGCGTCCCGCTGACCAAACCGCGCACGGCAGCGCCGTGGCTGGGCCAGCATTCGGACTCAGTCCTGAAAACGCTCGGTTACAAGGAAGCGGAAATCGAAGCGATGCACGCGCAGGGCGTGATTTACGACAAATACCGCAAGAAAGCTTAGCGCACCAGTTCAAAGGGAATCGTCACTCCCGCGCAGGCGGGAGTCCAGGGAATCTGCAGCTACCGAATCAATGTCTTCTGAATTCCCGCCTGCGCGGGAATGACAAAAAACATCAGCCCCCGGGCGCGGCAGGACTCGTTTTTTCCTGATCACCAGAACCTTCGAACAAGCCCTGCATGATGCACTCCGGCTTTTTCAGCACGGCCTCGATCGACCCGTTAAGGCCGCCGTACATGCCGCAGTAATGCATGCGGTCGACGCCGCTGAACTGCAGCGTCACATGCCCCGGTTCATATTGCAGCACGGCATTGCCGGTAAACAGCCTGATGACGGCTTTGCCGCTCGCGCCTTCCGCGTCTTCCCATTCGGTATGCGCGTCGCCGCGCCGGCCGTGTATCGAGCACACGCGGGTGCCGAGCCGGCTGTAAAACGCGAATTCCATCGCGCGCCCCTTCACCGCTTCGACGATGAGCCTCACCTGCTCGTCGTTGGGGCCGGTGCGGCAGGTCAGCTTTTCAAGCGCGGGGGCCCTGACCTCCTTCGCGGTCTTTGCCACGGGTGCTTTGACCGCTTTTGCAGGTGTGTCAGCTGCCGTCGCCGCCGCTATTGCAGCAGGCGCGAATGCGAGCAGGCAAACGGCTATCGTTATCGTGCGGATTTTCATGCAGTCTCCTGGCGCCTAGTTCGCCGTGATGCCGGCGTCTTTGATGACCCTGGCCCACTTGTCGAATTCGGATTTCATATAAGCGCCGAATTCCGCCGGCGTGCTGGTGCGCACCTCCAGCCCCTGGTTGAACAACAATTGCTTCACTTCAGGAGACTGCAGGGCGCGCACGATTTCCGTATTCAGGTAATCGATGATGGCGCGCGGCGTGCCGGCGGTCGTCACGACGCCGTACCAGTTGTCGGCCTCATAGCCGGGCAACCCGGATTCAGCGATCGTCGGCAAATCGGGCAACACGGTGGAGCGCTTGAGCGTCGTTACCGCCAGCGCGCGTATCTTCCCTGCCCGCACTTGCGGCACCGCGGTGGGCGCCGACGAAAACACGAGCTGCACCTGTCCCGCGATGAGGTCGATCATCGCCGGCGCGCCGCCCTTGTACGGCACGTGCACCATTTCCGTTTTGGTCATGGACTTGAACAACTCGCCGGCCAGATGTCCCGCGTTGCCCGCGCCCGACGAACCGTAAGTCAGTTTGCCGGGCTCCGCGCGCGCCAGTGCAATCAGCTCCTGCACCGTTTTCGCCGGGACGGAAGGATTGACGACCAGCACATTGCTCGACGAGGTCGCAAAAGTAATTGCTGCCAGGTCGCGCAACGGATGATAGTTGAGCCCCTTGTAGAGATTGGTATTCACCGCCAGTCCGCCCAGCGAGCCGGTCATGATGGTATGGCCGTCCTTCGGTGCGTGCGCGGTGATTTCGGACGCGATACTGCCCGCGGCGCCGGCGCGATTGTCGACCACGACCTGGTAACCGAACACGGCCGCCAGTTTCGGTGCCAGCGAGCGCGCCACGATGTCCAGCCCGCCGCCCGCGGAGTTGGCGGCGATGAAGCGCACCGGCTTGTTCGGATAATTCAACGGCGCCGCGCCCCACGCGCACGACACCATCAAAGCGGCCAGTCCGCAGCCGCCAGCGATACACAGCTTTTTGTTCATGCTCGCTCCTCGCAAACGCTTTTATTATTTATTCGACCTTGACACCGGCTTCCTTGACGACCTTGCTCCACTTGGCGATTTCGGACTGCACGAATTCGCCCCACTCCTTTGGCGTACTGGTTTGTATCTCGACGCCGGCGACAGCGAGCTTCTCGACCACGTCGGGGAGCGCCAGTATACGCACGACTTCCGCGTTCAGCTTGTTGACTACCGCCGGCGGTGTTTTGCCGGTGGTGAACAGGCCCTGCCAGTCGAGCACGGAAAACCCGGGGATGCCGGCTTCGGATATCGTCGGCACGGTCGGCTCGACCGGCGAACGTTTGGGCGCGGTGACCGCCAGCGCGCGCAATTTGCCGGCGCGCACGAACGGTATCGAAGACGGCATGCTCGCAAAGCTGCCCGAAATCTGTCCGCCGACGAGATCGGCCATCGCCGGGCCACCGCCTTTGTAAGGCACATGCGTGACACTCACTTTGGCCAGTATGCGGAACAATTCGACCGCCATGTGCGGCGCGCCGCCGGTACCGCTGGAGCCGAACGTGAGCTTGCCGGGCTGCGCCTTGGCGAGCGCGATGAGTTCTTTCACGTTCGTCGCCGCAACACTCGGATGCACCACCAGCAGGTTGGTGACGTTGCCGGTGTAGGTGACCGGCGCGAAATCGGCAACGATGTCGTACGGCATCTTGTAGAGGCTCGCGTTGATCGCCATCGGACCGATGCTGGAGAGCAGCAGGCTGTAGCCGTCGGCGTTCGCCTTGGCGACGAGGTCCGCGCCTATAATGCCATTGGCGCCGGGGCGGTTATCCACCACCACCTGCTGGCCCCACGACTCGGACATCTTCTGCGCCACCACGCGCGCCACCAGATCGGTGCTGCCGCCGGGCGCGAAGCCGAGGATCATGCGGATCGGCCGCGCCGGATAATTCTGGGCGAACGCCGTGGCGCACAGGCTTGCGAGAACGGCGACGGCCGCCAGATTGCGGTTAAGTGTCATGCGGCTTCCTCTGGTGTTCGGGTAGAATTCTTAAAAGCAGGAGTCAGGTTTAAAGCGGCTTTCGCTGAATCCCGAATCCTGGGCCATTATAGCAATCGATCATCACGCTGTTCCACACTTGGAAATCCAGACATGAAAGCATGGCGCAATCCCTATATCGTTTCTTTCGCGCAGGCAGTGGCGGGCTTCAAAAGCGGCAAGCAAACGCCGCGCGATTTCCTCGAAAGCTGCCTCGCCAATGTCGACCAGTTCGAATCGCGCGTGAAAGCATTCGTAACGCTCGACCGCAAAGCCGTTCGCAAGGCCGCCGATGAGTCGACCAAACGTTATAAAGCAGGCAAACCGCTGTCGATGGTTGACGGCTGCCCGGTCGGCATCAAGGACATCATGGCGACCAAGGACATGCCCACGCAGATGAACTCGCCCGCTTTCAGCGGCTGGCAGTCGGGACAGGACGCAGCTTGCGTGCAGGCGCTGCGCCAGGGCGGCGCGATTATTTTCGGCAAAACCGTCACCACCGAATTTGCCGTCGGCTATTCCGGCCCCACCACCAACCCGTTCGACCCGAAGCGCACACCCGGCGGCTCTTCGAGCGGCACGGCGGCTGGTGTAGGTGCAGGCATGATGCCGGTGGGCCTGGGCACGCAAACGCAGGGTTCGACGCTGCGCCCCGCTTCGTATTGCGGCGCGGTCGGTTTCAAGCCGACGATACACTCCCTCAACACCGCCGGCATCCATCCGCTGTCTTCAACCAACGATCACCTCGGCATCATAGGCGCGACGCTGGAAGACGTCTGGCGCGTGGCGTCGCAAATCTCGCTCGGCATCGGCAGCCCCGGCTACGGATTCATGAATGGCGCGGGCGCAACGCTGCCGCTCGCGGTGCAACCACAGAAACTGATCCGCCTTTACACGCGCGGCTGGACCGAGATCGATTCCAATACCGAAGAAGCTTTTGATGAAGTCATTGCGGCAATGACCAAGGCCGGCGTCGAAATCGTCAGCAAGAACGACGATCCGCGCGTCGCCGCTTTCGAAGACGCCATGGAGCGCGACATCGACACCGCGCTCGACATCGTCGCCTACGAAATGAAGTGGCCATTCCAGGATTACATCACGCGCTACGGCAAACTCATCGGTAAACGCATCCACGGCCTGATCGAGCGCGCCAACCAGATGACGCCCGCCGATTACGTCTCGCGGATGGAAAAGCGCACTGCGATACGCGCGCACTGCCGCAAGCTTGCGGCCGAGATCGGCGCCGATGCCTATGTGACGCTCGCATCATCCGGCCCCGCCATCACCGGCTTTGAATTCAGCGGCAGCCGCACCTTCATCGTGCCCGGTTCCTGGTTGGGCTTCCCGGCGTTTTCGTTGCCCATCATGCAATCGGAGGGATTACCGTTCGGCCTGCAACTGCTCGGCATCGACCACCATGATGGCAATCTCTGCTCGACCGCCCACTGGGTCATGCAGGAACTGGCCGGCGATTGACGGCCCGCTGAAAACCCATCATCACGGCAGTCGAATCCGCAGCACAGCATGATCCTCGGTCTACGCACCGCAAGCTATCCCGTCACCGACCTCGCTAGCGCCAAGTCATGGTGCGCGCAAGTGCTCGGCGTCCAGCACTACTTCGATCAGCCGTTCTACGTCGGGTTTTCTGTCGGGGGTTTTGAACTCGGCCTGCTGCCCGACGAAACGGCCGGCACGACGGGCCCGCAAATCCTGTTGGGAGCTCCGGATGTCGAGACCGAGCTTGAGCGGTTGCTGACACTGGGCGCCACCGAGCTCTTACCGGCCCAGAGCGTAGGCGAAGGAATCAGCGTCGCGGCCGTCCAAGCCCCCTTTGGCAATCGTTTCGGCATCATCGAGTACCCGAATTTAAGCGCGTCGGAAGTCCGCTGAAGCGCGCCTGACGCCATCAACCCTGTCGCACGGAGCATCTGCCATGTACTTGCCGGCGCATTTCGCAGAATCACGCACCGAAGTGCTGCACCAGTTGATACACGAGCATCCGCTCGCGGCAATGGTGACGTTCAGCGCGAACGAGTTGAACGCGAACCACATTCCCTTCGAGCTCGACCCCGTGCCGGCACCGTTTGGAACATTGCGCGGCCACGTGGCGCGCGCCAACCCGGTGTGGCAACAGTTCTCAAAAGATGTCGAAGCCCTGCTGGTTTTCCAGGGCGAGCATCATTACATCTCGCCGTCGTGGTATCCGGCCAAGAAAGAACACGGCAAAGTCGTCCCGACCTTTAACTATATCGTCGTGCATGCATACGGGCCGTTGCGGATCATCGACGACCGTGCGTGGTTGCGGAAATTGGTGGGGCGGCTCACAGACCGGCATGAAGCCGGCAGCGCACAGCCGTGGAAAATTACGGATGCGCCCGACGACTATATCGAGAAAATGCTCGGCGCCATTGTCGGCATCGAAATTCCGATTACAAAACTTGTCGGAAAATGGAAAGTGAGCCAGAACCAGCCCGCGGCCAACCGCGCGGGAGTGGTCAAGGGATTGGGCGAAATCGTCACCGCCGAGGCCGCAGCGATGGCGAACTTCGTCAAACAGGCGATGAAGTCTTGAACCGCTCCCTCGCCCCGCGTCAGTGGGGTGAGGGGCCGGGTTGAGGTAAGAGACTACGGCTGCCGTTTCAGATGCTGCGCGAAAAACGCAGCAACCCGCATCTTCGCATCAGCCCATGCATCAGGATTGCCACCTGTCGTAGCGCCGCGACCGGAAGGTGCGTTACTGTTATTGCGCAGTCCGTCGTAACGGATGGGACGATCGTTGTCGAAAGAATGGTGCGCGTCGGGATAAATCATGATATCGACTGGATAGCCCACCGCACGGCTGCCTTCAGCCAGATGACGGCACGGCTCCGCCGGCGTCCAGTCATCCTTCTCGCCGGCCAATATCAAGACCGGCGCTATCGGTTGGTAGACACCTGAATAGCTGGTGACAGGACCAGGGATTCCGGGCTTGAAAGTCGACCATGCGCCAAAACGCGGTGCGCAAGCCGGATACAGCGCGAGACCAGCTGTAAATCCATCGCGTTTAGCGTCGGCCAATGGATTGCTCTTTTCAAGCGGCACGAACATCGCGGCCAACACCGTCCACCCGCCATGCGATCCACCCATGATGCCGACACGTTTGCCATCGACGTAGGGCAGCGCACGCAACGCTGCAAGCGCGCCATAGGCATCCAGAGCTCGTGCTGTCCCGTTTACGCTGACAGTTTGATGTCCCGGAATCAGGCAAACGCCGTCGGCAAAACCGCGCGGCGCAAAACTGTCGGGAATCAATACGACGTAACCCTGCTGCACCAACTCCGCCGACCAGCGCATCGGCGCCCCGCTCGACCGCGGACCCAACCCGCTGCAGTCATGCACGATGACCACCGCAGGAAACGGGCCCTCGCCGTCTGGTTTGATTAGCGTCGCCGGTATCTCTGTCGACGCGCCTATCGGCATGACGCTAATACTCGTCCGTTCTATACCGCTTGCGTGCAGACTAAACAACGCAAAAGCCAGAGCTATCGTGGCACGGACTAAGAGAATGAGCATACCCTACCCCGATTAGCCGTTAATGATCGGGAAGTATAGTTGCATAAAAGCAGGTTTCGAAATTGAGCAGTATGTACATGTATCCGGATCCGAAAGCATCCACTGCGCACCCCCAGCGCTTAAGGTGCGTAACATTACTAATTACCAGCCTACCATATCACTACTTTATTTTATTTTTTCATATCCGTTATTTTTTTCTGGTCGCGGGATTTTGATACATGCCGCCTCTGTGCGAACCACCAACGCCCGACGTGCTTGATTACGTTAATTCGCCTCTGGCGTATGTCGGCGGTTAGAAGTGCGCAAGGAACCTGAGCACCGAAGAGATCCTCAGCCGCGCGAAACAGGGACTCAAGGGGTAAGGCTGCTTTGCCCTCACCCCCACCCGGCCCCTCGCCGTTACACTTGCTCTCCCCACTAACGCGGGGCGAGGGCGCATTTCGTGACCGCGATTTAGCTACGCTCGACTTCGTTTTCGAGCGGCGCGTCACCGCGCAAATAGGCTTCGAGATTGCGCAGGAAAATTTCCACGCCGCGCCGGTAGTTGCCGCTGCCGGTAGCGGAATTGTGCGGCGTGATAATGACGTTCGGCAGCGCCCACAGCGGCGAATCCGGCGACAACGGCTCCATCTTGAACACGTCGAGATAGGCGCCGCGCAAATGCCCTTCGGCAAGTATCTTCGCCATGGCAACTTCATCGACAACTTCGCCGCGCGACATGTTGACGAACCCCGCGGTGCGCGGCAGCAGTTTGAAGCGCCGCTCGTCCATGAGACCACGCGTTTCCGCCGTCAGCGGGCACGCCAGCACCAGCCAGTCGCATTTAGGCAGCAAGCCGTCCAACGCCGACATCGGCAGCACTTCGTCGAAATGCTCGGCCGGCGCGACCTTGCGCCTGAGACCGATGACTTTCATGCCGACTGCGCTCAACACGCGCGCAATGACCTTGCCGATGTTTCCCATGCCGACGATGACGACGGTCTGACCGGGCATGTCCAGCGGCGAATCGGCGCCGAGCTGAGGCGACCACTCGCGTTTCTGCTGCGCGCGCATCCAGTGCGGAAACCCGCGCGAGAGCATCATGAGTCCGGTCACCGCCGTGAGCGCGACCGGCTCGGCATTGGCGCCCGCCGAAGTCGTCACGCGGATCCCGCGCTTGATGGTCGGTTGGTACGGCTTCTGATCGGCGCCGGCGGAAACCACCTGCAGCCACTTGAGGTTAGGCGCCGTGTCGACGATAGGCCAGTACACCGCCGCCTTGTCGCTCAAACGCGTCTTGATCGTGCCTTCCCAGATGTCGCGCGAATAGAAAGTGACTTCTATGCTCGCCTGCTGCTCCGGCGTGAGCTTGACGTTCGGCGTGAACTCGAGAATGTCGAGCTTGCGCGGCGCTTGCGCGAGGATGCCGGTGAGTTTTTCGTTGAAATCGGCGACCAGTTGTTTCGAGACAAAAAGCGTGGGTTTCATGTTGAACGATCCAAAGTGAGGAAGAAGCAGTCAAAAACCTTTTGGCAACCGCCGATGACCGCCGATAAGTTCGAAGGACTTGGCGCTGGTTCGGAGCCGGATCCGGAATTGATATCGGCCTTAATCGGCGGTTGCTTGTTGGTGTAGTGTTTAAGTGAATTTACATGCCGGCGGCGACCGCGTCGCCCATTTGCGAAGTGGATGCTTTGCCGCCGAGATCGGAAGTAAGAATTTTGGCATCGGCGATCACGCGGTCCATCGAGCGCTCGATGCGTTGTGCGGCGTCTATTGCTTTAGGATCGTTGCGTTTGCGGCCGAGCCACTCGAACAGCATTTTGCCGGACATGATCATCGCGTACGGATTGGCAATGCCTTTGCCCGCAATGTCGGGCGCCGAACCGTGCGTCGCCTGCGCCATGGCCTGACGCTCACCCACACACAGGCCGGGCGCCAATCCAAGTCCGCCGACGATGCCCGCACCTTCGTCGGTGAGGATGTCGCCGAACTGGTTGGTGGTGACCACCACGTCGTACTGTTGCGGCTTCATCACGAGCTTCATGGCAAAACCATCGACCAGCACCTCTTCCAGCGTGCAATCGGGAAATTCCAACGCCACCTTGCGGCATTCTTCGGCGAACATACCACACACGAGCCTGAACACCGGCTCCTTGTGCACGGAGGTCACTTTCTTGCGGCTGCGCGTACGCGCGATCTCGAAGGCTTCGCGCGCCACGCGATTCGCGCCCTTGCGCGTTACCACTCGCATGCCGATCGAAATATCGTCGTTCGGGCGGAATTCACCCGTGCCCGCAAAAACCACGCTCGCCGACTGCATGCCTTCCGTCACTTCGCGCAAAAACACGATATCGACGTCTTTGTGGATCGACGGCAGATTCGGATACGACTTTACCGGCTTCACGTTTGCGAACAGTTCGAACTTCTTGCGCAACGGCGGATTGATCCACGTCGCGTCGTTGCGCGGATAAGCGTTATGCCCTATCGGCCCCTGCAGCCAGCCGTCGACGCCCTTCAAAGCTTCGACAGTGCTGTCGGGCATGGTGTGGCCGTGGGTTTCGTGCGCCTTGCGCCCGATCGGCAACGGCAGCCATTCCACCTGCAGCCCCGCCTTCGCCGCCGCGGCTTTCATGACCTTGACCGCCTCGGGCACGACTTCGAGCCCGATATCATCGCCGAGCAAGATACCAATCTTCAGCACCAATACCCCCCCTCAAATGCGTGATGAGCGATGAGCAATGGGTGATGGGTAATACCTCCCATTCCCCATTGCCCACTCCCCATTGCCGTCTTTTTCATTCCGTCACCACGCCGACTTCTTTCACGATCCTGGCAAAACGGTCGTTCTGCACTTTCATGAACTGGGTAAAGTCTTCGGGCGACTTGCTGGTGATGATCTCGGCTCCCGACTCGTTGAGCCGCCGCACCACTTCAGGATCTGCCATGACACGCATGGTGACCTGGTAAAGCTTGTTGACGATGGCGCGCGGCGTAGCGAGCGGCAGGTAAACGCCCTGCCATGACCCGCTGCGGATGGTGGGGAAGCCCGTCTCTATCATGGTCGGCGTCTCGGGCAGCAATGCAAACCGCTTGGTCGAGATCACGCCCAGCGCCTTGATGCGTCCGCTCTTGATATGCGGCAGCACCGCGGCAAGGCTGACCACGGCAACGGACACCTCACCACTCACCAATGCGGTCGTCGCAGCACCCGCACCGCCTTTATAAGGTATGTGCACGAGATCGACACCCGCGGCGCGCATGAAAATCTCCATCTCCATGCGCTGGGCACTGCCCGAGCCGGAAGACGCGAAATTCAATCTGCCCGGTCGCGCCTTGGTGTATTCCACAAACTCTTTGACGGTGTTCACAGGCACGGATGGATGCACGGCGAGCGCCCCCGGCACATCTACCACCTCGGTAACTGCAATGAAATCGCGCACCGGCCGCACCGGGAATTTCGGGAAAATGCTCGGATTGATCGCCATGGTGCCGACATTGCCGAGCAGGAAGGTGTAACCGTCGGGATTGGCACGCGCCGCCACTTCGACACCGATATTGCCCGACGCGCCGGCGCGGTTGTCGATGACTATCTGCTGCCCGAACTCCTGGCTCATTTTCGGCTGGATGATACGCCCGACGATGTCGGACGCGCCGCCCGGCGCAAACGGCACCACCATGCGCACTGCCCGCGACGGGTAATCGTCGGCGTGTGCCGTGCCCGCCAGCGGCAGGCAGGCGGCAAGCAGAACAATTTGGGCGATCGATTTCATGGAAAACCTTTTTTAGCCCAATTATTCGTCGTCCTCGCGGAGGCGGGGACCCAGGGCATTCATGCTGGATACCCGCCTACGCGGGAATCCAGCAAGTCCATGAGTATATTGACCGCCAATTTCCTGGGCTCCCGATTTCGCGGGAGCGACGGACGTTTTTCAACAAACTGCTAGTCGACCTTCGCGCCCGACGACTTCGCGATCGGGCCCCACTTGTCGTATTCGGCTTTGACGAAGGCGGCGAATTCGGCGGGCGTGCCCGGAATCGGTTCGGCGCCGCGCCCGATCAGCGTCTGGCGCATGGCGGGATCGTTCAGGGTCTTGCCGAAAACCTCGTTGATCTTCGCGATGATCTCGGGCGGCGTCTTCGCCGGGACCTGAATTCCGTACCAGTTGACCGCCTCCACTTTCGGCAGCCCCTGCTCAATCATCGTCGGCACGTCGGGGAACAGTGGCGAACGCTTGGGCGCGGCAAGCGCCAGCGCGCGCAACCGGCCGCTCTGGATGTGCGGCTGCAATACCGGCAAATCGGCGATCACACCCTGCACCTGGCCGCCGACCGCGTTCGAAACCGCCGGCGCCGCACCGTTGAACGGCACGTGCAGCATGTTGACCTTGCCTTCGATCTTGAAGAGCTCCAGCGCGAGATGCGGCAAGCCGCCGCTGCCCGTCGATGCAATCGATATTTCACCCGGCCGCGTCTTCGCCAACGCGATCAGCTCTTTCACGCTCTTCACCGGCAGCGACGGATGCACGACCAGCAATTCGCCGGTCTGGGTCACCAGCGTCACGCACACGAGGTCGCGCTGCGCGTCGTACGGCATCTTCGGATAGATGTGCGGACTGATGGTGGCCGTGCCGGTGCTGATCAACATCATCGTGTAACCGTCGGGCGCGGATTTGGCAACGGCTTCGCCGCCGATCAGGCCGTTGGCGCCGCCGCGGTTGTCGATGATGACCTGCTGGCCGAACACTTCGCTAAGTTTTGGCGACATCACGCGGGCGACGATGTCGATGGGGCCGCCGGCCGGAAAGCCGACGACCATGCGCACCGGCTTGGCCGGGTAGCTCTGCCCCCACGCTGCCTGGGCAATGCCAAGCACCGACAAGACTGCAACGGTTTTCCACCGGACGTTCATGTTTCTCCTCCTGCTGGATGCGCACTAACTGGGCGCGTTTTTGAATTGTGCAGGGATTGTGCGGCATGCCATGCCGAAACTCAACCGGCGACTGTTTCAGAATCCTAGCGCAAGGCCTCCGGGCCGCGGATCGGTCCCTCCGCGCAGCACTCCGTTCTCGCGGTCAAATTGAATGAGCTGCACCGCCCCGCCGGCGCCCCACGCGCCCAGCGTCTCCACGGTATGGCCCAACTTCGCCAGCGCGTCGCGTGCCGCCTGCGGCACGCGGTCCTCGGCTTTGATGACCGGGGCGCGCCCGAGATTGACCGGGTCGGTTCCGGGGAAACTGTGAAAGCGCGGCGCCTCGGCCGCCTCCTGTACTGACATCCCGTGATCGATGACATTGCTGATCACCTGCGTGTTCCACTGCGCCTGCTGGTCGCCGCCCGGCGTGCCGCCGACGAGCCACGGCCGCCCGTCGCGATAAACCATGTAGGCGTTCAGGGTGTGCATGGTGCGGCGGCCCGGCGCGATGCAGTTGGGATGGCTCGGGTCGAGGCTGAAGCCGCGGCCCGCGCGGTTGTTGAGCGTGACACCTGTTTCACCCGCGACGACGCAAGAGCCGAACGAGTTCGACAGGCTGTGGATGAAGGAAATAGCGTTGCCGTCTCCATCCGCAATCGCGAAGTAGCTCGTGTCTCCAGCGTGCTCCGGCACCATCGCGCCGGCGGGCCAGCACGCGCGGGCCGGGTCGATCTCAGCGCGACGAAACGCGGCGTGCTCCTTTGAAATCAGCGTCTGCAGCGGCCACGTCACGAAGGCGGGGTCGCCGGCATAGCGGTTGCGATCGGCGAACGCGAGCTTCTTCGCTTCCATCAGCAAATGCATGCGTTCTGGACTGTACGGCGCGAGTTTGCCGATGTCGAAGCCTTCAATGATGTTGAGCTGTTCGAGCACGAGAAAACCCTGCGAAGGCGGCGCGGTCGCGTACACGGTCGCCCCCCGATACTCCGTGGCGATCGGCGTATAGATGACTGCCTGCTGCTGCGCGAAATCGTCGGCGGTAAACGTCTGGCCTTCCTGCTTGAGGAACGCAAGCAGCTTTTCGGCAATCTCGCCGCGGTAGAACGCATCGGCGCCACCCTGCGCCACGATACGCAGCGTTTTCGCGAGGTTGGGAGCCGACCAGCGCTCGCCGGCAGCCGGGACCCGGCCGTGCGGCAGAAACTGCGCGGCCGAATGCGGGAACACGGCGAGTTTTGCTGCGCGATCGGCAAAGCGCGCGCTGATGTAATCCGTGATGGCGACACCTTCGTCGGCGAGCCGGATTGCGGGCTCCCAGAGCGCCGCCCAGTCCATGGTGCCATAGCGCTTCCACAATGCCTCGTACACGGCAACCCCGCCCGGAACGCTGACCGCATGCACGCCGTCGAGCGGCATCGTCTTGTGCCCCCTGCTCCGATAGTAGTCCGCGGTGGCGCCAGCCGCCGCAACACCGCTGCCGTTGAACGCGACAGTCTCGCGTTGACGTGCGTCGTACGCCACTGCAAACGCATCACCGCCGAGACCGCATTTCATCGGCAGCACCACGCCTTCAGCCGCCGCCACGGCGATCGCCGCGTCAAACGCATTGCCTCCGCGCTGCAGGATGCTAAGCCCGATGAACGCCGCCACCGGATGGGCGGAGCACACCATGCCGCGCGTGCCGAATGCCTCCGGACGCCGTTGAACGCGCTTGGCTTCGGCCTCGCTCAATCCCCACGAACCGTCATCTATCTTCAAATAGGTCTCTTGGTTTTGGCGGATTCGTGCAGGAACTCACGGCCGCAGACTGCATATTCTAGCGGCAAGCCCCGCACTCCACATTGACTGCATTCTGCGATAAAATCAGCCCCGCATTTAAGAGTGTCTAAGGCTCACGCAGAGACCCGGCGCGCGCCATTCAGCAATACAGCCAAAGTACCGTCAGTTTGAGCATGCTCCGGACTCTTCCGCTTTTAACTCGCGCAGCAGCGACCGCCGGCGCCCGCCCTGACAGAATCGCGAACACCCCCTTCCGAGACGGGTTCAACCTGGAGGCAAAAGTAAAGTGGAATACGACGTAATCGTGGTAGGTAAAGGCAATGCCGCGCTATGCGCTGCGTTAGCGGCGCAGGAAAACGGCGCCAAAGTTCTGATGCTGGAGGCGGCCTCCGCGGACGAGCACGGCGGCAACAGCCGCTTCGCCGGCGGCGTCATGCGCTTCGCCTACACCGGGGTCGAAGACCTGCGGCGCGTCACCGACATCTCCGCCGAAGAAGAAGCCAACAGCGACTTCGGCAGCAACACCCGTGAGCACTTCCTCGACGTGATGCACGAGCTGACCCAGTACCGCACCGATCCGGACCTGTCGGAACTGCTCGTCAACAGCGGCCTCGACACCATGGCCTGGCTGCGCACCAAGGGTGCCAAATTCATCCTCAACCACGGCCGGCAGTCGGGCATCATAGACGGCAAGCGCGTCTACTTCGGCAACATGCCGATCGAAGTCAACGGCGGCGGCGCCGGGCTGGTGGACTACCTCGACGCGACGGCAAAGAAGATCGGCATCGAGATTCTCTACGACACCCGCGTGGGTTCGCTCATGCAGGAAAACGGCGCCGTCTGCGGCGTGCACGCCGAGCAGAAGGGCAAAGCGGTCGATTTCCGCGCCAAGGCGGTGGTGCTTGCCTGCGGCGGCTTCGAAGCCAACCCGGAGATGCGCGCGCGCTACCTCGGACCCGGCTGGGACCTGTGCAAGGTGCGCGGCAGCCGCTTCAACATGGGCGACGGCCTCAAGATGGCCCTCGACATCGGCGCGGCGCCGTACGGCAACTGGTCGGGCTGCCACGCCACCGGCTGGGACCGCTACGCGCCCGAGTTCGGCGACGTCAGCGTCGGCGATCAATTCCAGAAGCACAGCTACATCTTCGGCCTGCTGATCAACGCCGAAGGCAAGCGCTTCGTCGACGAAGGCTACGATTTCCACTCCTTCACCTACGCCAAGTACGGCGGCGAGGTGCTGAGGCAGCCCAGCCAGTTCGCCTGGCAGGTGTTCGATTCCAAAGTCACCAAGCTGCTGCGCTCCGAGTACCGCATCAAGATGATGACCAAAGTCTCGGCCAACACGCTGGAGGAGCTCGCCACCAAGCTCGAAGGCGTCAACCCGGACGGCTTCCTGAAGACGGTGCGCGACTACAACGCCGCGGTGAAAAAAGACGTGCCCTTCAACCACACGATCAAGGACGGCAAAGGCACCGCCGGCATCGAGCCGCCGAAGTCGAACTGGGCGCAGGCGCTCGACACGCCGCCGTACGACGCCTACTCGACGACCTGCGGCATCACGTTCACCTTCGGCGGGCTGCGCATCGACAAGGAAACCGGACAGGTCATCAACGTGCACTTCCACCCGATCCGCGGGCTCTACTGCGCGGGCGAGATGGTCGGCGGGCTTTTCTACTTCAATTACGCGAGCGGCACCGGGCTGGTGTCCGGCGCGGTGTTCGGCCGCATGGCGGGGCGCAGCGCGGCGCTGGCGGCCAAATAAGAACTTTGCCGCAAAGACGCCAAGGCGCAAAGAAAAACCGATCTTAACCAGCCGAAATATTTCTCGCCTCATCTTTGCGCCTTTGCGCCTTGGCGCCTTGGCGGCGAATCAATCGTTAAATGGGTTATAAATGAGCCACGAAGCATCAAGCGACAACCAATACACCCGCGGCATTGCCGAATTCGTTTCCACGCTGCGTTACGAGGACATCCCGGCCAATGTGCTCACGCGCATCAAGCTGCTGATGCTCGATTCGCTCGGCTGCGCGCTCTACGGCGCCGACCTCGAATGGACGCGCATCATGCAACAGCGGCTCGGCGAACTCGACACCACGCAAGCCTGCTCGATATGGGGCACCAGACAGAAAATCTCCGCGCCGCATGCCGCGCTCATCAACGGCACACAGGTGCAAGGTTTCGAACTCGATGACGTGCACCGCCAGGGTGTATTGCACGTCGGCGCGGTAGTGCTGCCTGCGCTGATTTCAATCACTGAAATGCGCCCCGGCATGAGCGGCAAGGAATTCCTCGCCGCCGCCGTCGCCGGTTATGAAATCGGCCCGCGCGTCGGCATCTGTATGGGCCCCGAACATATCGCGCAAGGCTGGCATTCGGGCGCGACGCTCGGCGTGTTCTCCGCCGCCGCCGGCGCTGCACGCGGCCTGAAGCTGGACACAGACAAAACGGTACACGCGCTCGGCATTGCCGGCACGCAGGCAGCAGGCCTGATGGCCGCGCAGTACGGCGCGATGGTCAAGCGCATGCATGCCGGCCGCTCGTCGCAAAGCGGGCTCTACGGCGCGCTGCTCGCCGACGCCGGCTTCACCGGCATCGTCAACGTGCTGGAAAGCGAATATGGCGGTTTCTGCACGACTTTCTCGCGTTCGACCGACCGTTTCGAACTCGAAGAACTCACCAAGGATTTCGGCAAGGTCTGGCAGACCATGGGTGTTGCGCTCAAGTTCTATTCCTGCGTCGGCAGCAACCACACCACGCTAGACGCGATCCGCCTCATGCAGCAGGAACGCCCGTTCGGCGCCGACGACGTGAAAAGCATCGTCGTCCACGGCTCGCAGGTCACGATGGACCACGTCGGCTGGAAATACGTGCCGCAGGGTCTCACGTCGGCGCAGTTGAACCTGCCCTACTGCGTCGCCACCTGGCTGCTGGACGGCGACTGCTTCGTCAACCAGTTCACGGAAGACAAGGTCGCCGACCCGCTGCGCATGAAGCACGCGGAGAAAGTCAGCGTAAAGCACGACGACGCCATCACCGCCAAGGGCTCCAAGTTCCGCCACATGGTGCGCGTTGAAGTAACCCTGAATGACGGCAAGAAGATGGAGCGCACGGTCGAAGCCGGGCGCGGCAACGAAAACAATTTCGCGTCCGCAGCCGAGGTGTGCGAGAAATTCGAGAAGCTCGCCGCAGCGGCGCTGCCTAAAGCGCAGGTAGAAAAGCTGCGCGACGCAATGCTGAAGCTCGAAACGCTCAAGGATGCCGCGGAGATCGCGCGGTTGCTCGCCAAAGCATAAGCGTCGTCGAGGAGGTTGCTATGATGATCAGACTGTCGTGGCTGTTCACGTTGGCACTGTGCACGGCGTGCGCGAACGCGCAGAACTATCCGACGCGGCCGATTCGGCTGATCGTCCCGCTCGCGCCCGCCGGCGGCATGGACACCATCGCGCGCGGGGTCGCGCAAAAGCTCACCGAGAGCCTCGGCCAATCAGTGGTGGTGGACAACCGCAGCGGCGGCGGCGGAGTGATCGGCGTCGAGACGGTCTCGCATTCGACGCCCGACGGTTACACGCTGCTGATGATGAGCGCAACCGGCCTGATCTATCCGCTGATGTACAAAGCGCAATACAACATCGAGCGCGATTTCGTGCCGATAGTGCAGGTCACCACCCAGCCTTACGTCATCGTGCTCAACCCCGCCGTTCCGGTCAAATCCGTGGCCGAGTTGATCGCCTATGCGAAAGCCAACCCGGGCAAGCTCAATTTCGCCTCAAGCGGCAACGGCAGCCTGATCCATCTCATGACCGAGCTGTTCAAGTCGATGACGGGCACGCAGATGACGCATGTCCCTTACCGCGGCATAGGCGCCGCCTATCCCGACCTGCTCGGCGGCCAGATTCAACTCATATTCTCGAGCAGCATTTCCTCGATGCAACTCATACACGCCGGACGGCTCAGAGCGCTGGCGGTCACCGGCGCCAGGCGCGCGAAAGCGCTGCCGGACCTGCCGACGATTATTGAAGCAGGCGTGCCGGGTTTTATCGTGAATCAGTGGTATGGACTCCTGGCAGCTGCCGGCACGCCGCGCGTCATCGTCGAGCGCATCAACCTCGACTCCAACAAGGCGCTGCAGTTTCCCGAGGTCATAGCACGCTTTACCTCCGACGGCGCTGAAGCCGCGGGCGGCACGCCGCAGCAGTTCGCAACCCACATCAAGACCGAACGCGAGAAATGGGCGAAAGTGATTAAGGATGCCGGGATACGCGGGGAGTAATAGAAAAATAAGCGTTACCTGAATACGCACCGCACCGGCGCATCGCGTAACATGAACGTGCACTAAACAGTGTGCGCAAGGGCGATACAGGGCTTCAAGCGCCATGGCAAGCCGCTTGCTCGAATAGATGTTCTTCTGAAAAAGGAACGATCATGCACAAGCTTCTCACGCCCGCTGTCACGCTCTCGATGCTGATAAGCGCATCCCTCGCGACCGCGCAAAGTTACCCCACCAAGACCGTACGGGTCGTCGTCCCCTTCCCGCCCGTGGGCGCCGCCGATCTGCTCGCGCGCACACTTGGCCAGAAATTGACTGAAGCCACAGGACAGCAATTCATCATAGACAACCGGCCCGGCGCAGGCGGCAACATCGGGGCCGAGCAGGTAGCGGCGGCTACGCCCGACGGCTACCTGCTGCTGATGGCGGCCGTCACGACCTACGCGGTGGGCATGGCTGCGTACAGCAAACTTAGCTGGAACCTCGAAAAAAGCCTGGCGCCGGTCGCATTGGTCGCCAACGTGCCGCACATCCTGGTCGTGCATCCGGCGCTGCCGGCAAAAAACGTCAAGGAAATCATCGCGCTCGGCAAGGCGCGGCCGGGCGAACTCAACTTCGCATCGCAGGGCAACGGCACGCTGTCGCACCTCGAGCAGGAAATGCTGAAGCAGTTGGGTGGCTTCACCGCCAACCACATTCCGTATAAAGGCAGCGCGCCGGGGCTCTCCGACCTGATACCCGGCAACGTGCAGCTCTTTTTCGACAGCATCCCTTCGGCCGCCCCGTATGTGAAAGCGGGCCGCCTGCGCGGTATCGGTGTCGCATCATCAAAACGCTCGCCTGCGATGCCTGACATGCCCACCATAGGCGAATCACTGAAAGGCTTCGAAGCCGACAGCCTGTTCGGCCTGATGGCGCCCGCCGGCACGCCGCGCGATGTCATCGCCAAGCTCAACGCCGAAGTGCAGAAAGTTCTGACGAGCGCCGACATCAAGGAAAAGCTTCTGGCGCAGGGTGGGCTCGTACAGGGCGGCACGCCGGAGCAGATGGCCGACCAGATCAAAAGCGACGTCGCCAAGTGGGGCAAGGTCGTGAGGACGGCGAACGTCAAGATCGAATAGCTGTATCAAAAACAGTTTGGAACCGCCGATGGACGCAGATGAACGCAGATAAACTCCAGAGGCTTGACCTTGATTCGGGGCAAGCTCGGTATTTATATCGGCGTTTATCGGCGGTTGCTTGTAGGTGTTGTATTCTTGAGATGGGTGCCAGTCAAAATCTCGGGCCAGCTCACAAACACTCCCGACTGTCACCATGGCCCGGCCGTCGCCGTCTCACTTGCTTTCCCCGCAAGCGGGGCGAGCAGGCTTTTGGGAAGGCCTATGGTCTCAAAGGTAGAATCACTTTTTCGTTAGCGGAAACAACATGAGAGAAGACGCACGCGACGCGGCCCTGCGCGTCGACGAACAGCGGTTGTGGCAGCGCCACGCCGAAATGGCGAAGATAGGCGCGATTCCCGGCAACGGTGTTAACCGCGCTGCCCTGTCCAAAGAAGACATCGTCGCACGCAAGCTGCTCCTGTCGTGGGCGGCGAAACGCAACTTCACCATCGGTGTCGATCCCATCGGTAACCTTTTCGTGCGCCGTGCCGGCACTGACGCCGATGCTGCGCCCATCATGACCGGCAGCCACATGGATACGCAGCCGCGCGGCGGACGTTTCGACGGCATTTATGGCGTGCTCGCAGGATTCGAAGCGCTCGAAGCGATGGACGAAGCAGGCATCAAGACACGCCGCCCGATTGAAGTCGTCGCCTGGACCAACGAAGAAGGCGGACGCTTCGCGCCTTGCACCATGGGCTCGATGGTGTTTACCGGCGCGCGGCCGCTCGCGGACGTGCTCGACGTCACCGACAACGAAGGTGTGGTTTTCAAAGACGCGCTGGCGCAAACGCTGGCGGCGACGCCCGAAGCGAAGCCACGCCAGTTCAAATCGCCGGCCGCCGGCTATATCGAAGTTCACATCGAACAAGGCCCGCTGCTGGAGAACGCGCAGAAAACCATAGGCGTCGTCACCGGCATCCAGGGGCTGCGCTGGTTCAACATCGAAGTCTCGGGCAAGACGGACCACGCCGGCACCACGCCGCTCGCGCTGCGCAAGGACGCGGTGCGCGACGCCATCGCCATCATCAACGCACTCACCGAACTCACGCACGACCCCGCCGACGTTACGCGTTTTACCGTCGGCCGCATGCTGGTGACGCCTAATTCGCCGAACTCGGTGGCGAGTCACGTGCTTTTTTCGGTGGATATCCGCCATCCCGATCCGCAAACCATCGCGCGATTGGGTGACGCGGTCGAACCGTTGGCGCGCAAAGCGGCGAAGTTCTGCGAGGTCAAGGTCACGCCGACGCTGCACGATGACCCGTGCGTGTTCAATGCGGAAGTCGCCGGCGAGATCGAAACGGCCACCCGCGAGCTTGACCTGCCATACATGCGGTTATCGTCGGGCGCCAGCCACGACGCGAATTACATGTCACGCGTGTGCCCTACTGCCATGATTTTTGTGCCGTGCGAAAAAGGTATTTCGCATAACGAAGCGGAGAACGCAACTCCCGGCGACCTCGCCGCTGGCGCGCGCGTACTGACGGCTGCGCTCATCGCGCTCGCGAACCGCTGACGCAGGATTGCGCTTTACGCCGCGTGCAACACCGCCCGTTCGCGCGTGAACACGCGCCGGCCGCGCTTATAGCCTGCCAGCGGCGACGCCACGGTGGCGATGACATCGCTCGGCGATTGCGCGTTCCACACAACCAGGTCTGCCGGATTGCCAACCGCGATGCCGTAGTCGGTGCGGCGCATGATGCGCGCGGCGCGGCTCGATATCATGGCGAAGCAGTCGGCGAGGTCCTGCGGCGTGCCGCGCTGCACGATGTTGGCGTAGAGGTTCGCGATCCGCACCAGCGAACAGTCGCCATACGGCGTGAACGGGTTCAGCACGTTGTTGGTCGCGATCGCGCAGTTGGCGCCCTGCGCAATGAGCGCGTTGGCGTCGGCGACGCCGCGGATGACGTTGTGCTCGAGATGGCGCCCGCTCGTAAAAAGGTCCGTCGTCGGCAGCACCGCCACTGCGACGCCGGAGTTGCCCAGCCGGCGGCCGAGCGCTTCCAGTTCCGGCAGCGGCAGGCATGAGTACTTGTTGCCGTGGCCGATCGCGACGCGTCCGCCCCAGCCGTATTGGTCAGCGAGGTCGCACACCTGGAAGATGTCCATGTCGTGCGTGGTGTACCCGCCATCGAGATGAAGATCGACGTCGACGTCGTATTCCTTGGCGAGCTCGAAAACGCGCCTGATCTGCGCCGGGCCGTCGGTGTCGTAACGCGGCGCGCCGCCGACCACCGCTGCTCCGCGCTCCAGCGCCGCGCGCACGATGTCCTCCGCGCCCGGCACGTTGGTCCAGCCTTCCTGCAAAAAAACACAGACCTCGAGGTCCATGCCCCAGGCGTAATCCTTCGCCAGGCGCTCGATCGCGTCGAAACCGCGCAGCCCGACGTTGGGGTCGACCTCGACGTGGGTGCGCATGTGGGTTACGCCGTTGAGCATGCATTGCTCGAGCGTCGCGCGGGAACGCGCGTAGACGTCCTCTTCGGTGAACGTATGCTTCACTGCGGCGGTGCGCTTCATGTAGTCGGTCGCGCGTCGGTCCGCCAGCGGCGCGACGCGGTCGAGTATGCGCGACTTGTCGAGGTGGAAGTGGCATTCCACCAACCCGGGCGACACGAAATTCCCGCCGGCGTCCACGCTGGCGCCGTCGCCGGCGACGCGCGGCGCGATGGCTGCGATGCGGCCGTCCGCGACTGCGATGTCCATGGTCGTGCCGTCCGTCAGACGGGCGTTGCGTAAAATAAGATCGAAAGCCATTTCAGCGGTTCTCCCTGATATCAAGCCGCCAGTTTACTGCAGCCGCACTGCACCGGTGCGGCTGTAATTCCGCACCATCACGAATCAACGGTGGTCAGGCGCCAAAACACGTGTGATAATTTAAGCGATTTCAATTCACCCCGGAACGCCACGCTTTCAGCCTGGCCCCCGATCAAGAACACCTCTTCAGCCAATACGGGAACGCAATGAACTACGATCTGCTCATCAAGAACGGTAGCGTGGTCGACGGCACCGGCGCCGCCGGCCGCCGCGTTGACATCGCGGTCAAAGACGGCCGCATCGCGGACATCGGCAAACCCGTGGGCGAAGCCACGCAGGTGATCGATGCCGCCGGCCAGGTCGTATGCCCTGGCTTCATCGATCCGCACACCCACTACGACCCGCAGATCTGCTGGGACCAGCTGCTGTCGAGTTCCACCGCCCACGGCATCACCACGGTGGTGCTCGGCAACTGCGGCGTCGGCGTCGCGCCGTGCCGCCCCGCGGACCACGACCTGCTGCGGCAGGACCTGGTGACCGTCGAAGGCATGTCGCCCGAGGTACTGAGAGCCGGCATCACGTGGGACTGGGAGACTTTTCCCGAGTACATGGACGCCGCGGAAAAGCGCGGCAGCGGCCCCAACCTCGCTTTCCTCGTGCCGCTTGCGCCGGCACGCACCTATGTGCTGGGGCTCGAAGGCCCCGACCGCGCCGCCACCACCGACGAAACCAGAAAAATCAGCAGGATCCTCGAAGACTCGCTCGCGGCCGGCGCCTGGGGCTGGTCGACCACCGCGATCCGCTCGCACGTCGGCTTCGGCGGCAAGCCGCTGTCGGCGCGCGCGGCCAGCCGTGATGAGCTCGCCGCGTATTCCGGCGTGCTGAAGCGCGCCAAGCGCGGCGTCATCGAGTTGGCGCTGACCAAGCGCTTCGCCAACCTCGACGACGACGAGATGGAGTTGCTCGGCTTCCTGCTCGACCACAGCGAGCGCCCCGTGACGTGGCTGTCGCTGCACAACCTGATTGAAAAGCCGGACGCCGTTCCGCAGATCCTCGCCAAGGCCGACCCGCTGATCCGCCGCGGCGGCCTGCCGCAGATTCTGACGCGGCCGCTCATTTCCGAACTCACGCTGAAATCGCCTTTCCAGTTCGGTGAGATCACCGCCGCCAAGGGCATCTTCAACCAGCCGGTCGCGCGGCAGATGGAGCTCTATGGCGACCGCGCTTTCCGCGACGCTTTCCGCGAAGAACTGAAGCTGGGGCGCAAGTTCACCGACCAGGCGCAGAACGTCGGCGTCTTTAAAACGGCCGAGCCCGCGCACCAGAAGTACGAAGGCCGCACCATAGGCGAGATCGCCGCCGAGCAGAACGCCGACCCGCTCGACTGCCTGTTTGACTTCGCGCTATCGGAAAAGCTCGAGACCAAGTTCATCCTGCCGCGCGCCAACACCAACCGCGAGCGCATTCCCGATTTGCTGCGCGAGTCCGCGCGCACGCTGATCGGCCTCTCGGACGGCGGCGCGCACGTCGACATGTTCTGCGAAGCGGGCTATACCACCTACATGCTGGGGCACTGGGTGCGCGAGAAAAAAGCGCTCACGCTGGAGCACGCGATCAAGCGCATGACCTCGGAACCGGCCGACTTCCTCGGCATCGGCGATCGCGGACGGCTGCAGAAGGGGCTGGCGGCGGACATCGTGGTCTTCGACCCCGGCACCGTGAATTCGCCGACGCGCGGCACCATGGTCTACGACCTGCCCGCGGGCGGCGGCCGCCTGGTAGCGAACGCGACCGGCATCTCCAAGGTCATCGTCAACGGCAAGCCGCTGTTCAACAATGGCGCGCACACCGGGAATTATCCTGGCCGCGTGCTGCGTTCGAACGGTTAGCAGCCTTGGCCGTCCTCGTCTTCATGCAGCGTACCCTGTGGGCAGCAAGCGCGGCCCTTGCGCTCTGCGCGCCGGCGCACGCCGCCGACTGGCGTCCTGACCGCAACGTCGAGCTCATCATCGCGGCGACGCCGGGCGGCGGCTACGACAACCTCGCGCGCCCGCTGCAGAGGATACTGCTCGAACGCAAGCTGGTCGACCAGGGGGTGCTCGCCATCTACAAACCCGGCGCCGGCGGCGCGATCGGCTGGAACTACCTGAACCAGCGCCCCAACGACGGCCACGCGCTCTCCATCATTTCGGGCACCATCCTCGGCGCCAACATCATGGGCCAGATGGACCTCAAGTACACCGACTTCACCGCGCTGCCGATGATGTTCAACGAGTACGTCGGCTTTCACGTCAAAGCTGATTCGCCTATCAAGGACGCCCGCGAACTCATCGAGCGCCTGAGAAAAGACCCGCTGTCGCTCAGCATTACGCCGGGCACCAGCGTCGGCACCCTGCCGCACGTCGCGTTCGCGCTCGTGCTCAAGAAGGCCGGCTTCCAGCACGACCAGAGAAAGCTCACGGTGGTGGCTTTCAAGTCGACCGGCGACGCCGCGATTGCGGTCGTCGGCGGCCACGTCGACGTACTGGCGACGCGGCCCTCCAACGTCGCCGAACTGGTCAAGGCGGGACGTCTGCGCACGCTGGCGGTTACTGCGCCGCAGCGCATGGCCGGCATACCCGACGTGCCGACCTGGCGCGAGCTGGGGGTGGACGCGGTCTACGGCAACTGGTTCGGCATGATAGGGCCGCGCGCAATGCCAGCGGCGCAGGTCGAATACTGGGACAGCGTGTTCCTGCGGCTGACGCGCACCGACGACTGGAAGCGCGAGCTCGAGCGCAACCTGTGGAGCGACTCCTACATGAATAGCGCGCAGGCGCGGCGCTTTCTCGACCAGCAGAACGAGGAATTGCGCGGGCTGATGACCGACATCGGGCTCGCCAAGCAATGAAACACGGCACGTGGACTAAAGCGGCATGGGCCGGCGGCCTGCTGGTATTGGCCGGCACTGCATTCGCGCAGCCCTACCCTTCGAAACCGGTGCGCCTCATCGTACCGTTTCCCGCGGGCGGGCCGGCCGATGCGGTGTCGCGCATCATGGGGCCGCGCCTGGCCGACAACCTGGGACAGCAGGTCGTCATCGACAACCGCGTCGGCGGCAACGGCAACACGGGTGCGGAAATCACCGCCAAGGCGCCGGCCGACGGTTATACCCTGATGATGGTCGTATCGAGCTTCGTGACCAATCCCGCGCTGTATCCCAACCTGCCCTTCGATCCGCTGAAAGATTTCACACCGGTGTCGCTGTTGACCTCGGCGCCGCTCGTGCTGGTCGTGCACCCGTCATTGCCGGTGAAGTCGGTGCGCGAATTGATCGCGCTCGCCAAAGCACGGCCCGGTGAACTCAATTACGCTGCCGCCGGCAACGGCGCGGGCGGCCACCTCGCCATGGAGCTGTTCAAAGGCATGGCCGGCATCAACATGGTGACCATCATCTACAAAGGCGGCGCGCAGGCGGTCACCGACGTGATCGGCGGCCAGGTGCAGCTTACCGTCAACAACCCGATAGTCGTGCTGCCGCATGTGAAGTCCGGACGGCTGCGCGCGCTCGCCGTCACCAGTGCGCAACGCCTGGCTGCCGCGCCGGAGCTGCCGACTATCGCTGAATCCGGCATCCCAGGATTCGAGGCCAGCCTGTGGTACGGCGTCGTCACGCCGCTGGGCCTGCCGCCCCCGTTGGTCGGACGCCTTAACGCCGAACTTCTGAAATCGCTGCAGCACCCCGACACACGCGAGCGCCTGGCACTCGACGGCGTACGCATCATCGGCAGCACGCCGGAGCAGTTCGGCGAACATCTGCGTCACGAATCGGCCAAGTGGACCAAGGTCGTGCGCGACGCGCGCATCAAGCTGGAATAGAAATACCAATGGAGACTGCAATGACGGCAGCCGTATGTGACCTGACCGACAAATCCTGCAAACCGTGCGAAGGCGGCGTGCCGTCGCTCACGGAGACGCAGGTGCACGACATGCTGAAACAGCTCGACGGCTGGGCGGTGACGGGCAGCGTGATCAGCAAGACGTATGCGTTCAAGAACTATTACCAGACCATGGCTTTCGTCAATGCGACCGCGTGGGTCTCAAATCGCGAAGATCATCATCCGGACCTCGCGGTCGGCTACAACCAGTGCCGCGTCGACTACACGACGCATGCGATCAAGGGACTGTCAGAGAATGATTTCATCTGCGCTGCCAAGATCGACCGCCTGTTCATCGACGATGCCAAACCCAAATAACCAGAACACATCTCAAAAATACAACACTCACAAGCATCCGCCGATTGACGCCGATAAAATTTCAGACTTTGCCCAGAACCATGGTCAAGTTGCTTGAGCTTATCTGCGTTCATCGGCGTTCATCGGCGGTTCCAAAATGTTTTTGAGACAACTTCTAGAACGACTGGAGCAAACCAGCAATGACTCATGACCTCCTGATCAAGAACGGCACCATCGTCGACGGCACCGGTGCCGCACAATTCCGCGGCGACATCGCCGTCAGCGGCGGGCGCATCACGGGCGTCGGCAAAGTCGATGGCAGCGCGGCCGAAACCATAGATGCCGATGGGCTCATCGTCGCACCGGGGTTCGTCGATCCGCACACGCATTACGATGCGCAGATCTCGTGGGATTCGATGCTCAACGCGTCATCGGAGCACGGCGTGACCACGGTGGTCATGGGCAATTGCGGCGTCGGCGTCGCACCCTGCCGTCCCACCGACCACAATCTGCTGATCGAGGACTTGATCAACGTCGAAGGCATGTCGCAGTCGGTGCTGGCTGCGGGCATCCAGTGGAACTGGGAATCGTTCGCCGATTACCTGGAGATGGCCAAAGCGCAGCAGTGCGCGGTCAACCGCGCGTTCATGGTGCCGCTGTCGCCTTTGCGCACCTACGTCATGGGTGCGGATGCCGGCACCCGAGGCGCGACCGCCGACGAAACCAAACGCATGGCCGCCCATATCGAAGATGCGATGGCGGCGGGCGCCTCGGGATTCAGTTCGTCGAACAACCGCTCGCAGATCGGCTACCAGGGCAAACCGTTCGCGGCACGACTGACGAGTCGCGACGAATACGCGGCTTATTGCGGCGTATTGAAACGCGCCAAGCGCGGCGTGATCCAGATCGCGGTGACCAACCGCTTCGCCACGCTGGCGGACGATGAATACGAATTGCTGGATTTCCTGCTGACGCAGAGCGAGCGGCCGGTAACCTGGATCTCGCTGCTGAACGATCCCAACAAACCCAACGGCTGCCGCGAAGTGCTCGACAAGATCGATCCGTTGATCAAGCGCGGGTGCGCGCCGCAGATGCTCATACGCTCGATGCTGCGCGAGTTCACGCTGAAGATCCCCTATGCATTCAACGAATTCAAGTGCGCCGCACCTGTGTTCAACCGCCCGGTCGAGGAACAGAAAAAAATCTACGCCGACCCTGCATTCCGCGCAGCGTTCAAAGCCGAACTCGCCGAAGGCCGGCGCTTCACCGGCCAGCCGCCCAAAGTCATCATCTGCAAAATGGGCAACCAGGCGCTGCGGCATTACGAGACGCGCAAGGTCGGTGAAATCGCCGCCGAGCGCAACGCCGACCCCGTCGATACGCTGTTCGACATCGCCATCGAAGACGATCTGAATATGCTCGTCGCCTACGAGCGCGGCAACAGCGACCGCGCGCAGATCGCCGACATGCTGCGCGACCCGCGCTCGATGATAGGTCTGTCGGATGGCGGCGCGCACGTCGACATGCTGTACGAGGCCGGCTACCCGACCTATTTGCTCTCGCACTGGGTGCGGGAAAAGCAGGTGCTGACCATGGAACAGGCGGTGCGGCGCATCACCTCGGAACCGGCGGACTTCTTCGGCCTGCACGACCGCGGCCGCATCAGCGCAGGCAAGGCCGCCGACTTCGTGCTGTTCGACCAGGCGGCTATCGGCTCGCCCGAGCGCGGCTCGTTCATCTACGACCTGCCGACAGGCGCCGGACGCCTGCATGCGAAAGCGCAGGGCATTTCCCGCATCGTCGTCAACGGCCGCAGTCTTTATCGCGACGGCAAGCCCACAGGGGATTTGCCGGGCAGCGTCGTCAGCTCCGCTTAGGCCATGAGCATGCATTGCCGCGCGTTGGCACTGGCGCTGGTGTTAATAGGCGCAGCGCACTTTTGCGCCGCCACCGCGTTCGCACAGACCTATCCGAACCGGCCAATCCGTTTCGTCGTGCCGTTCGGCCCGGGCGGTGCGACCGACATCGTGGCGCGCTCGCTCGGCCGCCACCTCACCGACGCATGGAACCAGTCGGTAATTATCGACAACCGCGGCGGCGCTGGCGGCCTTATCGGCTCAGACCTCGTCGCCAAAGCGACGCCGGACGGTTACACGCTGCTGCTTGCCACCGCTGCCAATGCAGCGAATGTCGTGTTCGAGCCGAAAATGCCGTTCGACCTGCAGAAGGATTTCGCGCCGGTCACGCACGTCGTCAACGTGCCTTTCGTGCTGACGGCGCATCCCAAGCT
Source organism: Betaproteobacteria bacterium (assembly GCA_947474275.1). Taxonomy (GTDB): domain Bacteria; phylum Pseudomonadota; class Gammaproteobacteria; order Burkholderiales; family SG8-41; genus PALSA-1004. The sequence continues at coordinate 37,931 of CANJHY010000004.1, forward strand.
CCCCGCCGGCTCGATGAAAGAGCTGATCGCGTTCGCCAAATTGCAGCCGGGACAGCTCAATTACGGCAGCGTCGGCGTCGGCACGTCCAACCAGCTGATGATGGAAATGGTGAAGAGCATGAGCCGCACGGACATCGTCCACGTGCCTTACAAAGGCGTGGGGCCGGCGCTGGTGGATCTCATGGCCGGGCGCCTGAGTACCATGCTGTTCTCGGTCGGCGCAGCACTGCCCTATCTCAAGGACGGGCGGATCAAGGCGATCGCAGTCACCTCCGTGCAGCGCATGTCGGCGCTGCCGGACGTGCCCGCCATCAGCGAGACGCTGCCCGGCTACGACATGACGCCGTGGTACGGCGTACTGGCCCCCGCCAAAACACCGCGCCCGGTGATCGATAAACTCAACGCTGAAATCACGCGCATACTCAAGCTGCCGGATATCCAGCAAAGTTATGCGCGCCAGGGCTTCGTGCCCGTCGGCTCGACACCGCAGCAGTTCGCCACCCACATCAGCGACATGATCGCCAAGTACCAGCGCGTCGTGAAGGACGCCAATATCAAGGTTGAATAAGCGCCGCGGCCCGGCGGGAGCCGCGGTCGTCTATGTTAAAATTGCCGCCTCTTAACCGGCGGGTCATCATGGCGCTCTCCCCTCTTACCGCTTTATCTCCTCTCGACGGGCGCTACAGCAGCAAAGTCAAACCGCTGCGACCGTATTTCAGCGAGCTCGGCCTCATCCGCTACCGCGTGCTGGTCGAAGTCGAATGGCTCAAAGCGCTCGCCGCCGAACCGGCCATCAAGGAAGTAGCGAAGTTCTCCGCCGCCACGCTCAAAGCGCTCGACGCGGTCGTCAGCGGCTTCTCCGAAGCCAACGGCGCCAAGGTCAAGACCATAGAGGCGCGCACCAATCACGACGTCAAGGCCATCGAGTACTTCCTGAAGGAACGTCTCGCGGGCAACGCCCAGGTCGCGAAGGTCGCCGAGTTCATCCACTTCGCGTGCACTTCCGAAGACATCAACAACCTGTGCCACGCGCTGATGTTGAAGGCGGCGCGCGACGAAGTCATGCTGCCGGCCCTCGACAAAATCATCACCCGCCTCACGACCATGGCGCACGACCTGGCCGGCGCTTCCATGCTCGCGCACACCCACGGCCAACCGGCCAGCCCGACAACGCTAGGCAAGGAAATGGCCAACGTGGTAGCGCGATTGAAACGGGCACGCGGCAATATCGCCGGCGTCAAACTGCTGGGCAAAATCAACGGCGCGGTCGGCAATTACAATGCCCACCTCGTCGCCTACCCCGCCGTCGACTGGGAAAAATTCGCGCGCCGCTTCGTCACCAACCTCGGCCTCGAGTTCAATCCGTACACGATCCAGATCGAGCCGCACGACGCCATCGCCGAGCTGTTCGACGCCTGCGCGCGCGCCAACACCATCATGCTCGACCTCGACCGCGATATCTGGGGCTATATCTCGCTCGGTTACTTCAAGCAAAAGACCAAGGCAGGCGAAGTCGGCTCCTCGACCATGCCGCACAAGGTCAACCCGATCGATTTCGAGAACTCCGAAGGCAATTTCGGCCTCGCCAACGCGCTGCTGCGCCATATGAGCGAAAAGCTGCCGGTCTCGCGCTGGCAACGCGACCTCACCGATTCGACGGTGTTGCGCAATATGGGGACTGCGCTCGGCTATACCCTGCTTGCTTATGACTCTCTGTCAAAGGGGCTGGGCAAGCTCGAAGCCAATCATGCGCTGCTCGCCGCTGATCTCGACGCCAACTGGGACGTGCTCGCCGAGCCGGTGCAGACCGTGATGCGGCGCTACGGCGTGAACGGCGCCTACGAGCAACTGAAAGACCTGACACGCGGCAAAGGCGGCATCACGCGCGCATCGCTGCATGCCTTCATCGAGACGCTGGCAATCCCCGACGACGCGAAAAAGCGCTTGCTGAAGCTGACGCCGGGCACTTATACCGGCAAGGCCGCGGAGCTCGCGAAGAAAATCTAGCGAAGGCGATTCTCCGCTTAAGGCTCGGCCGTAATTCCCGCTTCGCGCACGACCCTCGCGAATTTCGCGTACTCGTCGCGTATCATCGCCGCAAACTGCTCGGGCGTATTGCCGCTCGGCTCATAACCCATTTCATCCAGCACCGGCTGCAAATCGGCGGCGTGCATGCCCGCGGCAATGGCACGATGCAGACGGCTGACGATGTCGCGCGGCGTGCCGGCGGGCGCCATGACGCCCGACCACGACGCGATTTCGAAACCCTGCAGCCCCGATTCCGACACCGTCGGCAGGTCGGACATGATGCGCAGACGCTTCAGTCCGGTCGTTGCAAGCATCCTTAACTTGCCGGCTTTCGCCAGCGGGCGGATCAGTCCCTGGTCGGCGATCATCATATCGACCTGGCCGCCTGCGACGTCAACCAACGCCGGCGCGGTGCCACGATACGGCACGTATACGATATCCACCCCGGCCATCGACTTGAACATCTCCGTGGCAAGCCGCGAAGTCGATGCGCCGGACGCGTAGCTCAAAAATCCTTTGCGCTTTTTCGCGATCGCAATCAGCTCCTGCACGGTCTTTGCCGGCACCGCGACGTTGACGCACACCACGTAAGGCACAAATGCGGTGTTCGAGACCGGCGCGAAATCGCGCAGCGGATCGTACGGGAGGCTTTTGGTGAGATGGGGCAGGATGGTCAGATTACCGCTGCCCATGCTGAGCAGATAGCCGTCGGGCGGCGCCTTGGCTACGAGATTGAGTCCGATCGAGCCTTCCGCTCCGGGCCGGTTCTCGACCACGACGGACTGGCCAATTGCTTCGGCGATTTTTCGCGCAGCCATGCGGCCGAGGATGTCGTTGAACCCGCCCGATGCATACGGGACGACAAGGCGTATTACCTTCGCCGGATAAGGGGCCGGCTGCGAGCTTGCATTGCCCGCGACCCCGCAGCCAAGCGCGGCCGCGGCCAGCAGAACATTTTTAAGAATTCGCATTTTACGCCGGCTCTGCTTTGCTCTAACCCGCTTCACCGTTGCCCCACACGATCTTGCCGCCCACTACCGTCAGCTCGGACGAAATGTCCTTCAGCCCGTCTTCTTCCACCGTCAGCGGATCGGCGCTCAGCACCGCGAGATCGGCAAACTTGCCGGTCTCGATCGAGCCTTTTTTGTCTTCCTCGAAAGTCAGCCAGGCGCTATCGACGGTCGCGGCACGCAACGCCTGTTCCCGCGATAGTTTTTGTTCCGGCGCGATCACCTCACCGGTGTAAAGGCTTTTGCGCGCGACGGCTTGCCAGATCGGGTAGAACATCGACACCGGCACGTTGTCGGTGCCGAGCGAGAGTTTCACGCCGGCGTCGACCAGCGAGCGCAGCGGCGAGATTTCATTTTCACGCTCCGCACCGAGGCGCTGCTTCAGCAGGTGCCCCTCTTTGTAAATATAGCGGTTGGTATGCGTGGAGACCGCAAGGCCAAGATCCGCCGCGCGGTTGATCTCGTCCTGCGTCAGCACGGATATGTGGCCGAACACCCAGCGCAAATCACCGATAGGCACCACGCGGTTCACTTCGTCGAACAGTTCGAGCATGTTGCGCCGGATGCTGGTGACCCGTATGCGGTTGCGCGCGCAGGCGATCAACAGCTCCTTGAGGCGCTCACGCGGCAACGCGTTGTGGTAATGAAAGCCGGCCCAGCCGGTATAGGGATGGGCGCGCGAACGAACGATGTTTTCTGCTTCGACGTCCATGTTCACGAACAGACCGGTGATGCGCAGAAACTCGTCGCCCAGCGTGGGTTCGGACAGCCAGCCGAACCAGCCCGTGATGATGCGCTCGAAAGGCCCCTCGGGCATGGATGCCCAGTCGGGGCTCGCCACCAGCGCGGTGCGCATGGTGAGCCCGCCGGCGCGGTGCACTTCCTTGTAGGCGCGCATCAGTTCCGCCGAGACGCCGTGCTCCTCGAATATGCTGGTCGTACCGAAAGCGTGATAAGCGCGCATGGCCTCCGGCAACGTCCGCACGCGGTCCTGGTGCGTGAATCCCGGCGCGCAGCGCAGCAGCGTGAGCTCCATCACCGGCATCAGCGTATCTTCGACAAAGATGCCGGTCGGCTCGCCGTCCGCGCCTTTTTCTATGCTGACGCTGGGCAGCGGCGCCGGGGTGTCGCGCGTAATGCCGGCCAGCTCAAGCGCCCGCGTGTTGGCGATGGATACCAGCGGCTTGGTGTGCCGCCAGAAGCCCCAGATCGAGCGGATGTAAACGGGATTGTCGGGCGCGACTTCGTCGAGTTCGTAACGCGTCGGGAAACGCTTCTCCTTGAGAATGTCCGGCACGTCGAAGTAAGTCGGCGGATCGCCGATCGGCATCGTCACGATCCACTCGCCGGGCTTGGCCGCGCGCACGAGCTCCGCGATGCGGTCCAGAATATCGGCGATCGAACGCACCTTGCCCAGCGCGGGGAAAACGAGCTTGAGGCCTTCGCGGTCGGCGTGGGCGTGCCCGTCGACCAGTCCGGGAACGACGGTGCGCCCCTTGAGATCGATCATGCGCGTCGCGGCACCCGCGTGGCGCCGCACATCGGCATCACTGCCGACCGCGGCAAAACGCCCGCCGCTGATTGCAACGCCCTGCGCGATGCGGAACCGCGCGTCTACCGTGATGATTTTTCCGTTATGGAAAATCAGGTCTGCTGAGTGCTCGTTCATCTATTGATTGATCGACCGGCCTGCAGAAACCCTTAACTTCTGGCGCAGGAATCCGACGATGCCCGGCACTATCGAAACCACGACGATGCCGAGGATGAACGCCGTCAGGTTATTTTTGACGAACGGGATGTTGCCGAAATAGTAGCCGCCGTAGACGAAGAAGCCGATCCAGAACACGCTGCCCGAGAAACTGTAGAACATGAAACGCGGATAAACCATGCGGCCTACCCCCGCCACGAACGGGGCGAAGGTGCGGACGATGGGCAGGAAACGCGCGAGCATGACGGTCTTGCCGCCATGTTTCTCGTAAAAACGCTGGGTGCGGTGGATATGCGCGGGATTGAAGAAGAGCGAGCGCTCCCGCTTGAATACGCGCGGCCCGACATAGTGGCCTATCCAGTAGTTGGTGTTATCCCCAAGGAAGGCAGCCGTAACCAGCAACGCGAACAGGCCGTGCACGTCCATCGCGCCGGTCGCCGCCATGGCGCCGGCGACAAACAGCAGCGAGTCACCCGGCAGGAAAGGCGTCACCACCAGCCCGGTTTCGCAGTAGATGATGAGGAACAGGATCAGATAGATCCATGCGCCGTAAGTCTGGATCAGCACCGTCAGGTGCTTGTCCAGATGCAGGACGATATCGAAGAACTGCGCGAAAAGTTCCACTGGCCCTGCTAGCTTAAAACCAACGGAACCGCCGATGGACGCAGATGAACGCGGATAAAAAACCCCTCATTCCCTGCCCCTCTCGCGATGAAGGGGAAAACTGGGGTGGCAGTAAAGTTCTTTGAGCCCGGTGCACGCTGTTGTTTGCTCTTGATTTTCATCGGCGTGGATCGGCGTTCATCGGCGGTTACCTGCCGTTACTAGATCACCGCGCCGATTTCGGTCTTCTTTTCCGGCTTGACCAGGTCTTCGCGCGAGACGCCGAGCCACATCACGATCGGGCTCGCGACCAGCACCGAAGAATAAATACCGAAGCAGATGCCGATGGTCAGCGCGAGCGCGAAGTAATGCAGCGTCTCGCCGCCGAACACCAGCATCGACGTCACCATCAATTGCGTACAACCGTGGGTGATGATGGTGCGTGAAATGGTGCGCGTGATCGCGTTGTCAATGACGTGCGTCACGCTGGCCTTGCGCATCTTGCGGAAATTCTCGCGTATCCGGTCGAACACAACGACCGATTCGTTCACCGAGTAACCGAGAATCGCCAGGATGGCCGCGAGTACGGTGAGTGAGAATTCCCACTGAAAAATCGAAAAGAACCCGAGAATGATGACGATGTCGTGGAGATTGGCGATGATGGCCGCGAGGCCGAATTTCCACTCGAACCGCAGCGCCAGATAGGCCACGATACCGATCGAGACGAACAAGAGCGCGAGCCCGCCGTTCTCAACCAGTTCCTTGCCGACCTGCGGACCGACGAACTCAACACGCCTGACTTCGGCCGTGCTGTCTTCCTTGCGCAGTTCGTCGCGCACGGTTTCCGAGACCGTGGCGCTGGTGAGTCCTGCCTTGACAGGCAGGCGGATCAGCACGTCGAGCGAAGTGCCGAAATTCTGCACCGCCGCGTCGGTAAAGCCCAGTTTGCTCACCGTCTCGCGGATCTTGTTGACGTCGGGCGCCTGCGCATAGTGAACTTCCATCACGGTGCCGCCGGTGAAATCGACGCCGAAGTTCAACCCCTTGGTCGCCAGCGACCCTACCGCGATGAGGAACGTGATGATAGAAATCACGTTGAACACCAGCGCGTGGCGCATGAACGGGATGTCGTCTTTTATCTTGAAAAATTCCATGTTTTTTTCCTGAATGCGCGAAAGGCGTCGCCTAACGCGTCACGCCTTCGCCTTTGCTTTCGGTTCCGTGCCGGTTTTCCATATCTGCCCGATCGAAATGCTGTCGAGCTTGCGGCGGCTGCCGTAATAGAGGTTCACGATGCTGCGCGATACCATCACCGCGCTGAATATCGAAGTTAGAATACCGAGGCACAGCACCACCGCAAAACCCTTCACCGGGCCGGAGCCGAATGCAAACAGCGCAAGGCCGCCGATCAGCGTGGTGATATTGGAATCGAGAATGGTGCCCCAGGCACGCTCGTAACCGGCGTGGATCGCCGCCTGCGGCGTGTTGCCGTTGCGCAACTCTTCGCGGATGCGCTCGTTGATGAGCACATTGGCGTCGATCGCCATGCCGACCGTCAGCGCGATGCCGGCCATGCCGGGCAAAGTCAGCGTCGCCTGCATCATCGACAGCAGTGAAATCAGGAACAGCACGTTGATCGCGAGCGCCGCCACCGAAATCACGCCGAACATGTGGTAGTAGGCGATCATGAAGATGGCGATCAGCGTGAAGCCTATCCACGTCGAGTGAAAGCCGATCGCGATATTGTCGGCGCCGAGGCTGGGGCCGACCGTGCGCTCTTCGATGATGTCCATTGGCGCCGCCAGCGAACCGGCACGCAAAAGGAGCGCGAGGTCGTTGGCTTCGCGCGTCGTCATGCGGCCTGAAATCTGGAAGCGCGCGCCCAACTCCGACTGGATGACCGGCGCGGTGATGACTTCCGGCTTGCCTTTTTCGATCAGCAGCACCGCCATGCGCCGCTTGACAGCCTCGCGGGTGGTGTCGCGCATGATGCGCGCGCCCTGGCCGTCGAGCTCCACACTGACTATCGGCTCGTTGTTCTGTTGGTCGAAACTCGGAGACGCATTGGTCAGGCGCTCACCGGTGATGATGACGTTCTTCGAAAGCAGCAGCGGCTCGGGATTTTTGCCGTGCCGGTCGATAAAAAACTCGGTGCCAAAAGGCACATTGCCTTTCGCGGCATCTTCAATTTTCTTGGCGTCGTAGTCGCGGCCTGCCGGATCGCTCGCGTGCGCCTCGACCAGCCGCAGTTCGAGGCTGGCCGTGCGGCCGAGCAGTTCCTTGGCGCGCGCAGTGTCCTGCACACCCGGCAATTGCACGACGATGCGGTCGGCGCCCTGCTGCTGGATGATGGGCTCGGCCACGCCCAACTCGTTGACGCGGTTGCGCAGCGTTGCGATGTTCTGCTGCAGCGCGAGGTCCTGCGTGCGCTTCTGCTCTTCCGGCTTCAATGCCGCCACCAGGCGGAATTCGCCACCCTGCTCCTGCTCGTTCAGCGCGAGCTCGGGGTTGGTGGTTTCGACTTCCTTGCGCGCCTTGTCGCGGGTGTCTTTCTCGCGGAACTTGAGCACCAGGACCTGGTTATCACCCTGTTTCTCGCGCACGATGCCGTTGTACGAGATGCGCTTGTCGCGCAACATGGTGCGCACGCTGCTGGCGGTGCCGTCGAGCTTCTTGATCAGCGCCGACGGCATGTCGACCTGCAGCAGAAAATGCACGCCGCCGCGCAGGTCGAGGCCCAGGTACATCGGCAGTGCGCCAATCGCGCTCAGTGCGCGCGGGCTGCGCGAAACCAGGTTCAGCGCAACGACAAAATCTTCAGCCAGGTCCTTCTGCACTGCATCCTTGGCTTTCAGTTGCGTGTCGGTATCGGCAAACCGCACTTTCAGACTGGCCGCATCGAGCGTTACGCCGTCATTTGCAATATTCGCGGCTTTCAGCGCGCCTTCGACCCGTTTCTGCAGGTCGTCATCGACTTTCACCGTCGATTTCGCCGCCGACACCTGGATGGCCGGCACTTCACCGAAAAAGTTCGGCAGCGTATAGACGACGCCGATCACCAGCGTGAAGCAGATCAGCAGGTTGATCCAGAGGGGGTAACGGTTCATCGCGACGCCGAGAGGAGTAAGGAGTGAGGGGTGAGGAGTGGCGCAGCGTAACCGCTACGCGTTTTCGCCTCTCGCCTCTCGCCTCTCGCCTCTCGCATCATTCAACGCCCTTAACCGTGCCTTTGGGCAACACGAGCTGCACGGCGGGACGCTGCACGCGGATTTCGATCTTGTCCGCGATTTCGATGGTGACGTAATTGTCGGCGACCTTGGTCACCTTGCCGAGCAGGCCGCCGGCGGCGATGACTTCGTCGCCCTTTTGCAGCGCATCGACCATCGCCTTATGCTCTTTGGCGCGTTTCATCTGCGGACGGATCATCACGAAATACAGCACGACGAACATCAGGATGATGGGCAGCATCGACATCAAGTCGGCGCCCCCGGATGCGGCTGTCTGTGCCCAGGCTTCTTTGATAAACACGGTATTGCCTCCTCAAGCGCGGCGCATGGTGCGCAGCGACCGGTAAAAAGGTGCGTATTCTAGCATGGAGCCGCTATGAGTTGCCTGTTCTCAGCTGCCTGAATTCGCTTATGAAATCAGCGAGCCGCCCGCGCTCTATGGCCCCGCGCAGGCCCTGCATCAATTCGAGGTAGTAATGCAGGTTGTGCCAGGTATTGAGTCGGGCACCGAGGATTTCGTTCACTTTTTGCAGATGATGCAAATAGGCGCGGGTAAAGTTGCGGCAGGTATAGCAGGCGCAAGCCTCGTCCAACGGACGGATGTCATCGCGATACTGGGCATTTCGTAATTTAATGGTTCCGTGACGCGTATATATCCAGCCATTGCGCGCATTTCGCGTCGGCAGCACGCAATCGAACATATCGATGCCGGCGGACACCGCCTCCACCAGGTCTTCCGGCGTTCCCACGCCCATCAGATAGCGCGGTTTTTCCGCCGGCAGTTGCGGCGCCGTGTGCGCGAGGATGCGCGACATGTCTTCCTTGGGTTCGCCCACGGACAGGCCGCCGATGGCGTAACCGTCGAACCCGATGTTCGTCAGGCCGGCCAGCGAGCGGTCCCGCAATGGCTCGTGCATACCGCCCTGCACGATGCCGAAGAGCGCATTGGAATTACCTTCGTGCGCGCGCTTGGACCGTTCCGCCCAGCGCAGCGACAATTCCATCGACTCACCTGCCTGCGCGACGTCGGCGGGATACGGCGTGCATTCGTCGAACACCATCACGACGTCGCTGTTCAGCACGCGCTGTATGCGCATCGATTCTTCAGGCGTGAGAAAGCACGCGTCACCGTTCACCGGCGACTGAAATTTGACGCCCTCCTCGCTGATCTTGCGCATCTCGCCCAGGCTGAACACCTGGTAGCCGCCCGAATCGGTGAGGATGGGCCCGTTCCAGCCCATGAAGCGATGCAGGCCGCCGTGCGCCGCGATGACTTCGAGCCCGGGTCGCAGCCACAGATGAAAGGTATTGCCGAGCACAATTTGGGCGCCGATGTCGATCAACTCGGCCGGACTCATCGCCTTCACCGTGCCGTAAGTGCCCACCGGCATGAAAACCGGCGTTTGCACGACGCCATGCGCGAGTTGCAGCGTGCCGCGCCGCGCCGCGCCGTCGGTTGCTGTGAGAGAAAACTGCATTAAACCGGCTCGACCATCAGACCGGGAATCTTCGCCAATCGCCGATCGTTACTGAACAACCTTACCGGTCCTGCAATCTGCAACGCGGACGCCGCCTGCAGTGCATCGGGCGTCGAAAGATTCAGCACGGCACGCAATTGCGCCGCCGCTTCGATCACGGGTGCGGACAGCTCGACAATCAATAAGTCGGGCGCGGCAAAAAAATCGGCATAAGCTTTAAGCATCGTCTGATCACGCTTTCGCAACGGATGAATGCGGCATTCCAGCCAGCTCAAACGCGAAACGGCTATCCTCGCTTCTCCTGCTTCCCGATAGCGGCTTATTGTCCGCGACGCCCGATCGCGGATTGATTTCGCTCCTTCGACGAGATAAATAATTACATTCGCATCGAGAAAAATCGTCACGCCCCACCCCAGCTATCGCGTTCGGCGCGAATATACTCATCGATCTCCTCTTTCGAAAGATTGCCCGCCGGCCGGCGTTTCAGCCAATTCCAGATGCTGCCGGTTGGCGCCGCGGCATTACGCCGGCTCGCGCCGTTGCCGGGCGTCACGTCGTCGCTGTCCTCACGCTTAAGCGCGGCGCTACCGCCATACTTCGCGCGGGGCGATCGCGCTTTCAATCCCTTCGCAGTTTCTGCGCCGGACTTCTCCGGCTCGACGGTCTGAGTGACGATTGCACGCAATTCGCCTTGCAACGAACGATGATTATCAGCCGCCCGCTTTTTGAGCCGCTTAAGCGTCGCTTCGTCCAGATCCCTGATCAATACCTGCGCCATATTTTCTCGCCATCAACGTATGCTATCAAAACGATAGCACAATGATGCGCATAACTCAACGCAACTTTTCAAGAGCCCGCCGCATGCCGTCGGGCATGGGCAGCGGACGCTGTGTCGCACGATCACAACAGACGTGCACGAAAAATCCCTGCGCAGCGGCAATGTCGTCGTCGTTGCGGAAGATGCCGATCTCGAAACGCACGCTGCTGTTACCGAGATGCGCGACGCGCAGGCCGCAATGCACGATGTCGGGAAACGAGATCGGGCTGAAATACTGGCAACCGGTTTCCACCACCAGACACACCGGGCCGCTCTCCAGGCTCAGCACGCGCTCCCGTAACATGTATTCGTTCACCGCCGTGTCGAAATACGAATAGTAATTGACGTTGTTGACGTGGTTATAGAGATCGTTGTCCATCCAGCGCGTGGTGATGGCGAGGAAATGCGGATAGCTCTGGCGGGGCACTGGTTTTGATTTACTCATTTCTCTACATCCATGTAACCGCCGATGAACGCAGATAAACGCAGATCAAAGACGCAAACTCACAACCGACACAGGACGAGGCCCGGAAAATTCCAAAGCTTCGCTTACATTTACTATTCCCGGATTTTGATTTCATCTGCGTTCATCGGCGCTCATCGGCGGTTCCAAAATATGCTTCTCAATCAGCATCGCGTCGCCATAACTGAAAAAACGATATTGCTTGTTCACCGCGTGTGCATAAGCACGTCGTATATTCTCCATGCCCCCGAAAGCCGAGACCAACATCATCAGGGTCGAGCGCGGCAGGTGAAAATTCGTGATCAAGCGATCGACGACGTTAAACCGGTAACCCGGCACGATAAACAAACGCGTTTCCGCACTACCCGCTCTCAACTGGCCAGCCGCGGCAGCAGATTCGAGTGCGCGCAGACTGGTGGTGCCGACTGCTATCACCCTGCCGCCCGCCGCACGCGCGGCAGCAATCGCATCCACCGTTGCCTGCGACAGCGCATACCATTCGGCGTGCATCTTGTGGTCGGCGGGATCTTCCACGCGCATTGGCTGGAAAGTTCCGGCGCCGACATGCAAGGTTATCCATGCGAGCCGCACGCCTTGCGCTTTGAGTGTCGCCAGCATTGCATCGTCGAAATGCAGGCCAGCAGTGGGCGCTGCCACCGCACCCGGCTCGCGTGCGTAGACCGTCTGGTAACGCGCCCCGTCCGCGTCGTCGGCGGGGTGCGTAATGTACGGCGGCAAAGGTATGGTGCCAGCGCGCTCGAGCAAGGCAAACACATCCGTGCATTCGATAAAGCGCAGCTCGAAAAATTCGTCCTTGCGGCCGTGCACTTCGGCAATCGCGCCTTGCGCGAGCAGCAGCTTCGATCCCGCGCGCGGTGCCTTGCTCGCACGCACCTGGGCGAGCACGCGCTCGTGATCGAGCACGCGCTCGACCAGCACCTCGACCTGGCCGCCGCTGTCCTTGCGCCCGGTGAGCCGCGCCTTGATCACGCGCGTATCGTTCATGACCAGCAAGTCGCCGGCCTTCACGAGGTCAGGAAGGTCGCGAAAGCGGCGGTCGGCGAGTTCGCCGTTGTTGCCGTCGAGATGCAGCAAGCGGCTGGCGCTGCGCTCCGCGGCCGGATATTGCGCTATCAGCGCGGGCGGCAGCTCGTAATCAAAATCGGATAATTTCACCGCGCCGATTATACCGAGCGATTGTTATATAATTGGCTCCTCATTGCCGGGATGGCGGAACTGGTAGACGCACGGGACTCAAAATCCCGCGCCAGTAATGGTGTGGGGGTTCGATTCCCCCTCCCGGCACCAAGTAGTATCCCCCTCAAGTGCACCGACGTTGCATCAAAGTGCAGTAGCCAATTGATGCAGAAAAGCAATTAGCATATTTCAACGTCGTTTAGGTGCATGACCCCGCCGCTACCGTGCGCCAATATGCACGACTTGCTGGCGGATTGGCTGGCGGATTGACCAGCATCGTCAACTTGGCAAACTCGCAGCGGACTGGCTCCACAGCTGTTGGAGCTCTTTGGGTCATCGCGTGACCAGGCAGCGCGCGCGGCGAGCCGATCGAGCACGTCGGCTGCGGCTATCTTCACAGGGCTGCGGTCTCCAAGCTCTGCCCCGACAGCACGAGATCGTTGGCGGCGGGTAGCCATATCGTCACCGTCGTGCCGGCGCCGAATTTGCTGTCGATGTTTACTTCACCGCCGTGCAACACGACGATCTCATGCACGATGCTCATGCCCAGACCGGTACCGGAAATCTTGCCGGAGGCGTCGGCACGGTAAAAGCGCTCGAAGACACGGCCGAGCTGTTGGGGGGTCATGCCGATGCCCTGGTCGGTGATGCGGATGCCAACCAGCGGCGTGCCGGGCACCGACTGAACAAACTCAACGCCTACCGGGCTGCCTGCGGGTGAATACTTGTACGCGTTGGAGAGCACGTTGATCACCGCCTGGGTCAGTTTTTTGGGGTCGGCGCGCACCCACAGCACCCCGTTGGGGGCCGGCTCTTCGGGCGACAGGCGGCCGGCCGGCGTCTTGAAGCCGGCGATAATCTCGTGCAGGAGGCCGCGGATACTCACCCGTTCGAAGGTGAAATCCTTGCCGCCTCGCGCCTCTATGCGCGCGAGGTCGAGCAGCTCGTTGATGATCGATATCATCAGTCCAGACTGCTTGAAGACCGTCTCCAGAAAATCGCGCCGGTCCGCGTCGCTGATCTCCTGCGTCAGCAGCAGTTCGGTGAAACCGTAGACGCTCGCCATCGGCGTACGCAATTCATGCGCGGCGGTCGAGACGAACTCGCTCTTCAGGCGTTCCACTTCGGTTTCATGCGTCACGTCGCGCAGGTAGAGAATCTGCGAGACAGACTGCGATTGCGATTGCGATTGCGATTCGCGCAGGGCGACTTCGAGCACGCGCCTGCCGGCGCCCGCCATCTCGATCTTCTGGCTGCGCGCGCTCACCGCCGGCGCCGCCGTGCCCCCGGCGCCGGCTTTCTCTTTCTGCATCGCGCGTAGCGCCACCGTGCCGGAGAAGTTTCCCTGCGGCAGGCAGGCGCCGGACAGTCGTTCAGAAAACGCGGCTTCATCAAGGCCGATCATCTCGCCATCGTCCAGACCGGTCAGGCGCGCAAACGCCGGGTTGACATACTTGACGCGACGCGCGGGATCGAAAGAGACGAAAGCGTCCGGACTCAGGGCGAAGATGGCATTCAACTGCTCGTTGTAGTCGCGGATGCGCTCCTGGGCCTCGCGCCGCTCGGTGACGTCGCGCACGAATGCAACGTAATTCTGTTCGCTCTCCATCTGCACGGCAGTCACCAGCAGTTCGACGCTCATCTCCGTGCCATCTGCCCGGCAGGCAGGCAACTCGATCACTTTGCCGACTGTGCGAGGTGCGCCGCCTTGCAGCATGCGCGCCACGCCCTGTGCATGGCCCTGGTGGTGGCGGAGCGGAAAAATATTCTCGGTCCAAGGCCGGCCGATTACCTGCGCCTCGCTCCAGCCAAACATCTGCGTCGCCATAGCGCTCCACTCCACGATACGGCCGTTTGCGTCGATACCAATGAACGCATCGGTCGAGCTCGAGACGATCGCATCACGCCTGGCCCGGGATCTCACCTGTTCTGAAGTGATGATTTTGCGTTGCCGCAGGGTGCGCTGCCAACCCCAGGCAGTGAGAAGGACCAGCACTGAAAGCAATAGCGCAAAGCCTCCGACCCAAATCAGGGTCTTGTTCCAAACGGCAAAAATGACCGACTCCCCAGCGCGCACGTTGACCACCAGCGGATAGCCTCTGACCCGGGACGGCGCGATGACTCTATACTCGAGTGAGTTCGCCACGAGACGTGCATCGTACTCGGGCCGGATAACTGCCGAAGGCACGCCGCTACGGAGCGTCTTGAAGACTGGCGTGTCCGTGGAACCCTTGCCTAAGGCAGCGTCGATTGCCGGAAAGCGCGCGATACTAATGCCGGCTTCGAGAAAAAGCGTGTAGCTCTTGCCCGCCTGGGCGATTGCGCGGAAGTAGTCCTCGAAGTAAGCGCTCTCGATGCCCGCCAGCACCAGACCGATCATTTCCCCAGAGGCGTTCTCGATCTTGCGGGTGAGGTAAAACGTCCATGTGCCGGTGCCTTTGTTCTTCACCGGCGCGGAAATAAACAGTTTCAGGGTGGCATCAGCGAGGTGCGCCTTGAAATAATCGCGCTCGGCCAGGTTGATGGTCTTGCCCTGATCGGAGCGCGGGGGATAGTTGCGCGTAAAGTTCACCATGTCGCCATTTTTGTCGACGATCGAGACCACGCTCAGTTGCGTGATGCCGGCTTTGCGGTTCTTGATCAAGTCGAATACTGCAGGCGTGCCCATCTTTTCGCGCAATTCAGCGACAGTCGACATCCGCGCATCGGCGACACGTTCGGTGACCGAGCGCAATACAAGGTCGACCGCCAGAAGACTCTGTTCAACGTGAAAAGCGACCGCCTTTGACGCACTTTCCTGTTCTAAACGCGACTGCTCCAGGGAGTCGATGCGTTGCTCATAAAGATAGCCGGCGAAAAGGGCGATGATCACCACGATGAGCGCGAGCGCAACCCCGTACGCTGGCGCGGGACCACGACGCCACAGCGGAAGCCCCTTCGCTTCCGGGGCAACGCCGGTTGGCACGAGTGATTTATTTGGCATGCGGGCGCTCACTGAGCCTGTCCACACAAACCGGCGGCACCGGTGTGTTGCGCCAGGCCAGATCAGCCAGGCGACTTTCGGCCCCGCGCAGTCGCGCCAGGTCGGCGAACACTGCGATGTAAGCAAGCACGCTGCCGTCGGCATCGCGCGCGGCGTTTACCGTCATCCACACGGGATCGATTTCGCCGTTCTTCCTGCGGTTGGACACCTCGCCCTGCCAGCGACTGTTTTCGCGCAGCGCGGCCATCTCCTGCAGGTCTTCGGCGTAACGGTAGAGCTGATCGTGGAGGGCCGCATCGTGCGTGCTGCCCGGCAGGCGCTGCGTCTGGCCTCCGGCCGGCGCCGATTTTTCGAGCAGTTCGAAAGCGTGGTTCATGCCGCCCTCACCCGCAAAGTGTGTTCCTTGATCGCTGCAACCAGTTGCAGCGGACTGAAGGGCTTGATGAAGTAGGCGTCGGCCCCGCGGGCCATGCCAGATTCGTAGTCGTGCGCCTAGCAGAAATGATTATGCTGCCTTTTGGTGTTGAAGGATAGTAGGCCGCAGAGCGTGGATGAGCGCTGGAATGTTTTTATGCCCGCGGAGTCTGCGAAACGCCTTCTCCGCTTCCAGGAAACCCGCCGCTGCGCAGCAGCATGGCCATGGCGACATCGCGGTAGTTTGTGACTCGGCGACTCACACGTCGGACCACAGAGTTCGGCGATTCCATCACATTGGTGGTGGCCAGGCAGCGCGCCAACTCTCCGGTCACACCAAGTCGGTTGATTGTGAACAACTCCTCTAATCCTTCAAGCAGGCTGGCAGCGGCATCCGGATGCTGCGCCTTCAGATGCTTGGCATGCGCTTTGAGTTTCTGGATGCCGGTATCGGCGTCCCCTTTGAGCGATTGAGTCATTGCCCAGCGGGTCTGGGCAGCCTTGGCCTTGGGCAGGCGCTCGGCAACATTGCGTATCTTGTGAATCCGGCAGCGCTGCACGCGGGCAGCGTCCCCGCACATCTGATCAATGGCAGAGCGCAGCGCTTTCGACCCATCGCGAGTTTCGTGTTTGGCTGCCACCCGTGACAAAGCAAAACGAACCAGCCTCAAAGCTCGATGCCCTCCACAAAGAAACCCAACGCCTTGAATCCATCTACCTGCGCAAGCTCGCCGCGCTCGACGCATTGAAAAACTCGCTGCTGCACCAGGCTTTTTCAGGCGCGCTCTGAGCCCCTGCCGTCATGCCGGACTTGATCCGGCATCCAGACTGGATTCCCGCCGGCGCGGGAATGACGTAGTGGTAGTAGCGGGCAATCCGGGGAAATCCGCCGACACGTGTTCGATCGGCTGGAAGCCAAATACCACAAACCCGCCTGACACAAAATTGATTTGCACATGACGCATCAAGGCGGCGGACTGGGATGGGGCTTGACCAAGGCGACCGCGTCAGGCCCACGTCGCCGCCCGCGACACGTTAGCCCAACGTGTTGCAAAAATGTGGAAATTGCGACACGTTCTGTTTTGCCCCGGCACGTCTTGACGAAGTGTCTCAACCCTTGTTTAATAACTATTGTTAATAGATAGGAGGCCGTAAATGCCCACCAGTGTCGCTCTCAGTCCCCACTTCGAAGCCTTTATCCAGGAACAAGTAAAGTCGGGGCGTTACAACAACGTCAGCGAAGTTGTCCGTGCCGGTTTGCGTTTGCTGGAAGATCAGCACGCGCGCGCCAGACTTCAGCACGAGGAACTGCGCGCAGCGATTGCAGCGGGGCACGCCAGCGGGCCCGGGCGACCTGCCGACGCCGTGTTTAGCCGTCTTGAGGCAAAGTACCGCAAGCAGGCCGGCAAGCGCGGCAAGGCGCTCACCGCCGACTAAGTGCTCGAATATCGCAACACTAAACTTGCCGTCGTCGAAGCAAAAGCGTGGGAAGAAGCGCTGACGGAAGGTGTTGCGCAAGCCAAGAATTACGCCGGCAAGCTGGCTGTCCGCTTCACTTACTCCACAAACGGCCAGGGTATTTACGGCATCGACATGCTCGCGGGCGCCAACACGAGCACCCGCGTCGCCACAGTCACGATCACCGCGACACTATCGGAGCGGGTCTTGAACAGGGAACTTGCGTCCTCGCTCATGGATTGATGACCAATACCGGCTTGCCTATCATGCGTCTGTCCTCGAGCGCTGCATGCGCCTCGTTAACGTCGGCTAGCGTGTAACGCCCCGCGACCTCAATCTTGAGCGTGCCATCGAGTAAAGCCGCGAAGATTTCGTCGGCGCGCCGGCGCGTCGTTACCGCGTCGGGCAGATGATCGGCCAGCCGCGGCCGCGTGAGGAACAGCGAGCCGGCTTCGCCGAGTTCTATGGGATCGAGATCGCGCACCGAACCGGACACCGAACCATACGCAACGACCAGCCCGCGCTTGCGCGTGGCGCGAAAACTGTCGCGCAAAGTGGCCTTGCCGATTGAATCGAACACCACGTCGACGCCGCGCCCCTGCGTCGCATCGCGTAGCGCTTCGGCAAACCGGCCGTTTTCATAAAGCACCGCGAGATCTGCGCCACGCTCGCGGGCGACCGCGGCTTTCTCCTGCGTGCTGGTGGTCGCGTATACCGTCGCGCCCATGCGCTTGGCGAGCTGGATCAATATCTGCCCAATGCCGCCGGACGCGGCGTGCA